>DATMIG010000204.1:0-2343 GCA_035554335.1 Burkholderiales bacterium
ACGCGCGTGCTGACGCGCACGCTCGCCACGCTGGTCGCGGTCGTCGGACTGTCCTTCGCGCTGCTCACCTTTCCCGGCGTGCGCAGCGTCGGCGCCGGACTGCTCGCCTCCGCCGGCGTGGTCGGCATCGCGGCCGGCCTCGCCGCCAAACCGGTGCTCGGCAACCTGCTCGCCGGCCTGCAGATCGCGCTCACCCAGCCGATCCGCCTCGACGACGTGGTGATCGTCGAGAACGAATGGGGCCGCATCGAGGAGATCGGCCGCGCTTTCGTCGTGGTCGCCATCTGGGACCAGCGGCGCCTCGTGGTGCCGCTGCAGTATTTCATCGAGAAGCCGTTCCAGAACTGGACGCGCACCTCGAGCGAGCTCCTCGGCACCGCCTTCCTGTGGGTCGACTACGGCCTGCCGCTCGAGCCGCTGCGCGAGGAGCTCGCGCGCGTGTGCCGCGGCGCGCCGGAATGGGACGGACGCCTCGCCCTCATCCAGGTCACGGACACGAACGAGCGGGCGATGCAGCTGCGCGTGCTGGTCAGCGCCGCCGATGCCTCGAAGGCCTGGGACCTGCGCTGCAGGGTGCGCGAAGCGCTGATCGCCTACCTGCAGCGCCAGTGGCCGCAGTTCCTGCCGCGGCTGCGCGCCGAGGTCGCCGACAGCCCGCGTTAAGCGGCCGTTAAGGCGCGGCGCTTGCTTTGTGCAGCGCATGAAGAAGACGATTGTCATTACCGGCGCATCGGCCGGCGTAGGGCGCGCCACGGCGCGCCTCTTCGGCGAGAAAGGCTGGCGCGTGGCGCTGCTGGCGCGCGGGGTCGACGGCCTGGAGGCTGCCAAAAAGGAAATCGAGCACGCCGGCAGCGAAGCCATGGTGCTGCCGACCGACGTCGCCGACGAGCACGCGGTCGACGAAGCGGCCGCCCGCGTCGAGCGGGAGTGGGGTCCGATCGACGTCTGGGTGAACGACGCGATGGCCACCATCTTCTGCGAGTTCATGCAGGTCGCGCCCGAAGACTTCCGCCGCGCCACCGAAGTCACGTATCTCGGCACGGTGTGGGGCACGCGCGCCGCACTGAAGCGCATGCTGCCGCGCAACCGCGGCACCATCGTGCAGGTCGGCTCCGCGCTCGCCTACCGCTCGATCCCGCTGCAGGCGCCATACTGCGGCGCGAAGGCCGCGATTCGCGGCTTCACCGATTCGCTGCGCTCCGAGCTCATCCATCGCAGGAGTCGCGTGCACCTGACGATGGTGCAGCTCTCGGCGTTCAACACGCCGCAGTTCGATTGGGGCCGCACCTGCATGACACGGCAGCCGCAGCCGTTGCCGCCCATCTTCCAGCCGGAAGTGGCGGCGCGCGGCATCTACTTCGCGGCGACGCACCGGCGGCGCGAGGTGTGGGTCGGCTGGCCGGCGATCAAGGCGATCGTCGGCACGCGCCTCCTTCCGGGCCTCGGCGACTGGATCCTGGCGCGCGAGGCGTATCGCGGCCAGCACACCGACCAGCCCCTGCCGCCCGGGCGCAAAGACAACCTCTATCAGCCGGTGCCCGGCGACCACGGCGCGCACGGCCGCTTCGATGCCCGGGCGAAGCGCCACAGCATCCAGCTCGGGCTCACCATGAACCGCGCCGCGCTCGTCGCGGTTGCTGCGCTCGGCGCAGCCGCGGTGCTCCTTTCCCGTTAGGAGGCCTCCATGCCCACTACGCAAGCATTGCCGCATTCGACGCACGGATCCGCGCTTTCGCGCTGGGCGGTCGTCGGATTCCTGTCCGGCGCCGTCTCGGTGCTCGTCTTCCACCAGGGTGTCGTGACCCTCTTCCACGCCCTCGAGCTCACCAGCCGTCAGGCGTACTCGCTGCAGGCGACGGCGCCGTTCGGCCTCCCGCAGGTCTGGTCGCTCGCCTTCTGGGGCGGCGTGTGGGGCGTGGTGCTCGCCGTCGTGCTCGCCCGGCTCGAAACGGCGCGGCTCCTCGTAGCCGCGACCCTTTTCGGCGCCGTGCTGCCGACGCTCGTCGCCTGGTTCGTCGTCGCGCCGCTCAAGGGCCAGCCGCTCGGCGGCGGCTTCGCCGGCACCGCGGTGGCGCTCGCGCTCGTCGCGAATGGGCTCTGGGGCCTGGGCACCGGCCTCGGCCTCGCGCTCTTCGGACGCCGCCACCGGGACTGACGTCCCGGATGCCGTGGCCCGCGATCGGTGACTATGCGCTGATCGGCAACTGCCGCACGGCGGCGCTCATCTGCCGCGACGGCAGCCTGGAGTGGCTGTGCCTGCCCACTTTCTCCAGCCCGTCTCTCTTCGCCGCCATTCTGGACCGGCGCGCGGGCCATTTCGCCATCCATCCGCGTGGCCGATGG
>DATMIG010000205.1:0-1940 GCA_035554335.1 Burkholderiales bacterium
GGCCGCTCGGCGAGGAACTCCTCGAACAGGAACGAGTGGCGCGCGAGCATCTCGGCGCCTTTGAGCAGCACGCCGTATTCGTCGCGCAGCGAGAAGAGGCACGACGGCTCCAGGCCGACGACCGGCACGCCGCGCGCCGCCGCGCCACCCAGGACGTCGAGCAGGCGCTGCGCCTCCCGTTTCGCCTCCTCCACCATGCCCGCGGTGAGGAACGTCCGCCCGCAGCAAAGACCCGCCGGCGCATGCACCCGGTAGCCGGCGGCGGTCAGCACGTTCATCGCGGCGCGCGCGTTCTCCGGCTCGAAGTAGCGATTGAAAGTGTCGACGAAAAGGATCACGTCGCCATCCGCGGTCCCGGTGTCGCGGAACCAGTCCGAGCGCCAGCGCGGCAGCTCGCGCGCAAAACCGAGCGCGCCTTTGGCCGCCGCCATCACGGTATTGGCGAGCGGCGCCATGCGCGAGGCCAGGGGCGCGTATCGCGGCAGAAAAGCGATGGCGCGGTCGCGCAGCGTGTGCCCGTGCCGCGCCTTGTAGTGCGCCATGAACTCGATCTTCATGCGCGCCATGTCGACCCCGGTGGGGCATTCGCGCTTGCAGCCCTTGCACGACACGCAGAGATCGAGCGCGTCCTTCACCGCCTGCTCGCCCTCGTCGCCGAGCTGGCCGGAGAGCGCAAGGCGCAGGGTATTGGCTCTGCCGCGCGTCAAGTCCCGTTCGTTCCGCGTCGCGCGATAAGACGGGCACATCGTGCCGGCGTCGAACTTGCGGCAGTGGCCGTTGTTGTTGCACATCTCGACGGCCTTGTCGAAGCCGCCCCATTCGCTCCAGTCAAGCGCCGGCGCCGGTGCGTCGGTGCGGTAGCCAGGCCTGAAGCGGAAGAGCGACTTGTCGTCCATCTTCGGCGGGTTGACGATCTTGCCCGGGTTCATCAGGCCGCGCGGGTCGAGCCATGACTTGATGTCGGCCAGGGATTTCGTGAGACGCGGGCCGAAGAAGGGCTCGATCCATTCCGAGCGCACGAGGCCGTCGCCGTGCTCGCCGGAATACGCGCCCTTGTACTCCTTCACCATCGCGCACGCTTCTTCGGCAATGGCGCGCATTTTTTCGGCACCGTCGCGCCGCATGTCGAGGATCGGGCGCACGTGTAGCGTGCCGACCGACGCGTGGGCGTACCACGTGCCGCGCGTGCCGTTCTTCTCGAAGACGCGCGTCAGGCGATCGGTGTACTGGGCCAGGTGCTCGAGCGGCACCGCGCAGTCCTCGATGAAGGAGACGGGCTTGCCGTCGCCCTTCATCGACATCATGATGTTGAGGCCGGCCTTGCGCACCTCCCAGATGTCGCGCTGTTGCTTCGCGTCGGTGACCTCGACGACGGAACCCGGCAGTCCGAGATCCGCCATGAGCTCTACGAGCTGCTTGAGCCGCGGCGCCTGGTTTTCCTCGCCGGCGAACTCGACAAGCAGGATGCAATCGGGTTCGCCCTTGATGAAGGCATCGACCGTCTGGCGGAACGCCGGGATGTCGCGCGCGAGGCCGATCATCGTGCGATCGACGAGCTCCACCGCGCTCGGCCGCAGCTTCACGATTTGCTGGGTGAGATCCATCGCGGTGTAGAACTTCGGGAAGTGGCACACGCCGAGCGCGCGCTGCGGCGGGATGCGCGAGAGCTTGAGGTGCAGCCGCTCGGACCAGGCGAGCGTGCCTTCGGAACCGACGAGGATGTGCGCCGCGTTGGCGTGCGGCGGGCCGATGTGGTCCAGGTTGTAGCCGGCGACCTTGCGCAACACCTTCGGGAAGCGCGCTTCGATCTCTTCCTTTTCGCGCTCGTACAGGACGCGCAGCCGGGCCACGAACTCCTGATAGCCGCGCGCACCGCCCGTTTCGTCGATCGGACCAAACCGCCAGGATTCCCCGCCCACCGTGCGCGCCTCGATGGCGAG
>DATMIG010000206.1:0-9868 GCA_035554335.1 Burkholderiales bacterium
CGTGGTGGCGGTGCCGAAGTACAGCATGTCGAAGCCGCCGGGGCTGCCCTGGACAACGTCATTGCCGTAATTGCCGCTGCCCGCCTCGAAGCGGAAGCGATCGGTTCCCTGGCCGCCGATCAGCGTGTCGTTGCCCGCGCCGCCGTCGAGATCGATGAAGAGGCCTGAGATCTGCGCCTCATTGGTCAGAACGTTGTCGAGGGAGTTGCCGACCAGAAAGGGCGCCGGGGTGTTGTCGCCAAAGTTCTCGAAATTCCCGCTCAGGATGCCGTTCTCGATGCCGTCGGGCAGGGTGGCGCCCGGGTCGGTGGTGGTGTACGAGTGCACCAGCGTGTCGACACCGCTCGGATCGGAGATCGTGTCGCCCGCAGTGACGACGTACCGATCATCTCCGCTGCCGCCGTTGAGCTGGTCCGCGCCACCCGCGCCATCGAGCGTGTCGTTGCCGCCGAAGCCATTGAGGGTGTCGTTGCCGGCCGTGCCGACGAGGGAGTCGTCGCCCTCGGTGCCGTTGATGACCGAGCCGCCGGTGCCGCCGGAGCCGTTCACGACCACGATGTCCGTCGCGGCGAGCGAGGGCGCGCCTTGCAGGGTGGCGAGGAGCTGCGGCGTCTCGCCTACGCTGCCGTCGCGGTCGTACCAAAGCTCGCCCGTCGTGGTGTCGTAGACGATTCGGTCATCGACATCGTGGCCGCTGGAAGCGCCTGGCGCCGCATAGAAGCGCGGGTCTTCGGTGCTGAAGCGGCCGGAAGCGCCGAGTGCCGCCATGACCCTCGCGTCGAGCTGGAGGGTGTCCGTGCCGGAGACGAAGTCCATTACCTGGTCAGCGTTCGTGGCACCCGCTGCCTGATCGAATACGAACGTGTCCGCGCCGGCCGCGCCTGTGAGCGTGTCGTTCCCCGCCCGCCCGTCGATCGTGTCGGCGCCGGAACCGCCATGCAGGACGTTGGCGACGCTGCTGCCGGTAATCTGGTTCGCCATCCCGCTGGGGCTGACGTCGAAATTCTCGATCGAGGTCAAGCTCGCGCTTCCCGCGCTTCCCGTGGCATTGGAGCCGCCGCCGCTCAATGTGCCGGCTTCCAGATCCACCACGACGGCACTACGCGTCTCCGAGAACGACAGGCTGTCGATGCCCGTACCGCCGTCGATGGTCTTCGTGCCGTAATCGCTGCTGCCACCGGTGGCAAGAAAGCCGATCTCTATGCTGTCGTCCCCGGCGCCGCCGAGGACCGTGTCGTTGCCGTTGACGAGGCCAATGGTGTCGTTGCCGTCGCCGCCGTCGAGGTAGCTCGGACCGCCGCCGCTGTCGAGCACGTCATCACCGGCCCCTCCGAGCACCGAATCCCCGCCGCCTCCGCCCAGGAGAGTGTCGTTGCCGTCGAGGCCGATGATGGTGTCACTACCGAACGAGCCGCCGATCTCGTCCGCGCCGCTGGTGCCGCTGAGCGAATCGGCCTGGAAGCTGCCCTGGATTCTCTCGATGCCGGTAAAGGTGCCCGAGCCGCCGCCGCCGGCGACGCTGTACGTGCCCGCCGCCATGTCCACCGTCAGCGCGCCGGTGCTGATCGAGTCGCCGCGGCTGAAAGCGAGCAGGTCGCTGCCGCCGCCGCCGTCGATGACGTCGTTGCCGGGATTGTGAACGGCTCCGGACGAGTCCCGGGTGACCATGACGATGGTGTCGTTGCCACCCAAACCGTTGATCGTGTCGTTACCCGGCGTGCCGGTCAGCTGGTCGTCGCCATCCGTGCCGTTGATGACCTGGCCACTGGAAGGCGCGCTGCCGAATACCCACAGGTCCGTAGCGCTGAGCGCGGAGTGGTTGGAGATGGTCGCGATCAGCTGCGCGGCGCCGGCGCCGTTGCCGTCGGCGTCGTAGAAGAGCTGGCCGGTCGCCTGGTTGTAGATGATGCGGTCGTCCGCATCATGTGCCGCCGTTCCCGAGAAGAAGCGCGCGTCGCCGGACGACATGCGTCCCGCCGCGCCGATCGCTGTGAACGCGGAGGCGTCGAGCTGGATGTTGTCCCAGCCGGCGTCGAAGTCGGAAAGGATGTCGGCGTTCGCCGCGCCGAATTCGTGGAAGGCGATGCTGTCCTGGCCGGAGCCGCCGCGCACTTCGTCGTTGCCGGTGCCGCCTTCGACCCAGTCGGTGCCGGCGTTGCCGCTCAGGAAGTCGTTGCCGGCGCCGCCGCGGACGGTATCGCTGCCATCGCCGCCGAGGAGCGAGTCGTTGCCGCCGTTGCCGTTGATGACGTCGCTGTCGGCGCCGCCGGTGATGGTGTCGTTGCCTTCCGTGCCATTGAAAGTGGCCATCTAGTGACTTCCTGCTGGGTGGGGGTTGAGGACCGGGCGTGAAAACGCTGCCGCCGCGCCGTTGACGCGTGCGCCAGGTTTGGAAGAGGGCACTGTTTCCCGGAGTACAGAATTCAGGACGCCGCAGTATCGGGACAGCCCCGACAACGGTCGATAGCCCGACCTCCCTGTCGCGCTCCAGTAACATGGGCCGAGCGGCGGGCATGCCGTGTCGGCAATCGCAGGACGGCGGCACCTTGTTTCTGAAAAAGTGCGGCCGATGCGGAAGGTTCTGGCAGGGCTGCGACCGTACGTTCTCTTCGTGGGCTTCTTCAGCCTGGTGATGAACCTGCTGCTGCTCGCGCCGCCGCTCTACATGCTGCAGGTCTTCGACCGGGTGCTGACGAGCCGCAGCAACGAGACGCTGGTCGCGCTGACGCTCGCCTGCGGCATGGCCCTCGCCGCGATGGCGGCGCTGGACCTCGTGCGGGCGTACCTGCTCGCCGCGCTGGGGCGCGCCATCGACCGGATGGTCGGCCCGAAGGTGATCGATAGTCTGCTTGGCTCCGCGGCCCGTCAGGGCGCGGCCCAGCACGCGTACGCGCTGCGCGATGTCGGCGCGCTGCGCAGCTTCTTCAGCGGCGCCGGGATGCTGGCGCTTTTCGATGCGCCGTGGCTGCCGGCTTTCCTGCTCGTGATCGCGCTCTTTCACCCGCTGCTCGGCCTGATCGCGCTGATCGGTGCGGTAACCATGCTCACGCTCGCGTACCTGAACGAGCGGCTGACGCACCGGCCGGTCGAGCGCGCGCAGGCCGAAGGACGGCGAGCCTCGCGCTTCATCGATACCGCCGTGCGCAATGCCGAAGTGGTGCACGCGCTCGGCATGCTGCCGGCGGTGACGCAGCGCTGGAGGGGGTTCAACGAAGCCGCGCTCGCGGAGCAGGCGAGCGCGACGCGGGCCGGTGCGGCGATCTCGTCCAGCACCAAGTTCGCGCGCCAGATCATCCAGACGGCGATGCTCGCGGCGGGCGCGTACGTCGTCATCGATCACCAGGTGAGCGCGGGCGTGATGATGGCCGCCACCATCCTGCTCGGCCGTGCGCTCGCGCCCGTGGAGCAGCTCGTCGCCGGCTGGAAGCACCTCATCGAGGCGCGCGCCGCGTGGCGGCGGCTGGACGAGCTCTTCCAGTCGCGGAACGACGAGCAGGTCACGACGGCGCTGCCGGCGCCCGAAGGCCGCCTCGGCGTCGAGCGCGTCGTATTCGGTGTGAAGGGCGCCGAGCGCCCGATCATCCGCGGCGCCTCGTTTGCGCTGCCGGCCGGCGAGTCGCTCGGCATCATCGGGCCGAGCGGTTCCGGCAAGTCGACGCTCGCGCGCCTCATCGTCGGCATCTGGCGGCCGGTCGCCGGCACGGTGCGGCTCGACGGCGCCGACGTATCGAGCTGGCCGCGCGAAGACCTGGGCCGCCACATCGGCTACCTGCCCCAGGAAGTCGAGCTCTTCCCCGGCACGGTCACGCAGAACATCGCCCGGCTCGGCGAGCCCGACGCCGCCGCGGTGATCCGCGCCGCGCAGCGCGCGAACGTCCACGAACTCATCCTGCGGCTGCCGAACGGCTATGACACCGAAATCGGCGAGCGCTTCGCGCTTTCGCCCGGGCAGCGCCAGCGCATCGCCCTGGCCCGCGCGCTGTATGGCGATCCGCGGCTGGTGGTGCTCGACGAGCCGAACTCGAACCTCGATGCCGAGGGCGAGCAGGCGTTGCTCGCGACGCTGCACGCGCTGAGGGAGGAGGGCGTGACGGTCGTCATCGTCGCGCACCGTCCCTCGCTGCTCGTCGGCGTCGACAAGGTGCTCGTGCTGCGCGACGGCAACGTCGAGGCGTTCGGGCCGCGCAGCGAGATCCTGCAGCGGATCGTGAGGCGGGCGGCATGAAAGAGCTCAGGCGTCTCGTCGGTACCGGCCTCCTCATCATCGCCGCGGGCGTGATCGGCCTGGGCGGCTGGACGGCGGTGGCGCCGCTCTCGGGCGCGATCGTGGCGCCGGCGTTCGTCAAGGTGGACCTCAACCGCAAGGTGGTCCAGCACCAGGAAGGCGGCATCGTGCGCGAGATCCGCGTACGCGACGGCGACAAGGTGAAGCAGGGTCAGCCGCTCGTGGTGATCGACGACGTCAGGGTCGATGCGACGCTCGACATGCTTTCGCTCCAGCTCATTGCCGAGCGGGCGAAGTCCGCGCGTCTCGCGGCCGAGGCCGCGTATGCCGCCAAGCCGGTTTTCCCGGCGGACTTTGCCAAGCGCGAGAAGGATCCAAAGGTCGCCGAGATCCTCGAGCGCGAGCGCGCGCTATTCCGCTCGCGGCGCCAGTCGGTCGACAGCCAGGTGACCCAGCTGCGCTCCCAGATCAAGGAGACGCAAACCGAGGCGGCGGCGCTCACCGAGCAGATCGCCGCCGAGGAGCGCGCGATCGAGCTGCAGAAGGAAGAGCTCAAGGCCAACGAGGAGCTCCTGCGCCAGAAGTTCGTGCAGAAGACTCGCGTCCTCACCCTGCAGCGCGCGGTGGCGGAGTACGAGGTGAAGCACGGCGAGGATCGCGCCAACCTGTCGCGCGCGCGCCAAAAGGCGGCCGAGCTCGAGCTGCGCATCGTCACGGCGCAGAACACGTACAAGCAGCAGGCGGTGGATGATTTGAAGGACAGCACCGCCCGCATATTCGACCTGGAAGAGAAGCTGCGTCCGTCGAAGGACGCGGCGCAGCGGCAGCACGTGGTGGCGCCGATCGACGGCGAGGTGGTCGGCCTGCGGGTCTTCACGGCGGGCGCGGTGGTCGGGCCGCGCGATGTCCTGATGGAGATCGTGCCGGCGGAGAAGACGCTGATCGTCGAGGCGCGCATCCGGCCGGAAGACATCAACCACGTGCAGAAGGGCTCGGAAGCCGAGATCCGCCTCACCGCGTACAAGCAGCGCACCACGCCGCTCGTGAAGGGCAGCGTGATGTACGTCTCGGGCGACCGGATGGTCGACGAGCACAACGGCGCGCCGTACTACGTCGCGCAGGTCGCCGTCGCTCCCGGCGCGCTCGGCGATCTGCGCATGACGGCCGGCATGCCGGCCGAGGTCTTCATCCGTACCGATACCCGCACGGCGCTCGACTACCTGCTCGCGCCGGTCACGAACTATCTGCGCCGCGCGATGCGCGAGCCGGTGTAATGCGCTTTCTTTTCGTCCACCAGAACTTTCCGGCGCAGTATCGCCATCTCGCCGCGCACTATGCGCAGGAGGGCCACGAGGTCGTCGCGCTCGGCGAAAAGGCCAACCTCCTGCGCAACCGGCCGCAGATCCGCGCGCACCTGCTCGGCTACGAGCTGCCGGAGCTCGAGGCGAAAGGCTTCGACGCGCCGGTGGCGCGCGCCGTGCATCGCGGACGGCGGGTGGCCGCGGCCGCCGCCCAGCTGCGGCGCGCGGGATTCCGGCCGGATGTCGTCTTTGCGCACATCGGCTGGGGCGAGGCGCTGTTCCTCAAGGACGTGTTCCCGGAAGCGCGCATCCTCCTTTACTGCGAGTTCTTCTACCGCTCGAGCGGCGCCGATCTCGGCTTCGATCCGGAGTACCCGGTGACGGCCGAGAAGATGCTGCGCACGCGCGTGATGAATGCGCCGCTCCTCATGTCGCTCGACGCCTCGGACTTCGGCATGGCACCGACCTGGTGGCAGCATCGTCAGTTTCCGGCCGCCTGGAAGCCGCGCATCGCCACCATCCACGACGGCGTCGATACCGACCTCGTGCGGCCGCAGGGCGAGCCCGAGGAAGAGCTGATCACCTACGTCGCGCGCAATCTCGAGCCGTATCGCGGCTTCCATACCTTCATGCGCGCCATTCCGGAGATCCAGCGCCGCCGGCCGAAGGCGCGCATCGTGGTCGTCGGCGGCGACGATGTGAGCTATTCGCCGCGGCTGCCGGAGGGCCAGACCTATCGCCAGCGCATGCTGAAGGAGCTCGAAGGCCGCATCGATCTCTCGCGGGTGCAATTCACCGGGAAAATTCCGTACGCCGATTACTTGCGTCTCCTGCAGCGCTCGTCGGTGCACGTGTACCTGACCTATCCGTTCGTCCTCTCGTGGTCGATGCTGGAGGCGATGTCGGCCGGATGCCTGGTGATCGGCTCGCGCACGCCGCCGGTCGAGGAGGTGATCCGCGATGGGCACAACGGCCTCGTGGTCGACTTCTTCTCGCCGGACGCGATCGCGGAGAAGGTCGACCAGGCACTCGCGATGGACCAGCGCCCGCTGCGCGCCGCGGCGCGCGAGACGGTGATGCAGCGCTATGACCTGAAGCGCGTCTGCCTGCCGGCGCAGCTGCGCCTCGTGGAGGCGCTAAAGGGTCAGCGTGCCGACGCTCGTCCCGCCGCAGACATACAGGACCTGGCCGGTCACAAAGCCCGCGTCGCGGTCGGCGAAGAAGAGCACCGCTCGCGCGACGTCGTCGGGCTGGCCTAGCCGCTTCACCGGGATCGACTGCGCCACGCGCTCGACCTGCGCGCTGCCACGCTGGATCACGCTGTAGAAGTTGTCCGTCTCGATCGGTCCCGGCGCGACCACGTTCACCGTGATCCCCATCGGCGCGAGCTCGAGCGCCCAGGTGCGCGCCATGCCGAGCATGCCGGCCTTGGTCGCTGAATAGGACGTCCGCGTCGCGAGCCCGAGCACCGCCCGGGACGACACGAGCACTACGCGGCCGTAGCCCGCTTCCTTCATCGCCGGCAGTGCCGCCTGCGTAAGCGTGATCGCCGCGCCGAGGTGCAGGTTCACGAGCGCGTTGAAGTCCTCCAGCTTCACTTCGGGCAGCAGGGCAGGGCGGATGACGCCGGCGTTGTGAATCACCGTCGTGATGCGATGCGATTTCGCCAGGTCATCAGCCGCCTGGCGCGTCGCCGCGGCGTCCGTGAGATCGACCTTCACCTGCTTCGCCTTCAGATCGGTCGGCTGCAGATCGAGACCGATCACTTCCTCGCCGCGCTCGAGCAGCCGCTGCACGATCGCTCGGCCGATTCCCGCGCTTCCGCCGGTGACGATGGCTGTCACTTATCTGCCAATCCTGAAATGTTGATCTGACCCCAATTACAGGAAGAGTTGAATAGATGGTAGTGCCGCATCGCAGTTCAGGATGTCGACGCGCTTCAGCTTGATGCGCAGGCGGTTGTCCTGCCAGACGAGGGTGTGCCAGGCGGTGGCGGCGTAGCGCTGGGAATCGTCGCCCTTGGTCTCGGTGTACATGAACGGCGTGCGGGTGAGGAATTCGCCTTTCGCGTCGTCGCGCTTCTCGACGTCGGGCTCCTGCAGTACGTGCAGGCAGCGGCTCGAGGGTTTCTGCGAGTAGGCGAGGGGGCTCTTCAGGCGCTCGAGGCGCAGCTGGAGGAGGAGCTTGTCCTCGTAGGCGAGCGAGTTCTCGGTGAGCGGGCTCTTCTGGCCATGCACCGCCGGGACCCAGTAATAGGCGTCGTCGGCGAAGAGGGCGTACCACTCGTCGAAGCGCTTCTCGTCGATGAGCCGCGCCTCGTGGCGCACGAAGCGCGCCAGCTCCTGGTCGCTCGGCGTCATTCGGTCATGAACTCGCGCCAGGCGCGGAACTGGTTGCGCATCGAGATATCGCTGGTCCCGTTCGCGGTGACCTCGGGCGCGCCAGCCTCCGCCGCGTCGAAGTTGCGGTGCAGGTTCACCCAGTCGTTTCCTTGCGCCGCGAGCCCTTCCTGGATGGCGCGGTAGCAGTGCAGGTCGTCGTGCCCGACGACCGACATGGGCGAATTGATCAGCCGGTTGTAGGTGATCGTCCGTTGCAGCAGCGCCTCGGGCGCGCCCTTCAGCCGGAACGTGTACGACTCGAGCACCGTCTTGTCCGCCGCGAGCGGCCGCGCGACGCGGATCGACTGGATCGCGCCCTTGATGGTGAGGCTCGGGTAGTAGACGGTGTTGTGGCGAACCGTGCCGAGGATCTTCTGCGCGCGTTCCTCGCCGTAGGCGCGCTTCATCGCCGCTTCGTACTCGGGAATGGTCGAGTAGGCGGAATGGATGGAGAAATTCACACCGGAAAAACTGTGTCCATGCAGGTACACGCGCACGCCCATCTGGTCGAAGAAGTGGTAGTCGCTGACGAAGGGCACGAACTGCTCGATCGCCATCGGCTTCGGCATGTCCGCGGGCTTGCCTTCCCACAGCTTCTTGGCGATGCCGGCCGATCCCGCGTGCGCGATCATCGGATGCATGGTGTCGTTGAGGTTCTCCACGAACATCTTCCAGTTGCAGTTGTGCAGGTACCTCAGGCAGCCGCCGACGAGCTCCAGCTCGCCCTCGGGCGAGCGGTCGGCCAGGAAGTCGATGGAGGAGAGCGAGTCGCCGAAATAGTCGCGAAAGCCGATGCCTTCTTGCGCCAGGCGGGCGAATACGAAGCCGCGGTACGTCTCGACGTTTTTCACGACCGGCAGGCCTTGCGGCTCGAGCCGCGTGCCGCTGTAGCCGTCCTTCAGCGGGATGTTGAGCAGCGTCCCGTCCAGGCGGTACGTCCAGGCGTGATACGGGCAGCGGAAGGTCTTGCCCGCGTTGCCGGAGAAATCGCTCACCACCTTGGTGCCCTTGTGCGCGCAGCGATTCATGAGCACGCGGATCGAGCCGTCGGTGTGGCGGACCATGATCACCGGCTTGGCGGCGATGTCGACGGTGATGAAGTCGCCGGCGTTCGGAATCTGGCTCGCGTGGCCGACATAGATCCAGGCGCGCGACCAGAGGCGCTCCATCTCGAGCTCAAAGATCTCCGGGCTCGTGTACACGTCCCGGTGTACGCGATCGGGCTCAACCAGGCGTTCGACCGCGCGGGAATCTTCGCGATAGCGGCTCATGGACGCATTGTAGAATGTGCTAAATGATTGTTTTCGACCTGCTTTGTTCCAAAGGCCACCGCTTCGAGGGCTGGTTCAACTCGGCGGCCGACTACGCTTCGCAGAAGGAGCGCGGCCTCGTCTCGTGCCCGAAGTGCTCGACGACGGCGGTCGAACGCGTGCCCTCGGCCACGCGCGCGAACCTTGGCGCACAGCCGCCGAAGACGGCGCCCGCCGCCACCTCCAACAATATGGTGAAAACGCCGGAGATGGACGGCAAGGACGCCTTCGCCATCGCGCAGATGCTTTATTCGAAGATGCTCGACGAGATCCTCACCAAGACCGAGGACGTCGGGCGCGAATTCGCGAGCGAGGCGCGCAGGATCCACTACGAAGAGGCGCCGGCTCGCGCCATCCGCGGCCAAGCGACGAACGAAGAGCACGATGCGCTGGTCGACGAAGGCATCCCCGTGGCGCGCTTCCCGCTGCCGCCGACTGACAAGCTGTCCTGATCAGTCCCAGCGCTTGATGTAGGTGCGCTTCAGCCCGCCCGCGGGCTCCGCTCGCCAACCCGCAGTACGGCAACCGGGCATGCCGGTGGCATGATCAGGACAATAGCGCTATTTATCAGTGCGCTACGGCGCTTTGCTAATATGGTTTCTAGGCGGCCTCATCCGGCGGTGCGGCAAAGTCCTCGAGCACCTCGATCAG
>DATMIG010000207.1:0-5387 GCA_035554335.1 Burkholderiales bacterium
GGTCGCAGCGCCCGTCGTTGAAGCGCAGCGGCGCGGCGTGCTCGGGCGGCCGCACGAGCAACTGGGGTTCCGTGGTGCCAAGCGAAGAGATCCGTCCTTCGAGCGCCACGAGCATCCCGCCTTCGCGACGCAGCGCGATGCTGCCCGGCGGCGACGGCATGGCGAAGGTCTTCGTCTCCTCGCCGTCCCAGCGCCGCAGCGCCTGGCCGTGGATGTCGACCCACCACAGCACGCCCATGCGCTCGTCCCAGATCGGGCATTCGCCGAGCCGGTCGCCGCTTGCCACCACGCGCTCCGCCTTCATGACGGCAGAATACCAACATGAAGCTCGCCGACTGGTCGCTGCACTTCTATCGCCTGCCGTACCGCCGCCCGGTGACCTGGGCCTATGCGGCGGAAAGCTCGAGCGACTACGCGCTTCTGAAGCTCGTCGCCGACGACGGCGCCGTCGGCATCGCGGAAGGCGTGATCAAGGCGACGCGCACCGGCTATTCGCCGCGCTCGCTCGCCGCGACGATGGAGGACGTGCTCCTGCCGCTGCTCAAGGGCGTGGACCTCGGCGATGCGGCGGCGGTTGCCAAGGCGTTTTCATGGCTCGACGGCAACCTCGCCGGGCGCGCGCTGATCGACAACGCCTGCTGGGCGATGCGCGGCTTCGAGGGCAAGGGCATCGAGGTGCCGGTGACCTGGATCGTCACGCGCCGGCCGCCGGCCGAGATGGCGGCCGAGGCGGCGGACATGTGCAAGCGCTACGGCTTTCGCTCGCTGAAGCTGAAGGGCGGGCAGGGGCGCGACACGGATCTCAGGGTGATCGCGGAAGTGCGCAAGGCGATCGGCGACGGCATCGAGCTCTCGATGGACGCGAACCGCGCTTACCCGGCGGAAGGCATTGCCGATTACGTGCGCGCGATCGCCGATGCAGGCGTCGCGGTCGCCGAGGACCCGTGCGCGATCGCGCCTGACAGCCAGTTCGAAAAGCTGCAGCGCCACTGCCGCATCCCGCTGCTGGTCGACTTCGCCTGCGTCTCGCGCCTCGACGCCGAGCTTTTCCTCGACCGCGGCGCGCGGGCGCTGATGATCAAGCCGGGCCGCATCGGGCTCACCGAAGCGCACGAGATCGACCGCCGCTGCGCCGCGCGAGGCGCGAACGTGTCGCTCGGCATGTTCTATGAGAGCGCGCTCGGCGCGGCGATCTCGCTCCAGACAAGGCTGCAGAGCCGGCGCATCCTGCCCGCGGAGCAGGCGTTCTTCCTGCTCCTCACCGAGCAGGTGGCGGCGGGGGAGGTGAAGGACGGCAAGTACCGGCTGCCCGACGAGCGCGACCTTTCGCGGCTCGTCGACTGGCAGGCGGTGAAGCGGCTCGCGCTCTAGTGCAGGTGCGGCTTCTTCAGGAAGTCGTTGCGGTCGACTGACTTCATCACGACTTCCCGCGTGGCGGTCTCGCGCAGGATCTTGAGCCGCACTTCGGCGCCGGCGTTGCCGCAGGCCCAGATGCGGCGGAAGAAGTCGGCGAGGCTCGCGGGCTTGCCGCCGGCCACTTCCATCAGCACGTCGCCGACTTTCAGCCCGGCCTTTTCCGCCGGCGCGCCGGAGGCGAGTCCCGCGACGACGAGGCGCGGGCCGGCTTCGGTGGCATACAGCCCCAGCCACGGATGCGGCGGGCGGTTCGGGCGGCCGAGCTTCACCATGTCGTCGAGGATCGGCGCCAGGATGTCGATCGGCACGATCATGTTCCCTTGCAGCGTGCCGGCGTCGATCTTCTCCTGCACAAGAAGCGAGCCGATGCCGAGCAGCTTGCCGTCCGCGCCGATCAGCGCCGCGCCGCCCCATTGCGGATGCGCCGGCGCGGTGAAGATCGCTTCATCCAGCACGTATTCCCAGTAGCCGGCGAACTCGCGCTTTGCGAAGACGGTGGCCTTGAGCGAATGCGCGCGGCCGCCGTGGCCGGCCATGACGACGTTCTCGCCGACGCGGCACGAGGCGGCGGTGCCGCGCTCGATCGCCTTCACGCCCAATTTGCCGAGCGGGTGCACCAGGCCGAAACCCGTCACCTGGTCGTAGGCGAGCGGAAAGCCGCCGACCACGTTGCCCTTGTTGGTGGTGAGCCAGATGGTGCTCGCCTCGGTGATCAGGTAGCCGATGGTGAGCACCAGCCCGTCGTCGCGGATCACGACGCCGCTGCCGGCGCGCTCCGTGCCGAGGATCTGCGCGGTGAACGCGTCCTCCGGGATCTCCGCGCGCAGGCCGACCACGCTGTCTAGCGCGCTATCGAGGTCGAAGCGCCACTCTTCGGGCCGCGGCCGCATCTCGACCGGGAAAGCCCATTCACCCTCTTTCTTTGCCATCGGTGCATTCTAGATCGGGGTCAGGACCGGAACTGAATTGCGCTCCTGACGCCAGATTCAGCGCTTCTTTTTCCACGCCTCGAACTCGGCTTTCGTTTCGGCGCTCGGCGGGTAGAGCCCGAAGATGCCGCGTCCCTCCCTCACGCGCTCCTCGACCCAGTCCTCGAACTGAGTCTGGGCCTCGGCTTCCTTCGCCACTTCCTCGGCGAGCTTGGCCGGAATCACCACCACGCCCTCCGCGTCGCCCACCATCACGTCGCCGGGGTAAACCGCCACCCCGCCGCAGCCGATCGGGACCTGCATGTCGACGGCATGGTGACGCACGAGGTTGAGCGGCGCGGAGCGCGCGGCACAGTAGACCGGCAAGTCGAGCTTCTCGATGGTCGGCGAGTCGCGCAGGCCGCCGTCGGTGACGATGCCGGCCGCGCCGCGCACCATGAGGCGCGTCATCAGGATGTCGCCGCCGGTCGCGGCGGCGGCGTCGCGCCGCGCGTCCATCACCAGCACCTGTCCCGGCGGGCACGCCTCGATCGCTTCGCGCTGTGGATGACCGCGCCCCTCGAACGCGCCGAGCTGGTCGACGTCTTCCCGCGCCGGAATGAAGCGTAGCGTGAACGCCTCGCCGACCATGCGCAGCGAACGGTTCGCTGTCAACAGGAAGACGCCCTGGAGAAACACATTGCGCAGCCCGCGCTTGAAGAGCACCGTGGTCAGTGTCGCCGTGGACACCTTTTTCAACGCTCCGCGGCTATAAGATGAAAGCATGGTGGAGTTCCAACGCGATGGCGGGGTCGCGCGCATCTTCCTCAACCGCCCGCAGAAGGTCAACGCTCTGGATTCCGCGACACTCGACGCGCTGGTCGCGGTTTTGGCACGGGTCGACGACACCATCCGGGTGGTGGTGCTCGGCGGCCACGGCAGGGCGTTCTGCGGCGGCGCCGATGTCGACGAGCTACGCTCGCTCAGCCCGCACACGGCGCGCGAGTTCATCGGTCGCGTGCACCGCGCGTGCGATGCGGTGCGCAGGCTGCCGGTGCCGGTGGTGGCACGGCTTCACGGCGCGGTGATCGGCGCGGGGCTCGAGCTTGCCGCGGCGTGCGACCTGCGCGTGGCGGCGCGCGGCACGCGCTTTGCCATGCCGGAGGTACGGCTCGGCATCCCGTCCGTGGTCGAGGCGGCGCTGCTGCCGCGGCTGATGGGATCCGGGCGGGCGGCATGGCTGGTGCTGACCGCAGAACCGATCGACGCCGAGCGGGCGCGGGAATGGGGCCTGGTCGAGACCGTGGCGGAGGACCTGGATCGCGCAGTGAGCCAGGTCGTGGATAGCCTCCTCGCCGGGGACGCCGCGGCGCTGCGCGCGCAGAAGGAACTATTACAGATCTGGGAAGAGCAGCCGCTCGCCGCCTCGGTGGCCGCCAGCATCGAGCGCTTCGCGCAGGCGTATACAATGGGTAGGGCGAAAGCCGGGAAAGAGCACTAGATACATGGCAAAGCAGGCAGTCTACGACGCATCCGCAATCCAGGCGCTGAAGGGCCTCGAGCCCGTGCGCCGCATGCCGGGGATGTACACGCACACCGTGCATCCCCTCCACATCATCCAGGAAGCGATCGACAACGCGGTCGACGAGGCACTCGCCGGCCACGGCAAGAAGATCACCATCACGGTCCACAAGGACGGCTCGGTCGAGGTGGAGGACGAGGGCCGCGGCGTGCCGGTCGACATGCATCCGGTGGAAAAGAAGCCGGCGGTGGAAGTCGCATTCACCATGCTGCACGCGGGCGGCAAGTTCTCGCGCGCGGGCGATGGCGCGTACCACATCTCCGGCGGCCTGCACGGCGTCGGCGTGGCGGTGTCCAACGCGCTGTCGAAGCGCTGCGAGGTCACCGTGTTCCGCGACGGCCAGAAGCACACCATCGCGTTCGAAGGCGGCGAGCTCAAGCAGAAGCTGAAGTCCGAGCGGGTGAAGGACAAGCGCACCGGCACGATCGTGCGCCTCTGGCCGGATCCCAAGTACTTCGATTCGCCGAACATTCCGCTCGGCGAGCTCGAGCATCTCATCCGCTCGAAGGCGTACCTGCTGCCGGGCCTCACCATGGTGCTCGCCATCGAGGGCAAGGACACGCGCCAGTGGAAGTACGAGCGCGGCATGCTGCAGTACTTCGACATGATGCTGTCGGGCCGCGATCTCGTGGCGCCGGTGTTCTCGGGCGAGAGATTCTTCCAGCAGACCGACATCGCCGAGATCGAGCCGGGCGAAGGCGCGTCGTGGGCCATCGGCTGGGTGGCCGACGGCGAGGTGTTCGCCGAGAGTCATGTCAACCTCATCCCCACGCGTTCCGGCGGCACGCACGAAGCGGGTTTCCGCTCCGGCATCTTCGACGCGCTCGCTGCATTCATGGAGACGCGGGCGCTCGCGCCGAAGGGCGTGAAGGTGGTGGCCGAGGATCTCTGGCAGCGCGCCTGCTTCACGCTATCGGCGCGCATCGTGCGCACGCAGTTCCACGGCCAGACCAAGGAGAAGCTCACCACCCGCCACGCGGCGAGGCTGCTCGAGATGTGCGTCAAGGACGCTTTCGAGCTGTGGCTGAACTCGCATCCGGACGAGGGCAAGAAGATCGTCGAGCTCGCGATAGAGCAGGCGATGGCGCGCCTTTCCAAGGGCAAGAAAGTCGAGAGGAAAAAATCCAGCGGCATCGCCACGCTGCCGGGCAAGCTGGTCGACTGCGCTTCCGGTGACGTGCAGAGGAACGAGCTATTCCTCGTGGAGGGCGATTCCGCCGGCGGCTCGGCCAAGGAAGCGCGCGACAAGGAGACGCAGGCGCTGCTGCCGTTGCGCGGCAAGGTGCTGAACACCATGTCGAAGGACAGCCGCACGGTGCTCGCCAACAAGGAGCTGCAGGCGATCGCCACGGCGATCGGCGTCGATCCGCACGGTGCGGACGACGCCGTCGATCTCTCGGGGGTGCGTTACGGCAAGGTGATCCTGATGACCGACGCCGACGTCGACGGCGGCCACATCCAGGCGCTGCTCCTCACTTTCT
>DATMIG010000208.1:0-7917 GCA_035554335.1 Burkholderiales bacterium
GTACGTGGTGAACATCGCCATCTCGCCCTGCGCGAAGTTCACGAGGTGCGTCGCCTGGTAGATCATGACGAGCGCGAGCGCGAGGCTGGCGTAGATCCCGCCCGTGGCGAGGCCCGCGAGCACCTGGTGCAGGAACGCGTCCATCAATACCCGAGGTACGAGCGGCGCACCGCGTCGTCCTGTTTCAGATCACTCGCCGAGCCCGCAAGGACCACGCGGCCGGTCTCGATCACGCACCCGTGGTCGGCGAGCTCGAGCGCCATGGCGGCGTTCTGCTCGACCAGCAGCATGCCGACGCCGGCCTCGGCGTTGATGGTGCGCAGGATGCCGAACAGCTCGCGCACCACGAGCGGCGCGAGGCCGAACGACGGCTCGTCGAGCAGCATCAGCTTCGGCGCGAGCATCAGCGCGCGCGACACCGCGAGCATCTGCTGCTCGCCGCCGGAAAGCGTGCCGGCCTGCTGGCGGCGCCGCTCGTAGAGGCGCGGGAAATAGCCGTAGACGCGCTCGAGGTCGCGCGCGACCGCCGGCCTGTCCTTGCGCGCGTAGGCGCCGAGGCGCAGGTTCTCCTCCGTCGTGAGATGCAGGAAGGTGCCGCGGCCATCCGGCACGTGGGCGATGCCGAGGCGGGCGATGTCCTCTGTTTTCCGATGGCGGATGCTTTCGCCGGCAAAGCGGATCTCGCCCTGCGTTCGCACCATGCCGCAGATCGCGCGCAGCGTGGTCGTCTTGCCGGCGCCGTTCGCGCCGAGCAGCGCGCTGATCGAGCGCTCGCCCATCGCGAAGTCGATGCCGTGCAGCACGTGCGTCGCGCCGTAGCCGGCATGCACATTCTTCAGTTCAAGCAACGCACTCATGCCGGCCCCCTGACAAGGGGGCGGTGAGCCGCAGGCGAACGGGGGTTTTGCTTTTTCATGCACCCGTTCCCAAGTACGCGCGCACGAGCTCGGGGTGGCTGCGCACCTCGGCCGGCGCGCCCTCGGCGATGCGCTTGCCGAAGTTGAGCGCCACCACCCAGTCGGAGAGGCTCATGAGGAGCTGCATGTGGTGCTCGACGAGCAGCACGGTGAGCTTCAGCTGGTCGCGCAGCCGCCGGATCAGCTCGCCGATCGCGCCGACCTCCTCGTGGTTGAGCCCGCTCGCCGGCTCGTCGAGCAGGAGAAGCCTCGGCTCGGCGGCGAGCGCGCGGCCGAGCTCGACGCGCTTCTGCGTGCCGAAGGGCAGCTCGGCGACGCGCGTGTCGGCGAAGCGCTCCAGCCCGAGGAGCTCCAGCAGCGCGTGGGCCTTCTCCCGGGCGTGCCGGTCGGCGTCGACGGCGAAGGGCAGTCGCAGCGCATTGGCGAGAAAGCCGCCGCGCATGCGGCAATGGCGCCCGACCATCACGTTGTCGAGCACGCTCATCGTGCCGAAGAGGGCCAGGTTCTGGAACGTGCGGCCGATGCCGAGCCGCGCGACGCCGTGGCGCGGGACATCGAGCAGGGAAACCCCGTCGAACTCGATCGAGCCGCGCTCGCACGGATACAGGCGCGAGATGCAGTTGAATAGGGTGGTCTTGCCCGCGCCGTTGGGGCCGATCAGGCCGACGATGCGGCCCGGTGCGACATCGAAGGAGACGCCGTCCAGGGCAACGATGCCGCCGAAGCGCACGGCGACATCGTGCACGCGAAGCAGCGGCTGCCCGGCTGCGGCCTCCAATACGGACTCCTCCTCTGCGTTTAATTCTACCGAGTTAGAATTTCCGCTCTCTTAGGACCCCCCTCTCCATGAGCGACGTAGCTCCTTACGCCGTGCGCGACGGCGTCGCCGTCATTACTCTCAACAATCCCCCCGTCAACGGCCTCGGCAACGCGCTGCGCGCCGGCATCGCCGAAGGGCTGGTGAAAGCCGCTGCGGATCCGGACGTGAAGGCCGTCGTCCTGATCGGCGCCGGCAAGGCGTTCTCCGGCGGCGCCGACATCCGCGAGTTCAACCAGAAGCGCGAGAAGCCCGACCTGCCGGACGTGAACGACCAGCAGGACGCGATGAAGAAGCCGCTGGTCGCCGCCATCACCGGCTTCGCGCTCGGCGGCGGGCTCGAGCTCGCGCTCGCCTGCCACTACCGCATCGCGACGCCGAAGGCGCAGCTCGGCCTGCCGGAAGTGAAGCTCGGCATCCTGCCCGGCTCCGGCGGCACGCAACGCCTGCCGCGCGTCGTCGGCGTGTCGAAGGCGGTGCAGATGATGACCAGCGGCAATCCGATCCTGTCCGAGGAGGCGCTGCAGCTCGGCCTCGTCGACGAGATCGTGCAGAACGGCGATCTGCTGGAAGCGGCCGTGGTGTACGCCAACAAGCTGGTGGCGGAGAAAAAGCCATTGCGCCGCATCCGCGACATGAGCGCGAAGAAAGATGCGGATCTCGCGCAGGTGCGCGACCAGGTGGCCAAGGCGTCGCGCGGCTATCCCGCGCCCCTGGAGATCGTCGCCTGCGTCGAGGCCGCGGTGAGCAAGCCGTTCGACGAAGGCCGCAAGTTCGAGCGCGAGCGTTTCGCGCACCTCGTCAACAGCAACGAATCGAAGGCGCTGCGCCACGCGTTCTTCTCCGAGCGCCAGACCTCCAAGATTCCCGACGTCCCCGAGGACACCCCGACGCGCACGATCAGGAAGGCGGCCGTGATCGGCGCCGGCACCATGGGTGGCGGCATCGCGATGAGCTTCGTGAACGCGGGAATTCCGGTGACGATCACCGATGCGACGCAGGAAGCGCTGGACCGGGGCCTCAAACGCATAAAGGAGAACTACGCCGGGACAGTGTCCAAGGGCCGCCTGAAGCAGGACGACATGGACAAGCGCCTGTCGATGCTGAAGCCGACCACCAACGTGGACGAGGCGGTGCGCGATGCCGACATCGTCATCGAGGCGGTGTTCGAGCGCATGGACGTGAAGCAGGATCTCTTCAAGCGGCTGGACAGCGTGGCCAAGCCGGGCGCCATCCTCGCCACGAACACCTCGACGCTCGACGTCGACCAGATCGCCGCGGTGACGAAGCGCCCGCAGGACGTGATCGGCACGCACTTCTTCTCGCCGGCGAACGTCATGCGCCTGCTGGAAGTCGTGCGCGCGAAGAAAACCGGCAAGGATGTCCTCGCCACGACGATGAAGCTCGGCAAGCAGATCCGGAAGCTGCCGGTCGTCTCCGGCGTCTGCGACGGCTTCATCGGCAACCGCATGCTGGAGAAGTACGTGCAGCAGAGCCTCTTCCTGCTGGATGAGGGCGCGAGCCCGCAGCAGATCGACGGCGCGCTGGCCAAGTTCGGCCTGGCGATGGGCCCGTTCACCATGTACGACATGGCGGGCAACGACATCGGCTACGAGATCCGCAAGCGGCGCGCGAAGGAACGGCCGGATTTCGTCTACGGCAAGTTCGCCGACCGCATCGCCGAGAAGGGCTGGTTCGGGCAGAAGACGGGACGCGGCTGGTACAAGTACGAGCCGGGCAACCGGAAGCCGATTCCGGATCCGGAAGTCGACAAGATGCTCGCGGATTACCGCCAGGAGATGGGCCTCAAGACGCGCCAGGTCTCGGACGAGGAGATCGTCGAGCGCTGCATGTACGCGCTCGCCAACGAAGGCGCGCACATCCTCGAGGAAGGCATCGCGCTGCGCGCGTCCGACATCGACATGGTCTACCTCACCGGCTACGGGTTCCCGCCGTACCGCGGCGGGCCGATGTTCTATGCCGACACCGTGGGCCTCGACAAGGTGCTGGCCGCGATCCGCAGGTTCCAGCAGGGATACCAGGGCGCGCAGTGGAAGGTGGCGCCGCTCCTGGAACGGCTCGCCAAGGAAGGCAAGCGCTTCAATAGCTGACCGGTGCCGACCATCATCACGCACGCCCTGGTCCCCGCCGCCATCGCGGTGGGGCTCGGGCAGCGCGTGATCCCGGCCCGTCTGGCGGCGGCCGGCGCGATCGCGGCGATGGTGCCGGACGTGGACGTCCTCGGCCTCAAGCTCGGCATCCCGCACGGCTCGGACTTCGGCCATCGCGGCTTCACCCATTCGCTCGCCTTCGCGGCCGCCCTGGCGTTCGCCGGCGGCTCGTGGCGAGGGTGGCTGTTTCTCTTTCTGGCGGTGACCTCGCACGGGATGCTCGACGCCTTCACCAACGGCGGTGCCGGCATCGAGTTTTTCTGGCCGTTCAGCGACCAGCGCCATTTCGCGCCCTGGCGGCCGATCGAAGTCTCGCCCCTGGGCATCCGCGGCTTCTTCAGCGCTCGCGGTGTCGAGGTCCTGAAATCCGAAGTAATCTGGGTCTGGTTACCGACGCTCGCCCTGGCGCTCGCGCTCTTTGCCGCCCGGCGGCGCCAATGAACACACGAGGAGACACGACATGGATGCTGTGATCGTTTCCACCGCGCGCACGCCGCTCTGCAAGAGCTGGCGCGGCGCGCTCAACATGACGCACGGCGCCAAGATGGGCGGCCACGTGGTGCACGCCGCGCTCGAGCGCGCGAAGGTCGATCCGCAGGAAGTCGACGACGTCATCATCGGCTGCGCCAACCCCGAGGGCGCGACTGGCTGGAACATCGCGCGCCAGATCTCGGTGCGCGCCGGGCTGCCGAACAGCGTGCCCGGCATGACGGTGAACCGCTTCTGCTCTTCCGGGCTGCAGACGATCGCGCTGGCGAGCCAGCGCATCATGGCGGGCGAAGGCGACATCTACGTCGCCGGCGGCGTCGAGTCGATCTCGCTGGTGCAGAACGAGATGAACAAGCACCACTTCCAGGACGAGTGGCTGCACCGCCACCACGCCGAGATCTACTGGCCGATGCTGCAGACGGCCGAGTACGTGGCGCGCAAGTACGAGATCACGCGCGAGGAGCAGGACCGCTACGGCGTGCAGAGCCAGCAGCGCGCGGCGAAGGCGCGCGCCGAGGGCAAGTTCAAGGACGAGATCGTGCCGATCACCACCAAGATGAAGGTGGTCGACAAGAACACCGGCACGGAAGCGATGAAGGAAATCACCGCCGCCGAGGACGAAGGCATCCGCCCCGACACCACGTACGAGGGCGTGTCGCAGATCAAGCCGGCGGTCGAGGGCGGCTGCATCGCGGCGGGCAACGCGAGCCAGTTCTCCGACGGCGCATCGGCCGCGGTGGTGATGAGCGAGAGCGAAGCGCAGCGGCACGGCCTCAAGCCGCTCGGCATCTTCCGCGGCTTTGCGGTGGCCGGCTGCGATCCGAAGGAGATGGGCATCGGGCCGGTGTTCGCCGTGCCGAAGCTGCTCGAGCAGACCGGCAAGCGCGTGTCGGACATCGACCTCTGGGAGCTGAACGAAGCCTTCGCCGTGCAGGTGATCTACTGCCGCGACCGCCTCGGCATCCCGAACGACAGGCTGAACGTGAACGGCGGCGCGATCGCGCTCGGCCATCCGTACGGCATGTCCGGCGCGCGCCTCGTCGGCCACGCGCTCATCGAGGGCCGGCGCCGCAAGGCGAAGCACGTCGTCGTCACCATGTGCATCGGCGGCGGCATGGGCGCCGCGGGACTCTTCGAGGTCGTGAACTAACCTGGCGTCCTCTAATTCGGGGTCGGCCCGGTTCGGTGCATTAGCGCACTGACCCCGAATTCAGGCGTTTCCCTAGTCAGGGCGGCATAGCGCGCCGACTCCGTTCGGTAACAGTGCGCTGAGCACAATGGGCTCGTATCAGCGAACCACGAGAGCCCAAATGGACACGGAAGAATTCATCGACGCGGACCTGGATTTCGAAGACGACGTGGATTTCGAGGCGGAGGATTGGGACGAGGAGGCGCTAGGACTGGACGGCGCCGACGTCGACCCGGACTCGATCGCGCGCGAGATCGGCGTGCGACCCTAGCAAGCCGTTTTTTGGCTACAGTCGGGGCATGGAGGTAACGACATGCCCCGCTACGCCAATATCCTGCAGACGGTAGGCAACACCCCGGTCGTCAAGATCGGGAAGCTCGCTCCGGCGGGCGTCGATCTGTACGTCAAGATCGAGGCATTCAACCCCCTGGGCTCCGTGAAGGACCGCCTCGCGCTCGGCGTGATCGAGGACGCCGAGCGCACCGGCAAGCTCAAGCCCGGCCAGACGGTGATCGAGGCGACGAGCGGCAACACCGGCATCGGCCTCGCCATGGTGTGTGCGCAGAAAGGCTACCCGCTGGTCGTCACCATGGCGGAGAGCTTCAGCGTCGAGCGGCGCAAGCTCATGCGCTTCCTCGGCGCCAAGGTCGTGATCACCCCCGCTCCCGAGCGCGCGCTCGGCATGGTGAAGAAGATGGAAGACCTCGCCGCCAAGAACGGCTGGTTCATGCCGCGCCAGTTCGAGAACGAGGCGAACGCCGACTACCACTCGAAGACCACGGCGCGCGAAATCATCCGCGACTTCGAGGGCCAGCGGCTCGACTACTGGATTACCGGATTCGGCACCGGCGGCACGCTGAAGGGCGTGGCGCGCGTGCTCTCGAAGGAGCGGCCCGAGACGAAGGTCGTGGTGTGCGAGCCGGCCGACGCGCCGATGCTGACGAACGGCGCCGTGCAGGAGCGCAAAGCCGACGGCACGCCGTCCAAGCCGAACGCCACGTGGAAGCCGCACCCGATGCAGGGCTGGAGCCCGGACTTCGTGCCGAAGCTCACCGGCGATGTCGTCGACATGAAGGTGATCCACCAGGTGCTGACCATCACCGGCCCCGAGGCGATGAAATGCTCGCGCGACCTCGCGCAGAAGGAAGGCATCTTCGTCGGCATCACCGCGGGCGGCACCTTCGCCGCGGCGCTGAAGGTGTGCAGCGAGGCGCCGAAAGGCTCGACCATCCTCGCCATGCTGCCCGACACCGGCGAGCGCTATCTCTCCACGCCGCTCTTCGCCGACATCCCGGCCGACATGACGGAAGAGGAGCTCGCGATCAGCCGCTCGACGCCGAGCGGGCAGCTGCCGCCGAAGGCAGGCTAGGGGCCCTCGTCGCCGTCCTGGCCGGTCGGGCAGGTCTCGCAGGCCGCCGCCGTCACGATCGGCCTCTCGACGGCGATGTTGGGTTCGAGACGCGCGAGCGAGACAACGGCGGCCGCGAGGACGACGAAGGTCGGTAGCAAGAGCGCGACGAAGACCAGGTGCTCGGTGAACGACTTCCCCTGCGATTGGAATTCGGTATTTGCCATGGCTCCCTCCTGGAGTCCGCGCTCAGGGTAGGCGCGGCCGCCGTTTCGGTCAGCGAACTACGAAGACAACCGCGTGTGACAAATTCACCGGGCCCTGTCAATAATCCACGACCATGAAGGACCGCTCGGCCGAGGTCCTGCCCCCCGCCCTGCTGCAGGCCGTCGGCAAGGGGGCGACGACCCGCGTCTTCCCGAAGAACGCCATCATCGTCAACGAGGGCGACGAGACCGATTCGCTCTACGTGCTGCTCTCCGGCCGCGCGCGCGTCTACGTCTCGAACGCGCAGGGCCGCGAGGTGCAGCTCAACCTGATGGGGCCCGGCGAGTACTTCGGCGAGATCACGCTCGACGGCGGGCCGCGCTCCGCTTCGGTCATGGCGGCGGAAGACTGCCGCTGCGCGATCGTGAAGCGCAGCGAGCTCCTCTCGCTCGTCGAGAAGGAGCCGCAGTTCGCGCTGCACATGGTGCGCAAGCTCGCGAGCCGCGTGCGCGACCTCACCGAGAACGTGAGGAGCCTCGCGCTGATGGACGTCTACGGCCGCGTGGCGCGGCTGCTGCTCGAGCTCGCCGAGGAGCGCGACGGGCGCCTGTGCATCGACGAGCCGCTCACGCACAAGGACATCGCCTCGCGCGTCGGCGCCTCGCGCGAGATGATCAGCCGCATTTTCTCGGACCTGTCCGACGGCGGCTACGTGCGCAAGGAAGACCGCCTGCTCGTCATTGCGAGGAAGCCTCCGCCCCGCTGGTAATCCGTCACAG
>DATMIG010000209.1:0-4429 GCA_035554335.1 Burkholderiales bacterium
ATGCGGGCGTCGATCTACAACGCGATGCCGATCGAGGGCGTGCAGCGGCTGGTCGAGTACATGCGCGAGTTCGAAAGCAAACATGGCTAAGAAAAAGTGCGAGATCCTGGTGATCAATGCCATCGCCCCGGTGGGCCTGAAGCGCCTGCCGAGCGAGCGTTATGCCGTGGTGAAGGAATCCAAGGATCCGTGGGCGATCCTCGTGCGGTCGCAGGACCTGCATAAGCACGAATTCGGACCCTCGCTGCGCGCCGTCGGGCGGGCGGGCGCCGGCGTGAACAACATTCCCGTGGCCGCGCTCTCGAAGCGCGGCATCCCGGTGTTCAACGCGCCCGGCGCCAACGCCAACGCGGTGAAGGAGCTGGTGCTCGCCGGCATGCTGCTCGCCGCGCGCAACCTCGGGCCCGCGCTCGAGTTCGTGAAGGGGCTCGACGGCAGCGGCGACCTCGACAAGACGGTCGAAGGCGGCAAGAAGCAGTTCGCCGGCTTCGAGCTCCCCGGCCACACGCTCGGCGTGATCGGCCTCGGCAAGATCGGCAGCCTCGTCGCCGACGCGGCGATCCGCCTCGGCATGAACGTGCTGGGTTACGACCCGCACATCACGGTGGAAGCGGCGTGGAGCCTGCCTTCGCAGGTGAAGCGCGCCAACTCGGTCGACGAGATCCTCAAGGCGAGCGACTTCGTCACGCTCCACATCCCGCTCGTCGAGAAGACCCGGCATACGATCAACGCCAGGAACATCGAGCACTTCAAGAACGGCGCGGTGCTGCTCAATTTCTCGCGCGAGGGGGTGGTCGCCGACGACGCGGTGCTGAAGGGGCTCGGCTCCGGGCGCCTGCGCTGGTACGTGACCGACTTCCCGTCGAAGACGCTGCTCGGCAAGGAGGGCGTGATCGCGCTGCCGCACCTCGGTGCCTCCACGGCCGAAGCGGAGGACAATTCGGCCGTGATGGTGGTCGACGAGGTGCGCGATTATCTCGAGCACGGCAACCTGCAGAACGCGGTCAACTTCCCGGACGCGCAGATGCCGCGAGAAGCCCCCTATCGCCTGGCCATCGCCAACGCCAACGTGCCCGACATGCTGGGGCGGGTCACGCACACGCTCGGCAAGCGCAAAATAAACATCCACAACATGCTGAACAAGTCCAAGGGAGACATGGCTTACACGCTGGTCGATACCGACAGCCCGGTGGGCAGGGAGGTGATCGACGAGCTGTGCCATACGCAGGGCGTGCTCGCCGTGCGTTACCTGCCGGCTGATGAGTGACATCGACAAGCTGCGCCGCGACATCGATGCCGTCGACGACGAGCTCCTCAAGCTCATCAACCGCCGCGCGGGCCTGGCGCAGCGCATCGGCGCGCTGAAAGCCGGCGCGCCCGTCTACCGGCCGGAGCGCGAGGCACAGATCCTCGGCCGGATGCAGAAGGACAACCCGGGGCCGCTGCCCGCCGAGCGCGTGGCTTCGGTCTTCGGCGAGGTCATCTCGGCCTGCCGCGGCCTCGAGGAGGCGATCCGCGTCACCTATCTCGGCCCCGAAGGCACGTTCAGCGAGCAGGCGGTGCGCAAGCATTTCGGCCGCGCGGTGGAAGCGCTGCCGGTCCCATCCGTCGACGAGGCGTTCCGCCGCGCCGAGGCGCGCGCCGCGCAATTCACCGTGGTGCCGGTCGAGAACTCGACCGAAGGCGTCGTCGGCCGCACGCTCGACCTGCTGCTCGCGACACCGCTGCGCATTTGCGCGGAGATCGAGCTGCGGGTGCAGCAGAACCTGCTGTCCAAGGGCGACCTGAAGTCCATTCGACGCGTGTACTCGCACTCTCAGTCGCTCGCCCAGACGAACGGCTGGCTCGGCCAGCACCTGCCGCACGCGGAGCGCATCCCGGTCGCGTCGAACGCCGAAGCGGCGCAGCGCGCGGCCAGGGAGGAAGGCGCGGCGGCGATCGCCGGCGAGCTCGCCGCCGAGCGCTACGGCCTGGCGGTGCTCGCGCGCTCGATCGAGGACTCGCCCAACAACACCACGCGTTTCCTGGTGCTCGGCGAAGTCGATCCGGCGCCGACCGGACGCGACCGCACGTCGCTCGTCATGTCGGCCGAGAACAAGCCGGGCGCGGTACACGCGCTCCTCACGCCGCTCGCCGAGCACGGCGTCAGCATGACGCGAATCGAATCCCGCCCGGCGCGCAGCGCGACGGCGCTCTGGGAATACATGTTCTTCATCGACGTCGACGGTCACCAGAAGGACGACCGCGTAGCGAAGGCCCTGGCGGGGCTGAAGGCGCGCGCGCCGTTCCTCAAGATCCTCGGCTCCTATCCCGTAGCGGTGCACTGAATGCTCATCGATCCCTGCGAACTTTCGCCGTCCTACGTCCGTTCCATCGCGCCGTACCAGCCGGGCAAGCCCATTAGTGAGCTGGCTCGCGAGATGGGGCTCGACGAGGCCGGCATCATCAAGCTCGCCTCCAACGAGAACCCGCGCGGCATCGGCCCGCGCACGCGCGCCGCGATCGATCGCTCGCTCGCCGAAGTCGCGCGCTACCCGGACGGCAACGGGTTCGAGCTAAAGCTTGCTTTGTCTCGTCGATATAGCGTCGACATGGGCTCGATCGTGCTCGGCAACGGCTCGAACGACGTGCTGGAGCTCGTCGCGCTCGCCTTCCTCGGGCCCGGCCGCGCGGCCGTCTATTCGCAGCACGCATTCGCGGTCTACCCGCTCGCCACGCAGGCGCGCGGCGCGCGCGGCATCGTGGTTCGCGCGAAGAACTACGGCCACGACCTCGAGGCGATGGCGAAGGCCGTGGACGACGAGACCTACGTGGTGTGGATCGCGAATCCCAACAATCCCACCGGCACGTTCGCGCGGCCCGACGAGATGGAGACATTCCTGCGCAAGGTGCCGGAGCGCGTGCTGGTGGTGCTCGACGAGGCCTACAACGAGTACATGCCGGGCGACCTGCGCGGCGACAGCGTGAAGTGGCTGAAGCGCCACCCGAACCTGATCATCACGCGCACTTTCTCGAAGGCCTACGGCCTTGCCGGCCTGCGCGTCGGCTACGCGCTCGCGCACGGCTCGGTGGCGGACATCATGAATCGCGTGCGGCAGCCGTTCAACGTCAATAGCATCGCGCTCGCCGCGGCGACGGCGGCGCTCGACGACATGGAGTTCGTGGCGCGCAGCTACGCCGAGAACCTGCAGGGGCTGCGCCAGATCGAGGAAGGCTCGCGCAAGCTCGGCCTCGACTTTATTCCGTCGCACGGCAACTTCATCACCATTCGCGTGGGCAAGGCACCGGAAATCTACAAGCGGCTCCTGCGCCGCGGCGTCATCGTGCGCCCCGTGGGCGGCCCCTATGAGCTGCCCGAGCACCTGCGCGTGACCATCGGCACGCCGCAGGAGAACGAGCGCTTTCTCTCGGCGCTCGCCTCCAGCCTGAAAGACTAGATGCGCTTGGCCGTCATCGGCGTCGGGCTGATCGGCGGCTCCTTCGCCCTTGCGCTCAAGCAGGCCGGAAAGGTGTCGCACGTCGTCGGCGTCGGCCGCAGCGCGAAGAACCTGGCGCTCGCCCGCGAGCGCGGCATCATCGACAGCATGGCTGGTACGCCGTCCGCCGGAGCGCGCGGCGCGGATATCGTCCTGGTTGCGGCGCCGGTGGCTCAGTTCGCGTCCATCTTCACGGAGCTCAAGGATTGCGAGGCGCTCATCACCGACGGCGGCAGCACCAAGCGCGACGTCGTCGCCGCGGCGCGCCGGGCGCTCGGCAAGCGCATCGCGCAGTTCGTGCCGGCGCATCCGGTCGCCGGCGCGGAGAAAAGCGGCGCCGCGGCGGCGAGCGCCGAGCTCTTTCGCAACCGTCGCGTGGTGCTGACGCCCCTGCCGGAGAACGCCGGCGCATCGGTCGAGCGGGTGCAAGGCCTCTGGGAAGCGTGCGGCGCGCGCATCACTCGCCTCGCGCCGGACGAGCACGACGCGGTGCTGGCGGCCGTCAGCCACCTGCCGCACGTGCTCGCCTACGCGCTGGTGCACGATATCGCGCGGCGCAAGAACGCGGAGCAGCTCTTTTCCTACGCCGCCGGGGGATTCCGCGACTTCACGCGCATCGCCTCCAGCCATCCGGAAATGTGGCGCGACATCTGCGTGGCGAACCGCGACCGCATCCTCGACGAGCTGCAGCGCTACCAGGCAAAGCTCGCCGAGATGGAGAAGCTGCTGCGCGCCGCCGACGGCGACGCGCTGGAGAAGTTGTTCGCCGAAGCGCGCGATGCGCGCGACCAATGGCTGAAGTCCTCGACCTGAAACCGGCGGTGCGCGCGCGCGGCACGGTGCGCCTGCCGGGCTCGAAAAGCATCTCCAACCGCGTGCTGCTCCTCGCCGCGATCGCCGGCGGCGAGACCGAAGTGAGCGGGCTGCTCGATGCCGACGACACGCGCGTGATG
>DATMIG010000210.1:0-13234 GCA_035554335.1 Burkholderiales bacterium
ACAACTACCTGTCGGCCGACGAACGCCGGGAAGCGCCGCGGCTTTATCGCATCCTCCGGGAAGTGAAACAGGGCCGGGCGGCGGCGGACGGCGTTCGGGAGCTAGCCGGCGCGGGCTGGCAGCCCGATTACATCGAGGTGCGGCGGAAAACCGACCTTGCGGCACCGCAACCGGGCGACTCGGAGCTCATCGTGCTGGGCGCCGCCCGCCTCGGGACCACGCGGCTCATCGACAACGTAGAGTTTTGACTACCCGGGGTAGGGCTCGAAGGTCATCTGCTCGACCGGGCAGCCGAGCGCCTTCGCGAGCTTGTCCATCGCCTCGTCGGTGATCGGCACGGCCTGGAACTCCGCATCGCCGCCCTTCGAGGCGATGAAGGCCTTGGCGGCGGCCTCGTCGTTCCAGGTCACCACGGGGTCCGGACTGACGCCGGGCATCTGGCGGCAGATCGGAAAACCGTCGGTCTTGTAGACGATGGCGTACATGCAACCCCCTCGCGGCGAATTTAACCGATGTCCCGGCGCTGCAACAAGGCACCCATCAGGGAGACCCTGATTGCTCCCTAAGGGGGTGGGGCGTTAAATCGATCACGGGCGGCCCGGGATGGCTTGCCATTCCGGGTCCAGGCGACGAGCCCCCGCCAAAGGGGCTTAATCAATCGGGGAGATGGCGATGAGCAACATGAACGACGCGATGGGTCTCTGTGTGCGCACCGGCAGAGCGGAGTCGCAGTATCAGACGGAGTTCGAACCGGCGACCGGCACGTTATGGGGTTACTTCAATCCTAAGGACGGCACGCCCTGCTACAGCCTCGGCCTGCTGAACGACATCCTCGAGCACGACCGCCAATTGATGGCGAATCAGTGCCGCGTCGATGTGAACGGCATGCAGTTCCCGGTCTACAACTATGTGACAGCGTCGCGCATCCCCGGCGTCTTCAACGTGGGTGGCGATCTCGCGCTCTTCGTGATGCTCATCAAGGCGCAGGACCGCGACGCGTTGGCCAATTACGCGAAGCTCTGCATCGACAACATCTATCCGCGTACGCAGGCATTCTTCAGCCCGACGCTGACCAAGATCGCGCTCGTGCAAGGCGACGCGCTCGGCGGCGGTTTCGAGTGCGCCCTCGCCTCGGATGTGATCGTGGCGGAAGAAAGCGCGCAGATGGGTATGCCCGAAATACTGTTCAACCTGTTCCCCGGCATGGGCGCCTGCAGCCTGCTCGCGCGCCGTATCGGTTTGCGCGCAGCGGAAGAGCTCATCCTTTCCGGCAAGGTGCTGTCCGGAGCCGAGATGCACAAGATGGGCATCGTCGACGTGCTCGCCACGGACGGCCAGGGAGAAACCGCGGTACGCAACTGGATTGCCAAGAACGCGAAACGCCGCAACGGCATGCAGGCGGTCTTCCGCGCGCGCCAGTTCATCCATCCGGTGACGCGGGAAGAGCTCGACGGCATCGTCAACCTATGGGTCGACGCCGCGCTGCGCCTGAGCGAACGCGATATGAAGATGATGCAGCGCCTCGTCCGTGCACAGGTGCGCCGCATGGAAGCAACGCAGCCCGCCCCCTCGCCGATCGCCGCGCTGCGGCCGGAAGCGCTTGCTGCTGCTGGCTGATCGAAGCTCAGTGGCTATGGCCGCGCGATTCCACCTCCTCGAGGAATCGCGGCCATAGCGCGCTGCCGGCCTTGCGCCGGAAAAACCCGAAATGGCCGAGGCGCCTAGCCCCCGCCTCGGCCGGTGTGTACACGATGTGCTTCAGCGGAAATAGCCTTGGGTAGTACGACAGCAGCCGCTTTGTCCCTGCGGCGCCCGTGAACGCATCATCGCTGATCGTGATTACCCCCGCCGGACGCTGCAGTTCGGCGCAGCGATCGAGAAGCTGGCGCAACCGCTCGTGCTGCGCGCCCGGCCCGCTCGGACGCAGTTCCGGCAACCGCCGCCCCGCCCACTGCAAAGCGACCCCCGCCGGAATGTCTTCGCCGAGCTTGAGCCGGCTGGCGGGGAAATAGCCGCATACCCGGGTGAGAGCGGGCATGACGCCGTGCCACAGCAGCGTCATGGGCAGTCGATACCGCTCCCGGTAGTCGCCGCAATAAGCGGTATGCCCGCCAATGAAAAAGAGTTGCGCCTGCTGCCCGGCGTTACGCGCACCGCCGACTAGCAGCGCACCGATGGAATGCGCGATGCCGATGATCTGAGCGGCCGGGAAGCGTTCACGCAGCCAGCCGATGGCGCCAGCGCAATCGTATTCCGCCCAATCTTCCACCGTCGCGCGGAAGCCGCGCAGTCCGCGTGGCCTCGATACGCCGATGCCTCGATAGTCGTACAACAGCGTGGGAATCCCGGATTGCGCCAGGAACATGCCGAAGCGCTGGTAGCTTGCGGCCCGGATGCCCGCGCCCGGATGCAGCACGGCCGCGCGCGTCGGCTTATCGCCCGGGACGCTGCAAAGGAAACCGCCGAGCTCGTAACCATCGTTCGCCGGCATGCGAACTTCCGCCACCTGGCAACGCAGTTCCGAGCGGTCCACCGACCGAGAATAATCTAACCGACTGCCTTGCGCCGGTTGTTCAGATAGAGCTCTAGCTGCTCACGTGCCGCGCCAAACTCATCGCTCAGAGCGCGGTGCAGCGCGGGCGCCTGCAGCCGAAGCTCGGCGTCGGACAGGCTGCCGCATTTGCCGCACGCGCGGGTAAGGCGATCCGTCCCCATGCTCGCCGACGACCCTTTCATCGCGTGTACGAGAGAGCGGAACTCGTGGTAGTCGCGCGCTGCCAGCACTCCCTCGATGCGGGTGAGGATAGCGGCGTTGTCGGCGAGAAAGACATGGATCAGCTTGTCGAGGAAGGTGAGCGAGCTGCCGAGCTCTTCCAGATGCATTAGCGTATCGAGGTTGATGACCGCCGGGACTGGCATGCCGGGCGCCGGCTGGACGATCGCCCGTGCCTCCGCCTTGCGCGCCGCGGCGGGCTTCACCAAGCGCTGGATCTCGTCCAGCAACCGCAACGTCTCGATCGGCTTCGACAGGAAGGCGTCGCCGCCCGCCTCGAGCGCTTCGCGCTTCGCCTCTGGCGTTACATCCGCCGACAGCATGATCACCGGCAGCCGTTCGCGGCCGCGCATCATGAGACGCAGGGCGCGCAACGCCTCGATTCCGCTCATGCCCGGCATGTTGCGATCGAGGATGACGAGATCCGGCACCTCCCGCTCGATCGCATCGATCGCCTCGTCGCCGTCATTGACGAGCGTGACGGCGTGCCCGCTGCGCTCGAGAATCTTGCCGATCACCTCGCGGTTGGTCGGATTGTCGTCCGCGACGAGGATGTTGAGCTTGCCGACGGCGCCATCCCGGCGCGCATAGTCCTGCAGGCGGACGACCCCTTCTTGCACCTCCTCCACCGCCGAGACTGAATGCAGGACATTGAACAGTCGGCGCTTGTCGAACGGCAGCTCGAGCATCGAGGCGAAACCGGAAGAGAGCATTTCAAGGCGGCGTACGTCCGCCTCTCGCGGCACGGCAAGCACCATCGGCGGCACCGGTTCGGGCGCCGAGCGGCGGAAGCGTTGCGCGAGCTTCAGATCGCCCCCTGTCGCGTAAAGCACGGCGCTGTGGTAGGGCTTGGCCAGACTGATCTCGGCGACCAGCCTTGCCACGCCCTCGTCGACGTTCGCTACTGCGACCGGGACCGCACCCCAACCGGTCAGTGCCTCCTGCATCGCGGCGCCGGCTTCCTGCGGGAAGCCAACAAGCAGGATGCGTGCACCGGCGATTTCTCCGGCACCGGCCGTGGCACGTTCCGGCTGCTTCTCGAGCTCCAGCTCGACCCAGAAAGTGCTGCCCAGACCCAGCGCACTCTCGACGCCAATCCGCCCGCCCATCAGCCCGACCAGCTGCTTCGCTATGGTCGTGCCCAGCCCCGTGCCGCCGAAGCGACGGGTGGTCGATTCGTCAGCCTGAGCGAAGCTGTCGAAGATCTTTGCTTGCGCCTCTTGCGAGATGCCGATGCCCGTATCCCGGATCGAGAGCTTGAGCCGCACGTGGCTGTCGTTCTCGGCCAGGACCGAGACGTGCACCGTTACGCTGCCCGCCTCGGTGAACTTGACCGCGTTCCCGGCGAGGTTGATGAGCACCTGCCGCAGGTGGTGCGGATCGCCCCGCACCATCGGTGGCACCTCCGGCATGATGGACACGACGAAGTCGATACCCTTGGCGACGGCTTGCGAAGACACGATCCGACAGGTGCTGTTGATGAGCGCGTGCAGATCGAAGTCGATTTTCTCAAGGACGACTTTGCCGGCCTCGATCTTCGAGAAGTCGAGCACGTCTTCCACCAAGCCGAGCATCACTCGCGAAGAACCGCGCAGGGTCTGCAGCATGTCGGCCTGCTCCCGATTGAGCGGCGTGTCGCGCAGCAAGTCGGCCATGCCGATGATGGCGTTGAGCGGCGTGCGTAGCTCGTGGCTTACCATCGAGATGAAGCGGCGCTTGGCCAGGTTAGCCGCCTCGGCGCGCGCGATCGCGTCGAACATGCGGCGCACCAAGGTCAGCACGTACATGTCGACGGCCAGCATGCCGAATAGCAGGCCCACGCCAAGCCCGCGGTGCCCATGCCAGAAGTCGTTGACATACAGCACGAGGCCGAACCCCATCACGCTCATGACGAGTTCAGAAACGAGGTAGCGGGCACCGAAGCGGAATCCGCTACCGAGCGTCACCCAGATATAGAGCAGGAACATCCACCCAGCGGGCTCGCCGTAAACGGCCATGTACCAGCTGATGGCACCGACGTCTGCGAGTTGAGCGAATACCCGGCGAGCCGGCGAAATGTTCGTGGAGTACGCAATGCGGAGGAAGATGATGAGCGAGAGCGCGAGCTGGATGCCGCCCACATACAGCGGCAACGTGTCGTGCTTGAGCAGAGCGTCAGGGAGCAGATAGAGGAAGACGGCCGAGCTGATGACCAGTCGCAGAATGCCCTGCTCGTGCTCCGTGTCCGGCCGTGCTTTCAACCGCGCTCGCAAGCGCGCGATCGCACCGGCTTGCTTCAGATTGGTCTTGGCTTCGGCCATCAGTGCTTTTGGCTCGCGTCCGGCAGGTCGCGCCACTCGTGCTGCACTTGCAGCACCTGCTTCTTCACGGCCTGGAAGGCCTCCACAATCCGCGGATCGAAGTGACGGCCGGCCTGCGAGCCGACGTAATCGAACGCCTGCTGGCTCGACCACGCGTTCTTGTACGGCCGCACCGAGGTGAGCGCGTCGTAGACGTCTGCCACGGCGACGATGCGGGCGCAAAGCGGGATGTGGTCGCCGACCAGGCCGTTCGGGTAGCCGGAGCCGTCGTATTTCTCGTGGTGGCCGAGCGCGATCAGCGCGCCCATGCGCACGTATTTGGACGCGCTGCCCTTGAGGATCTCGTGGCCGATGACCGGATGGCGGCGCATGATCTCCCACTCGGCGGCATCGAGCCGGTCGGCCTTGAGGAGAATCTGGTCCGGGATGCCGATCTTGCCGATGTCGTGCAGCGGCGCGGCAAGTTCGATGGTCTGCGCCTCGTCCGGCTCGAGGGTGAGCGCGGTGGCGATGAGGCGCGAATAGCGCGCCATGCGGATCAGGTGGTAGCCGGTCTCCTCGTCGCGGAACTCGCCGGCGCGGGCGAGCCGCATCAGCGTCTCCTTTTCGCGCTCGCGCACCTCGCGCGTCGCGTCTTCGACCATGTGCTCAAGCAGGCGCCGCCGATCCTCGAGCACGAGGTGCTGCCGGCGCAGCGTAAGCAGGTTGCGGCAGCGCGCCAGGCACTCGCGCGCGTCGACCGGCTTGGTCAAAAAATCGGTGATGCCGGCATCGAGCGCCGCGTAGCGCACCTTGCGATCGTCGTGGACGGTGACCATCACGATCGGCACGTGCTCGTAGCCGGGCAACGAGCGCAGGCGCTTGACGAACTCGATGCCGTCCATCTCCGGCATCATGTAGTCGACCAGCACGAGGTCGGAGACGTTGCGCGTCGCCCAGACCACGGCGTCGACCGGGCGGGCGAAGCCCTCCACGACCACGCGCTCGTCGAGGCTGCGCACCACCTGCTCGAGAATGGCGCGGCCGGTCGACTGGTCGTCGACCACCATCACCGTGTTTTTCGCCGACGGCAGGACCCGAATCTGCGCCTGCGCCATGACCCTCCCCCTACATTGAGAAAAAAGCCTACGCCCACCCCCCTATGGTGTCCAGCGAGCCCTGCCGCCTTTTTGTGCTTTTTTACTCTGGTGCCGGAAGAGAGACTCGAACTCTCATGACCTCGCGGTCGGCGGATTTTGAGTCCGCTGCGTCTACCGGTTCCGCCATTCCGGCCGCGTTTCGCCTGCGGTGTAGAAATTATAATTTGTAGCGGATGCGGGTCTCCGAGTTCGATTATGCACTTCCGCCGGAGCTCATCGCCCAGCATCCCGCCGAGCGGCGCACCGCCAGCCGGCTCCTCCACCTGGCCGCCGATGGCCGGATGAGCGATCTTTCGTTCGAGTCACTGCCCGAGCTCGTCGACGCTCGCGACACGCTGGTGCTGAACGACACGCGCGTCATCAAGGCCCGTCTCTTGGGCGCGAAGCCGAGCGGCGGCCGCGTGGAAATCTTTATCGAACGCATCCTGAGCCCGCGCGAGGCGCTGGCGCTGATGCGCGCCGGTCACTCGCCGAAAGCCGGCAGCGAAGTCCTGATCGGCGACGCCACCGCCACGGTCGACGGGCGCGAAGGCGACCTCTATCGCGTGCGCTTCTCCAAGGACGTCGAGCCGCTGCTCGAGCGCTACGGCAGCGTACCGCTGCCGCCCTACATCGCCCATAGCCCCGACGCCTCCGACCAGGACAGGTATCAAACCGTCTATGCCTCGCACCCCGGCGCCGTCGCCGCACCTACGGCCGGCCTGCATTTCGACGAGCCGCTCCTCGAGCGCGTGCGAAAGCGCGGCGCCCGCGTCGCCCGTCTCACGCTGCACGTGGGGTTCGGCACCTTCCAGCCACCCCGCACGGAGGAGGTAGAGCGGCATCGCATGCATCGGGAGCGATACACCATCCCCGACGAGACGTTGCAGGCGCTCGCCGGGCGGAGGGTACTCGCCGTCGGCACGACCTCACTGCGTGCACTGGAAAGCGCGGCCCTGACAGGAGCGGCCGAAGGCGAGACGGATCTCTTCATCTATCCCGGCTATGAATTCCAGGTGGTCGACCGGCTGCTCACCAACTTCCACCTGCCGAAATCGACGCTGCTTATGCTGGTGAGCGCGTTCGCCGGCAAAGAAAAAATCCTGAACGCATACCAGCACGCCATCCAGGAGCGCTATCGCTTTTTCTCCTACGGCGACGCCATGCTGATTGAGCGATGAAGTTCACCGTCACCCACCATGACGGCATGGCGCGACGTGGCGTGCTCGAGCTTGTCCACGGGCGCGTCGACACGCCGGCGTTCATGCCGGTCGGTACGTACGGCACGGTGAAGGCGATGTCGCCGCACGAGCTGCGCGAAATCGGCGCCCAGATTGTGCTCGGCAATACCTTCCACCTGTGGCTGCGTCCCGGCCTCGAGGTGATCGGAAAGCACGGCGGCCTGCATCGCTTCATGGGCTGGGAGCAGCCGATCCTCACCGACTCCGGCGGCTTCCAGGTGTTCAGCCTCGGCGCGCTGCGCAAGATCTCCGAGGAAGGCGTGCAGTTCGCCTCGCCGGTAAACGGCGACCGCCTCTTCCTCACCCCCGAGGAATCGATGCGCATCCAGCAAGTGCTGAATTCCGACGTCGCCATGGTGTTCGACGAGTGCACGCCGTACCCGGCGACCGAAGCCGAGGCGCAGCAATCGATGGAGCTCTCGATGCGCTGGGCAACGCGCTCGAAGGCGGCGTGGAAAAGCCCGAACGCGCTCTTCGGCATCGTGCAGGGGGGCGTCTATCCGGCGCTGCGCGCGCAATCGGTCGAGCGCCTGGTGGAGATCGGCTTCGACGGCTACGCGATCGGCGGCCTGGCGGTGGGCGAGCCGAAGGAAGATCGCAGCCGCATCCTTCAAAGCACGCGCCTGCCGGAGGACCGGCCGCGTTACCTGATGGGCATGGGCACGCCCGAGGACCTGATCGAGGCGGTGCTCGCCGGCCTCGACATGTTCGATTGCGTGCTGCCGACGCGCAACGCGCGCAACGGCTGGCTCTTCACGTCGCACGGCGACCTCAAGATCCGCAACGCGCGGCATCGCGACGATACGGGCCCGCTCGATCCGGACTGCGGCTGCCACACCTGCCGCCACTTCACTCGCGCCTATCTCTACCATCTGCAGAAGGCGAATGAGATTCTCGGCGCTCGGCTCAACACCATCCATAACCTGCACTACTATCAGCAGCTAATGCGCGCGCTGCGCTCCGCCATCGAAGCCGGCACCCTGCAAGCGACCGCGCAGAGGCTGCTCGCGGAGCGGAGAAGCTATAATTCGCCGCTCTCTCAAGAGGACCCGCAGTGATCATTTCCCCTGCTTTTGCACAGGCCGCGCCCGGTGGCGGCGCCGACGGACTGATGAGCTTTCTGCCCATCATCCTGATGTTCGTCCTGCTTTACTTCCTCATGATCCGGCCGCAGATGAAGCGTGCCAAGGAACAGAAGGCGATGATCGAGGCGCTGCAGAAGGGCGACGAGGTGGTCACGGCCGGCGGAATCGTCGGGCGCATTACGAAGCTCAGCGACCAGTACGTGACGGTCGAGGTGGCGCCGAACACCGAAGTGGTCGTGCAGCGCTCCGCCGTCCAGGTGCCGCTGCCCAAGGGCACGCTCAAGACCCTGCAGTGAACCGCTTCCCCACCTGGAAGTACGCGCTCATCGCGCTGGTGATCGCGGCCGCTTTCCTTTACACGCTGCCCAATTTCTTCGGCGAGGCGCCGGCCGTGCAGGTGTCGAGCGCCAAATCGACCGTAAAGATCGATCCGGCGCTCGTCAGCCGGGTGGAAGAGACGCTGAAGAAGGCGAACGTTCCCTTTAACGGGCTGCTGCTCGACCAATACGGCGTGCGCGTGCGCTTCCCGGACACCGACACGCAGCTCCGCGCGAAGGACGTAATCGACCACGCGCTCAACCCCGACGCGAACGATCGCGTCTATTCGGTGGCGCTCAACCTGCTGTCGGCGTCGCCGGACTGGCTCACCGCCATCCACGCGCTGCCGATGTACCTCGGGCTCGACCTGCGCGGCGGCGTGCACTTCCTCCTGCAGGTGGACACGGCCGCGGCGATCACCAAGCGCGTCGAGAACCTGGCGGGCGACCTGCGCGCGCAGCTGCGCGAGAAGAACATCCGTCACGGCGGCATCGCGCGCGACGGCCAGGTGATCCGCATCCGCTTCCGCGAGGCGAACATCCGCGAGCAGGCGCGCGCCTACATCCTGAACAACGTGCCCGACCTGAACGTGGTCGAGCGCGACGACGGTCAGGATTTGCTCCTCGTCTGCAGCGTGAAGCCGGACTTCAACAAGCGCGTGCAGGAAACGGCGCTGCAGCAGAACATCATGACGCTGCACAAGCGCGTGAACGAGCTCGGCGTGGCCGAGCCGGTCATCCAGCAGCAGGGCGCCGACCGCATCGTGGTGCAGCTGCCGGGCGTACAGGACACTTCGCGCGCGAAGGAAATTCTCGGCCGCACCGCCACCCTGGAAGTGCGCATGGTCGACGAGGAAGCCATGCGTTCGGGTTCTACCTTCGGCGTCGACGTCTTCCCCGAGCGGCGTCGCGACGGCACGGTTGGCCAGGTGCCGACGAAAAAGCAGGTGATCGTCACCGGCGACCAGTTCGTGGGCGCATCAGCCACCTTCGACCAGGACCAGCGCCCGGCCGTGGCCGTCGAGCTCGACGACGCCGGCGGCCGCGCCATGCGCCAGACGACGCGCGAGAACCTGAAGAAGCTGATGGCCATCATCCTGTTCGAGAAGGGCAAGGGCGAGGCGATCTCGGTGGCCACCATCCAGAGCGAGTTCGGCAGCCGCTTCCAGATCACCGGCTCGTTCACGCCGAACGAGACGCGCGACCTCTCGCTCCTCATCCGCGCCGGCGCGCTCGCCGCGCCGATGGAGATCATCGAGGAGCGCACGGTCGGCCCGAGCCTCGGCCGCGACAACATCAGCAAGGGCTTCCACGCCACGTTGTGGGGCTTCACCGCCATCGTGGCGTTCATGTCGCTCTACTACATGGTGTTCGGCCTGATCTCGTCGCTCGCGCTGGCCGTGAACCTCCTGCTGCTGATCGCCCTCCTCTCGCTGCTGCAGGCCACGCTGACGCTGCCCGGCATCGCCGCCATCGCGCTCACGCTCGGCATGGCGATCGACGCGAACGTGCTGATCAACGAGCGCATCCGCGAGGAATTGCGCGGCGGCGCGACGCCGCAGGCGGCGATCGCCGCGGGCTACGAGCGTGCCTGGGGCACGATCCTCGACTCGAACGTCACCACGTTGATCGCCGGCCTTGCCCTCCTCATCTTCGGCCAGGGCCCGGTGCGCGGCTTCGCCGTCGTGCACTGCCTCGGCATACTGACCTCGATGTTCTCCGCCGTGACGGTGTCGCGCGGCATGGTCAACCTCGTCTACGGACACCGGCGCCGCGTCGCGCGCCTCGCCATCGGCAACACCGCCTGGAAATAACCTAGATGGAATTCTTCAAGATCCGGAGGACCATTCCCTTCATGCGCTATGCGTTGATCTTCAACGTCATATCGCTCGTCACGTTCATCGCCGCCGTGTTCTTCCTGGTGCACCGGGGCCTTAACTACTCGATCGAGTTCACCGGGGGCACGGTAATCGAGGTCGCGTACAAGGATGCCGCCAACGTCGACGGCATCCGCAAGGCGCTGGACGGCGCCGGCTACAAGGGCGAGGTGCAGAACTTCGGCTCCTCGCGCGACGTGCTGATCCGGCTGCACCTCGAGAAGAACGAGTCGACGGGTCAGCTCGCCGACAAGGTGATGGGCGTGCTCAAGAAGCAGGACCCAAGCGCCGAGCAACGCCGGGTGGAGTACGTCGGCCCGCAGGTCGGACGCGAGCTGGCGGAGAACGGAGCGCTCGCCCTCCTCGTCACCGCCGTCGGCATCGTGCTGTACCTCTGGCTGCGCTTCGAGTGGCGCTTCGGCTTGGCCGCCATCATCGCCAACCTGCACGACGTGGTGATCATCCTCGGCTTCTTCGCCTTCTTCCAGTGGGAGTTCTCCCTGCCGGTGCTCGCCGCGGTGCTCGCCGTGCTGGGCTACTCGGTGAATGAATCGGTGGTGGTGTTCGACCGGGTGCGCGAGAACTTCCGCAAGATGCGCAAGGCCTCCACGCAGGAGGTCATCGACAGCGCGATTACCGGCGTCATTTCGCGCACCATCATCACCCACGGCTGCACGCAGGCCATGGTGACGACGATGCTGATCTTCGGCGGCGCGGCGCTGCATTATTTCGCCCTCGCCCTCACCATCGGCATCTGCTTCGGGATTTACTCTTCCGTGCTGGTGGCGAGCCCGCTTGTCATGTGGCTCGGCGCGAAGCGCGAGCAGTTCATCAAGCCCGGCCGCCGCGCCGGCCCGCGGGACGAGCACGAAGGCGCCGTCGTCTGACCCTTACTTGAGGATCTGGATCAGGTTCGAGTAGTCGTCGGTCCAGGTGCGCCATTCGGGCCGGTCCTCGGCCGTCTCGCCCCCCGCCGCCACGATCGCCGGCGCGCCGAGCGCCTTCTCGTCGCGCGACACCAGCACCCAGTCGCTTCTCGAGCGCCGGTCGTCCGCCTCGTCCGGGTCGTCGGACACGAGCGTGGCGTGGACGTTGAGCTCCTTCGCAATGCGCGCCACCACCGGTATCAGGTTCAGGAACCGGTTGGACACATGGAAGGCGACGATGCCGTCAGGCTTCATGTGGCGTAGATAGGTGGCGAGCGCCTCGCGCGTGATGAGGTGCACGGGGATTGCGTCGCTCGAGAAGGCGTCGACGGCGAGGATGTCGAAACCCTCGGGCGGCTCGCGCTCGAGCGTGAGCCGCGCGTCGCCGAGCGCGATTTCCACTTTCGCGCCGCTGTCGCCGAGGAAGGTGAAATCGGTGCGCGCGATGTCGATCACGTTGGCGTCGATGTCGTAGAAGCGATAGACGTCGCCCGGCCGGCCGTACGCCGCGATGGTCCCGGTGCCGAGGCCGATCACGCCGACCTTGATCGGACGGTCCTGCTTCGACTCGATCGCCGCGCCGATGCCGGAGGTGCGCTGGTAATAGGTGGTCGGCTGGCGGCGCGTCGCCTCGCTCATGTACTGCTCGCCGTGCATGATGGTGCCGTGCACCAGGCGTCGCAGGTGCGACTCCTCGCCCGGCACGCCGTACTCCTTGACCCTCAGCACGCCGTAGAAGCTGCGCTTGGCCACCAGCACGTCGCGCTGGTGCCGGAAGCCGTCGTAGGTGGCGCAGGCCGCAACGGCGAGCAGCACGAGCAGGCTGAGCGCATGGGCGACGCGCCCCGCCGCGCCGAAGCGAACGGTGGCGAGCAGCGCCACCGCCGCAAGCCCGGCGCCGAGCTCGAAATAGCCGCTGAAGATGAGGGGCGCCACCACGGCGACCAGCACGCCGCCGAGCGCGCCGCCGGCGGACACGATCAGATAGAAGGTCGTCAGGTATCGCGGCGCCGGACGGGAACGATAGAGCTCGCCATGGCAGAACAGGCAGGCGAGGAAAAGCGCGGGCAGGAACACGCCGAGCTGCAGCGCCAGGTTGTAGTGATAGTCGGTATCGACCAGCAGCCACGCCATCGCAATGAGCGCGATCAAGACCAGCGGCCACAACAGTCGCGGCTGGTACCAGCCCTTGCCTTCGAAGGCGATGATGAAGGTGGCTAGGTACAGGGTGAGCGGCACCAGCCAGAGGAGGGGCACGGAGGCCACGTTCTGCGTGAGATGGTTGGTGACCGCGAGCAGCATCACCGAACCGGTGGCCGAGAGCGCAAGCCAGCGAACGTAGTCGCGCGCCGCCATCGGGGCGGCCGCTTCCGCCGTCTGTACCGGCGCTGCCTGAGGAGTGCGCCACGCGACGAATGTGCACACGGCCGCGAAGGCGACGAACAGCCACGACCACACGTTGACCTGCTCGCGCGCCGTGAGCCATGGCTCGACGACGAACGGGTAGCCGAGCAGCGCGATGAGCGACGCGAGGTTCGACAGCGCGAAAAGACGATACGGGTTCTCGCTCGGGCGCGCGCGCGAGAACCATGCTTGG
>DATMIG010000211.1:0-3556 GCA_035554335.1 Burkholderiales bacterium
CAACCCGACGCCGCTCAACCAGGTGGCGAAGGTCACGCTGCTCGACGCGCGCACCATCGGCGTGACCCCTTTCGAGAAGAAGATGGCGCAGGCGATCGAGAAGGCGATCCGCGACTCGGACCTCGGCCTGAATCCCGCCGCGCAGGGAGAGACGGTGCGCGTGCCGATGCCGCCGCTCACCGAGGAGCGCCGCAAGGAGCTGATCAAGGTGGTGAAGCACGAGGCGGAGAACGCCCGCGTCGCCATCCGTAACCTGCGGCGTGACGCGAACAACCACCTCAAGGACGCGCTCAAGAAGCACGAAGTGTCCGAGAACGACGAGCGCAGCGCGCAAAACGAAGTGCAGAAGATGACCGACCGGCACATCGCCGAGATCGACAAGCTGCTGCAGGAAAAAGAGAAAGAGCTGCTCGCGGTATGACGCACGCCAGCTCGACTCAGGAGGTTCCCGAACACAGCGGTATTCCGCGGCACGTTGCGATCATCATGGATGGCAACGGACGCTGGGCGCGGGCGCGCATGCTGCCGCGCATCGCCGGCCACCGCCGCGGCCTGGACACCGTGCGGGCGACGGTCGAGAACTGCGCCGAGCGCGGCATCGAGTTCCTCACGCTGTTCGCCTTCAGCTCCGAGAACTGGCGCCGTCCCAAGGAAGAGGTGACGCTTCTCATGCAGCTCTTCCAGGTGGCGCTGACGAGCGAAGTGGAGCGCATGCACCAGAACGGCGTGCGCTTGAAGGTGGTGGGCGACACGCAGCGCTTCGGCGGCAAGATCGGCCGCCTGATCGAGAAAGCCGAGCAGCTCACGGCCGCGAACCAGCGCCTCACCCTCACCATCGCGGCCAACTACGGCGGGCGCTGGGACCTGCTGCAGGCCGTCAACAAGATCAAGGAGCGGCCGATCGACGAGGCCGCGCTCGCCGCGAATCTCGCGATGAGCTACGCGCCGGAGCCGGACCTCTTCATCCGCACCGGCGGCGAGCAGCGCATCAGCAACTTCCTGCTGTGGCAGCTCGCGTATACGGAGCTGTACTTCACCGAGATGCTGTGGCCGGATTTCGACGCCGCGGCGCTCGACGTCGCCATCGACTCCTACCGCAGCCGCGAGCGGCGCTTCGGGCGCACCAGCGAGCAGGTCGCCGCGGCGTCGGCGGTGAACAACCGCGCGGCCGGGGCTGCCTGAAAGGCGCGCTGGCGGCTCGCGTCGCTACGGCGGCGGCGCTTCTCGTCGGGTTTCTCGCCGCGCTGTTTTTCCTGCCGCGGCCCGCGCTCGCCATTCTGGTTGCCCTTCTCGTCGCCGCGGCTTCCTTCGAATGGGCGCGCCTTTGCCATCTGCAGCGCGGCGCGGCGTGGGCCTACGCCGCGGCGGCGACCGCCGTTTTCGCCGTCTTCTTCGTCGAGCAGGAACGCATGGCCTGGGGCGCCTTCGGCATTTCGGCGCTGTTCTGGGTGGTCGCGGCGCCACTCTGGCTCTGGCGGGGCGTTCGCGAAACGCACCGCGCGCTGCTCGCCATCGCCGGATTCGTCGTCGTGGTGCCGGCCGCATTGGCGCTCGCCACCCTCGGGCCGGCGGAGATCCTCGCGGTACTGGTCCTCGTGTGGATCGCCGATACCGCGGCCTACTTCGTCGGCCGGGCCTACGGCCGGCGCAAGCTCGCGCCCTCGATCAGCCCGGGAAAGACCTGGGAAGGAGCTGGCGGCGGGTTCGCCGGCGCCCTCCTGTACGCGATGCTGCTCGCGTTTTTCCGCGGCCAGCCGTGGTCGGCGTACGTCGCGATCGCCGCCGTGCTGGCCGTCCTCAGCATAGTGGGCGATCTTTTCGAGTCGGCCGCCAAGCGGCAGGCCGGCGTCAAGGATAGTGGGACAATGCTGCCCGGACACGGCGGCATCATGGACCGCATCGACAGCGCAACCGCGACGCTCCCGATCTGCGCTCTTCTCCTATCATTGCCGAACCCATGAACCTCGCCATCCTCGGCGCTACTGGATCGATCGGCTCGAGCACGCTCGACGTCGTGGCGCGCCATCCCGATCGCTATCGCGTCTTCGCGCTCACGGCGAACGGCAAGGCGGAACCGTTGCTCGAGCTCTGCCGCGTCCACCGGCCGGCGCTCGCGGTGCTCTCCGGCGCCGCGCCCGACGCCAAGCTCGCGGCGCGCTTCGCGCAATGCGGCACCGAGCTCCTGTTCGGCGCGGCCGCGCTCGATCAGGTGGTAGCCGACCGACGCTGCGACGTGGTGATGGCGGCCATCGTCGGCGCCGCCGGGCTGTCGTCGACGTTTGCGGCCGCCAGGGCCGGGAAGCGCGTTCTCCTGGCGAATAAGGAGGCCCTCGTCATGGCGGGACCGCTCCTCACGCGCGCGGCGCGCGAGGCGGGGGCCCGGCTGCTGCCGGTCGACAGCGAGCACAACGCCGTCTTCCAGTGCCTCTCGGACATCAAGGCCGTGCGGCGCATCCTGCTCACCGCCTCCGGCGGCCCGTTCCGCGCCGCGCCCATCGAGTCGCTCGACGCGGTGACGCCGGCGCAGGCCTGCGCGCATCCGAACTGGGTGATGGGACGCAAGATCTCGGTCGATTCGGCCACCATGATGAACAAGGGGCTGGAGGTGATCGAGGCGCGCTGGCTGTTCGACGTGCCGCCGCCGTCGATCGAGGTGGTGATCCATCCGCAAAGCATCGTGCACTCGCTCGTCGAGTATGTGGACGGCTCGCTGATCGCGCAGCTTTCGAACCCCGACATGCGCGTGCCGATCGCGCACGCGCTCGCCTTCCCGGAGCGCATCGCCTCCGGCGCCACGCCGCTCGACCTGACGACGATGAAGAACCTTTCTTTCGAAAAGCCGGACGAGCGCCGCTTTCCCTGCCTGCGCCTTGCCTATGCCGCGCTCGAGCGCGGCGGCACCGCACCCGCCGTGCTGAATGCCGCGAACGAGGTCGCCGTGGCGGCGTTCCTGGACGGGCGGCTGCCGTTCACCGGCATAGCGCGCGTGATCGCCGATACGCTGGAGGCGGTGCCGAGCGGCGCCGCGAGCAGCCTGCAAACCGTCATGGCGGCCGATGAGCAGGCGCGGCGGCACGCCGCATCGGGTGTGATGGCGAGGGCAGCATGAGCCTGGTGCAGACCATCATCGCCTTCATCGTCGCGCTCGGCGTGCTCATCGTGGTGCACGAGTACGGCCACTACATCCTGGCGCGGCTCTGCGGCGTGAAGGTGCTGCGCTTCTCGGTCGGCTTCGGCCGGCCGCTCGTCACTTGGCGCCTCGGGCCCGACCGCACGGAATGGAGCCTCGCCGCGATTCCCTTCGGCGGCTACGTGAAGATGCTGGACGAGCGCGAAGGCGAGGTTGCGCCGGAGGAGCTCGCGCAGGCCTTCAACCGCCAGCCCGTGTGGAAGCGCATCGCCATCGTCGCGGCGGGCCCGCTCGCGAACCTGGCGCTGTGCGTGGCCCTGCTGTGGGCAATGTTCGTGGTGGGCCGGCCCGATTACGCGCCGGTCGTGGGGCGCGCCGGAGGCATCGCCGCGCAGGCGGGGCTGCGGCCGGGCGACACCTTGCTGA
>DATMIG010000212.1:0-3248 GCA_035554335.1 Burkholderiales bacterium
TGGGGAAGTCTTCCGGCATGCCGAGAGAGCGGATCTCGTCGGCGAAACCGAGGCGCCGGTAATGCTCCATGGTGCGCGCCTGCGTCGCATTCGCCTGCGGGTTGAAGGCGGTGCCCGGCTTCGGGTCGAGCACCAGCGCGCGCACATTGCGACGGCCCAATTCGTTGGCGAGCATCAGGCCACAGGGGCCGCCGCCGACGATCAGGACTTCGGGGTTTTCCGGGAGCACCCGGAGATTCTAGAAAGGTTGCCCAAGGGGCTTGCCGACCCCGGCGAGCTATCGGCGCTCACTCGGCGATCGGGCAATCCCTCGTGCGATTCCACTATAGCGCGGTTCGATGACGCGATTCTGACCGCGCATAGTCCATTACGCGCCGCCCGGCGGGAACCCCACTCCGGTTGCGCGGTGCAGCGTGCGAAAAATTTGTGGAGGCGAAGGTTGGATTCGAACCAACGTGGACGGCGTTGCAGACCGTAGCATCTCCCCACTCTGCCACTTCGCCTTGCGTGCGCTGCATTCTCGGCGTCGCGTGTTAAGCGACATGCGTGTCGCCTATCCTCCGGCAGGGCGTCTCGCTGCGATGCGGTAAAATTCAGTCGCATGGCACGCACCCGGCTGGTGGCCGGCAATTGGAAGATGCACGGCAGCCGGACCGCGAACCGCACGCTGCTGGATGGAATCCTGAAGGGACTGGACCGCGATGGCGCTGAAGGCGCCGTCTGCGTGCCGTTTCCGTATCTCGCCGACATGCAGCAATGGCTCCAGGCCACGCCGCTCGCTTGGGGCGCGCAGAACGTGAGCGAGCACGAGAAGGGGGCCTTTACCGGCGAAACGGCGGCGTCGATGCTGGTGGAGTTCGGCTGCCGATACGTCATCGTCGGCCACTCGGAGCGGCGCCAGATCTATCGCGAGACGGATGCCCAGGTCGGCGCCAAGTACGCCGCCGCGCGCAAGGCCGGGCTGACGCCGATCGTGTGCGTGGGCGAGACGCTGGAAGAGCGCGAGGCCGGGCGCACGGAGGAAGTGGTTGGCCGGCAGCTCGAGGCGGTGAATTTCCAGGGCGGCGTCCTGGCGTACGAGCCGGTGTGGGCAATCGGCACGGGACGCAACGCGACGCCGGAACAGGCGCAGGCCGTTCACGCGTTCCTGCGCAAGAAGGTTTCGGGCGATACGGTGATCCTGTACGGCGGCAGCGTGAAGCCGCAGAACGCGGCGGCGATTTTCGCGATGCCGGATGTCGACGGCGGCCTGATCGGCGGCGCGTCATTGGTAGCGGACGATTTTTTGGCGATCCTGCATGCCGCGGGATCGAAACGGTAAAGGCAAATGCTGACGACGCTTCTCATCGTGCTTCACGTTCTGGTCGCGCTGGCGATCATCGGCCTCGTGCTGCTCCAGCACGGCAAGGGCGCCGACATGGGCTCGGGATTCGGCGGCGGCGCTTCGGGCAGCCTCTTCGGCGCCACCGGCTCGGCGAACTTCCTTTCGCGCACGACAGCGGTGCTGGCGGCGATCTTCTTCGTGCTGAGCCTCGCGCTCGCCTACACGGCCACGCGCAAGCCCGCGGCCGAAGGCGGCGGCGTGATCGACGTGATCCGCCAGCGCGACGCCGAGAAGCCGGCGCCCAAGGCGGAGGAAAAACCCGCCACGCAGCCGGCACCGGCCGCGCCGGCGCCGGAATCGAAAGACAAGCAGGTACCGCAGTGATTTTTAGGGGATAATTCTGGGCTACGCCCACGTGGTGAAATTGGTAGACACGCTAGCTTGAGGGGCTAGTGGCCTAAAAAGCCGTAGCAGTTCGAGTCTGCTCGTGGGCACCACAATCCATGCTTGCTGAGTACTTTCCAATCCTGCTCTTCCTGCTCGTCGGCGTAGGCGTCGGCGTAGCGCCGATGGTGCTCGGCAAGCTCCTCGGGCCTTCCAACCCCGATCCGGAGAAGCTCTCGCCCTACGAATGCGGCTTCGAGGCGTTCGAGGACGCGCGCATGAAGTTCGACGTGCGCTACTACCTGGTCGCGATCCTCTTCATCCTGTTCGACCTGGAGATCGCGTTCCTCTTTCCGTGGGCGGTGGTGGTCAACGACATCGGCCTGCCGGGCTTCATCGCCATGATGGTGTTCCTCGGCATCCTCACGGTCGGCTTCGTCTACGAGTGGATGAAAGGCGCGCTGGAATGGGAATAGAAGGCGTCCTGCAGCAGGGCTTCGCGACCACGACGCTCGACAAGGCGATCAACTGGACGCGCACCGGCTCGCTCTGGCCGATGACCTTCGGCCTCGCCTGCTGCGCGGTGGAGATGATGCACGCCGGCGCGGCGCGCTACGACCTCGACCGCTTCGGCAGCTTCTTCCGGCCGAGCCCGCGCCAGTCCGACCTGATGATCGTCGCCGGCACCCTCTGCAACAAGATGGCGCCGGCCCTGCGCAAGGTCTACGACCAGATGGCCGATCCGAAGTGGGTGATCTCGATGGGCTCGTGCGCCAATGGCGGCGGCTACTACCATTACTCGTACTCGGTGGTGCGCGGCTGCGATCGCATCGTCCCGGTCGACATCTACGTGCCGGGCTGCCCGCCGACGGCGGAAGCGCTGCTCTACGGCTTCGTCCAGCTGCAGAACAAGATCAAAAGAACCAACACCATCGCTAGATGACGCCACGGCTGCAGAAGCTCGTCGATGCGCTCGGCACGCAGGGGTTCAAGCCGGTCGAGCGATTGAACGAAGTGACCATCGAGGTGCCGGCCGCCGAGTACCACGCGGCCGGCGAGAAGCTGCGCGACACGGTCGGCTTCGAGCAGCTGATCGACCTGTGCGGCGTCGACTACGCCGCCTATGGCGACCGGCCGCGCGAGGGCAACCGCTTCGCGGTGGTCCTGCATCTCCTCTCGGTCAAGCACAACTGGCGCCTGCGCGTGCGCAGCTTCTGCGCGGACGACGAGTTTCCGGTCATGCAATCCCTGGTCGACGTGTGGCCGGTGGCGAACTGGTTCGAGCGCGAGGCGTTCGACCTCTTCGGCATCCTCTTCGAGGGTCATCCGGACCTGCGCCGCATCCTCACCGACTACGGCTTCGTCGGCCATCCGTTCCGCAAGGATTTCCCGCTCTCGGGCCACGTCGAGATGCGCTACGACCCGGAGCAGAAACGCGTCGTCTACCAGCCGGTCACCATCGATCCCCGTGAAGTGACGCCGCGCATCGTGCGCGAGCCGAACTACGCTGAAGAGCTGAAACGTGGCTGAGATCCGCAAC
>DATMIG010000213.1:0-17912 GCA_035554335.1 Burkholderiales bacterium
CCCATCGCATACGGCAGCCCGACGCCCATGGTGCCGAGGCCGCCGGAGTTGATCCAGCGCCGCGGCTGGTCGAACTTGTAGAACTGCGCGGCCCACATCTGGTGCTGGCCGACGTCCGAGGTGACGAAGGCCTTGCCGCCCGTCACCTCGTAGAGCTTCTCCAGCACGAACTGCGGCTTGATGATCTTCGAGCTGCGGTCGTACCTGAGGCAGTTGCGGGCGCGCCAGTCGCCGATCTGCTTCCACCAGGCGTCGATCGACGGCATGCCCGCGTCCTTCAGCTGCTTGAGGACGTCGTCGAGCACGTCGGGAATGTTGCCGACGATCGGCACGTCGACCTTGACGCGCTTCGAGATCGAGGACGGATCGATGTCGATGTGGATGATCTTGCGCGGGTTCTGCGCGAAGTTGGCCGGGTCGCCGATCACGCGGTCGTCGAAGCGCGCGCCGATGGCGAGCAGCACGTCGCAGTGCTGCATGGCCATGTTGGCCTCGTACGTGCCGTGCATGCCGAGCATGCCGAGGAACTGCGCGTCGGTGCCGGGATAGGCGCCGAGGCCCATCAGCGTGTTGGTGCACGGAAAGCCGGTGAGCTTGACGAGCGAGCGCAGCGCCGCGGATGCATTCGACAGGATCACGCCGCCGCCGGTGTAGATCAGCGGGCGCTTCGCTTCGAGCAGCAGCTGCACCGCCTTCTTGATCTGCCCGGCGTGGCCCTTGCGCACCGGGTTGTACGAGCGCATCGAGACCGTATCGGGGTAATGGAACTCGCACACCGCCTGCGTGACGTCCTTCGGGATGTCGATCACCACCGGGCCGGGACGGCCGGTGGAGGCGATGTGGAACGCTTTCTTGAACGCCGTGGCGAGCTCGCGCACGTCCTTCACCAGCATGTTGTGCTTCACGATCGGGCGCGTGATGCCGACGGTGTCGCACTCCTGGAAGGCGTCGAGGCCGATGGCCTTGGTCGGCACCTGGCCGCTGATCACCACCATCGGAATCGAGTCCATGTACGCGGTGGCGATGCCGGTCACCGCGTTCGTCAGGCCCGGGCCGGAAGTAACGAGCGCCACGCCGACCTTCTTCGACGAGCGCGAGTAGCCGTCGGCGGCATGCACGGCGCCCTGCTCGTGGCGCACGAGCACATGCTTCACCTTGTCCTGCTTGAAGATCTCGTCATAGATGAACAGGACCGCCCCGCCGGGATAGCCGAACACATACTCGACGCCCTCTTCCTGAAGGCAGCGAACGACGATTTCGGCGCCGGAAAGGGCGCTGGTCTTCACTCGGTCCATGACGTGGGAAAAGCCTTAGAAACCATGATGGTAACATCGCGCGACCCATAATCGCCCCGGAGAAGGGTTCTGGCATCGCGCAGCGAGCTTTCGGCGTTTCTGGAGGGCGTCGAGCGCAGAGCGTTCAAGCAAGCGGTATTCGCCGTCCGCGACGAGCAGGCGGCGCTCGACATCGTGCAGGACGCGATGCTGCGGCTCGCCGAAAAGTACGGCGACCGCCCGGCTGCGGAGTTGCCGCTGCTTTTCCACCGCATCGTGCAGAACGCCATCCGGGACTACTACCGGCGGCAGAAGGTACGGTCGCTGTGGACTACGCTCCTTTCGTCGCTGTCGCCCGGCCGCGGCGACGACGAAGACCAGGATCCGCTGGAAACCCTGCAGGCCGCCGACGCGTCCAATGCCGAGGATGCCCCCGGGGCGCAGCTGGAGCAGGCGCAAGTGCTTGAAATAATTGAGCAAGAGTTGGCGAAGCTGCCGCCTCGTCAACGGGAAGCCTTCGTCATGCGTTACTGGGACGAGCTGGACGTCGCTCAGACGGCGCAGGTGATGGGTTGCTCGGAGGGCAGCGTGAAAACGCACTGCTCCCGGGCTACACACGCATTGGCCACCGCGTTGAAGGCGCGGGGGGTTACCCTATGAGCGCTCGTCCCGAAAAAGCCATGAACGAACTGCATTTCGCCAGCCGCATCCGCCAGATCCTCAACCAGGGAAGCGTCGACGCCAGCGTCGCGCAGCGGCTGCAGGCGGCGCGCGAGCTCGCGCTCTCGCGCCAGCGGCCCGAGCCCCAACCCGTGGTGCGCTGGGCCGACAACGTCCTCGGCGACGGCTGGAGCTGGGGCGGGCTGTCGGCGCGCGTCATCCTGCCGGTGGTGGCGCTCGCGGTCGCCGCGGTGGGCATCTACCGCTGGCAGGAAAGCCAGCGCCTCGCCGAAGTGGTGGAGATCGACTCGCAGCTCCTCACCGACGACCTTCCGATCGACGCTTACCTCGATCGCGGTTTCCAGAACTGGCTGAAAAAACGCGCCGCGGACGAGTGATGCTGCGCGCTCTCGCGGTTCTGCTGTCTCTCGCGATCGCCGCCGGGACGGCGGCGCAGCCCGGCCCGGAGGCGGCGAAAAAGCCCGCCGCCAAGGCGGCGGCCAAGGCGGCGCCGAAGACCAATGCCCGGCCGGCCTGGGCGGAGCTCAATGCCGAGCAGCAGCAGGTGCTCGAGCCGCTCAAGGCCGACTGGGACTCGCTCGAGCCCGAGCGCCGGCAGAAGTGGATCGCGATCGCCAAGCGCTATCCGAAGATGAAGCCGCAGGAGCAGGAGCGGGTCACGCGCCGCATGCAGGCGTGGGCCAAGCTCACGCCCGAGCAGCGCCGCCAGGCGCGCGAGAACTACAAGCGCCTCGCCAACATGCCGCGCCAGGACCCGCACAAGAAGGGCCTGCAGCAGAAATGGGCGGAATACCAGGCGCTGTCCCCGCACGAGCGCGAGAGCCTCGTGCCGGCGCCCTCCACCGATCCCCGCCGCCACAAGCCGTAACGTGACGCCGAGCCTTGCTCGGCGCCTCGCCAGCATGCTCTACGAGGCGCTGCTGGTCTTTGGCGTCTCCTTCTTCGCCGCTTGGATCTTTTTCTTCGCGAGCGGCGGCCGCGACGCGACGCGCGGCGTGATGCGCGGCGAGCTGCAGCTCTTCATCCTTGCCGTGCTGGCGGGCTACTTCCTCTGGTGCTGGCTGCGCGGCGGCCAGACGCTCGCCATGCGCGCCTGGAAGATCCGCCTGGTGGACGTGACGCCGGGCAAGGCGATCGCGCGGTTTCTCGTCGCCGCCGCCTTCCTACCGGTTTCCATCCTGTGGGCCTTCGTCGACCGCGACCGGCAGTTCCTGCACGACCGGCTGGCCGGCACCCGGCTCGTGACGACGTGAATCAGCGGCGTTCCACCCACCACATCATGACCACCGCCGAGGCGAGGAACGCCATGCTCGGCACCGCGGCCGCCGCGAGCGGCGGCCAGTTCTTCAAGAGCCCGATGTGCGAGAACAGGCTGTTCAGCATGTGGAAGAAGATGCCGATCATGATGCCGAGGAACACCTTGACGCCCACCATGCCGGCGCGCGCCTGCATGTACGCGAAGGGCAGAGCGAGCGCCATCATGACCAGCGTGGCGAGCGGATAGAAGAGCTTCTTCCAGAGCGCGATCTCGTAGCGCTCGGTCTTCTGCTTGTTGACTTCGAGGTGCTGCGTGTACTTGTGCAGCGCCCACGCCGACATGCGCTCGGGCTTGACGATCAGCGCGTTCAGGAGATCCGGCGACACGGCCGACTGCCACTCGCCATCGCGCTCGCGATCGGTGCGCGGCCCGTCGGGCCCGAACGTGGTGGAGACGGTGTTATACAGCTGCCACAAGCCGTTGCCGCGGAATTCGGCGCGCTCGGCCATCGTCAGCTTGCGCAGGCGGTAGGCGTTGTCGAACTCGAAGATGCGCACGCCCTGCAGGACATTCGCCTGGCGCGCCTCGCGCACGTTGATGAAGGAGCCTTCGTCCTTGAACCACAGGCCGGATTGCAGGTCCTGGCCGATCATCGACGACAGCGCGCGGATCTTGGTCTTCTGCGCCGCTTCGTCGGCGAACGGCGCCACCCACTCGCCGATCAGGAAAGTGAGGACCACGAATGCCATGCCGATCTTGACCAGCAGCGTGGCCGCGTTCCCCGGCGAGAGGCCGGAGCCGCGCATCACGGTGTATTCGGAATTGCTGGCGAGGAGCGCGAACACGTAAAGCGTGCCGATCAGCACCACGATCGGGAATAGCTCGTAGGCGTGCGCCGGCATGTTCAACGCGACGAAGGCGAACACCTGGCGCAGGTCGTAGTCGCCCTTGCCCAGGTCGCCGAGCTCGCCGATCAGGTCGAAGAAGCCGAAGAGGGCGAGGAAGCCGAGCAGCACGAAGCCGGTCGCGCCGTAGATCTGGCGCGCGAGATAGCGCTCGAGCGTCCTCGCTTTCACTTGCCGATGCGAAGCCTGATGAGTTGCATGCGCTGCGCGAAGAGGAAGACGAGCAGCACCACCATACCCGCGTGCACCATCCACACGCCGAGCGAGAAATCGAGCCGGCCCTGCGCGACGCGCGCCTGGCTCACGCTCAGCAGGTTGGAGTACACCATGTAGGTGAGCAGCGCGAAGAGCAGGTTCGCCGAGCGGCCGGCGCGCGGGTTGACGAAGCTCATCGGGATGGCGAGCAGCACGAGCACCAGCGACGACACCGGAATGCCGATGCGCCAGATGAGCTCGGAGAGATTGAGGTTCGTCGGATGGGTGATGAGGCCCCACGTCGACATGTTCTTGTGCGTCGCCTCGGGCTCGATGTTCTCCTTGGTCTCGATGCGCGCGGCGTAGCGGTCGAACTCCGTGACGCGATACTCCTCGTCGCCCGGCGAGCCCTCGTAGCGGCGGCCCTGCTCGAGGACGATGAAGCGGTCGCCGTTCGGCGCGGTCTCGGTGTGGCCGCTGCGGCTCATGCTGACGCCGGCCTTGCCCTGCTGCGCCGAGGCGAGGAACACGTTCTGCACTTGGTTGGTCTCGCCCGACACCGATTCGACGAAGAACACGCGCTCCTTGTTCGCCGTCTCGCCGAACACGCCGGGCGTGACGCGCGAGACGTCGTCGCGCAGCTCGAGCTTCGATGCGTACTTGGAGGCCATCTGCGCGGCCCACGGCGAGATGAAGAGCGAGAGCGCGGCGATCACCGCGAACTGCGGCAGCGCGAACATCAGCACCGGCTTCAGCCACGCGGTGAGCGGCAGACCGGAGGCGAACCAGATCACCATCTCGGAGTCGCGCCAGCCGCGCGTGAGCGTGAGCAGCACGGAGATGAACATGGTGAGCGAAAGCAGGATCGGCAGCGCGCCGAGCGCGAAGAAGCCGAGGAAGGCGAGCACCGCGTCGGTCGGAATCGAGCCGCCCGCCGCCTTGCCGAGCAGTCGAATCAGATTGATGGTGACCGCGATGGAGAACAGCGCCATGAACACCGCGCCGGCCAGACTCGCGAATTCCCTGAGGAGCGCCCGCTGAAAGATCATGCGATACTTTCGCTATGGAATTTAGCATACGCACGCTCTCGCCCGAGACGGCGAAGACGGGCTGCGTCGTGCTCGGCGTCCACCCGGATCGCGAACTCACGGCGCCGGCACGCCGCGTCGACCAGAAATCCAAGGGGGCGGTGCGCGAGGCGCTCGCCGATCTGTCCGGCAAGCTCGGCGCGACGCTCCTTCTGCGCGCGCTGCCCGGCATTGCCGCCGAGCGCGTCCTGCTCGTCGGGCTCGGGCCGCGCAACGAATTCGGCGAGGCCGCGTTTCGCGACGCGGTGCGCGCGACCGGCAACGTGCTGCGCGAGATCGGCGCGAAGGACGCCGCGCTCTTCCTCGTCGATCTCAAGGTCGCCGAGCGGCCGCTCAGCTGGAACGTGCGCCACGCCGTGCTCGCGCTGCGCGAGGCCTTCTATCGCTTCGATGAGCTGAAGCAGAAGAAATCCCCCGCTCCTTCGCTCGAGCGCGTCACGCTGCCTTTGCCGCCCGCCGCGGCGCTGACCCAGGCGCTGGCCGAAGCCGAAGCCACCGCGGATGGCGCGGACCTGGCGCGCACCCTCGGCAACCTGCCGCCCAACATCTGCACGCCCACCTATCTCGCCGAGCAGGCGAAGAAGCTGGCGCGCGAATTCAAGCTCGAGCTCGACGTGCTCGAGCGGCGCGACATGGAAAAGCTCGGCATGGGCTCCTTCCTCGCCGTCACGCAGGCGTCGCACCAGCCGCCGAAGCTGATCATCCTGCACTACCGCGGCGCCGCGAAGAGTGCAAAGCCGGTGGCGCTCGTCGGCAAGGGCATCACGTTCGACACCGGCGGCATTTCGCTGAAGCCCGCCGCCGAGATGGACGAGATGAAGTTCGACATGTCGGGCGCAGGCAGCGTGCTCGGCGCCATCCGGGCGCTCGCCGGAATGAAAGCGCCGGTAAACGTGATCGGCGTCGTGCCGACCTGCGAGAACATGCCCGGCGGTCACGCGACGAAGCCCGGCGACATCGTCACCACGCTCTCCGGCCAGACGGTCGAGATCCTCAACACCGATGCCGAAGGCCGCCTCATCCTGTGCGATGCCATCACCTACGCCGAGCGCTTCAAGCCCGACGTGGTGATCGACATCGCCACGCTGACCGGTGCCTGCGTGGTCGCGCTCGGCCACATCGCCACCGGCCTCTTCGCCAACGACCAGAAGCTCGCCGACGAGGTGCGCGCCGCCGCCGATGACGCCTGGGATCGCGTATGGCAGCTGCCGCTCTGGGAGGACTACCAGGAGCAGCTGCGCTCGAACTTCGCCGACTTCGCCAATATCGGCGGGCGGCCGGGCGGCGCCATCACGGCCGCGTCGTTCCTCGCGCGCTTCACGCGCAAGCTGCGCTGGGCGCACCTCGACGTCGCCGGCACCGCCTGGCGCAGCGGCCGCGAGAAAGGCTCGACCGGCCGGCCGGTGCCGCTGCTCGTGCGCTACGTGCTGCGTCACGCCGGCCGCAAGTGACCACCATCGATTTCTATTTCAACGCCACCGACCGGCTGCAGGTCGCCTGCCGCCTGGCCGCGAAGGCCCTGGCGGACGGCAGGCGCATGCTGGTGTACGCGCCCGATGCGGAGCTCGCCGCGCGCGTCGACAAGCTGATGTGGACGTGGCCGGCCACGGCATTCGTCCCGCACTGCCCGGCGGAAGATCCGCTCGCGGCGCAAACGCCCATCCTGATCAGCCGCGCCGAGGAGGTGCCCGCGAACTGCGGCCTGCTCCTCAATCTCGGCCAGGATTGCCCGCCGCACTTCGCGAGCTTCGAGCGCCTGTTCGAAGTCGTCGGCACGGAGGAGGCGGAAAAAGAAGCCGGGCGCGCGCGCTACAAGCTTTACCGCAGCCGCGGCTACGCCATCGCCAACCACGACCTCGCCGCCAATGGCTGAGCGCGAGCCGAGGGTGCCGGTACTCACCGAGATCGTCGCCGATCCGCGCCGGCCGCGCCCCGCGGTCGACGCCCAGGCGCTCGAGGCGCTCGCGCGCGAGCTGGAGCGCGCGGTGCTCGTGCGCCTCGCGCCCGAGGTCGACCGCGTGATCGAGGAGAAGCTCGCGCGTACCCTCGGCACCGTGCTCGGCCAGGCGCTGGAGGGCGTGCGCGCCGAGCTGACGAACAGCGTCACCCAGATGGTGCGCGAGGCGGTGCAGGCTTCCGTCGCGCAGGCCCTTTCCTTGCCCGAACCGAAGTAGTGCTGGACAAGAGCTTCGACCCCACGGCGATCGAGGAGCGCTGGTACCAGCGCTGGGAATCGGCCGGCTATTTCCGCCAACAGGCGGACAAAACTCCGGCCTATTGCATCCAGCTGCCGCCGCCGAACGTCACCGGCACGCTGCACATGGGCCACGCGTTCCAGCAGACGCTGATGGACGCGCTCATCCGCTACCACCGCATGCGCGGCTTCAACACGAACTGGGTGGTCGGCACCGACCATGCCGGCATCGCGACGCAAATCGTGGTCGAGCGCCAGCTCGAGGAGAAGGGCACCAGCCGCCACGACCTCGGGCGCGAAAAGTTCGTCGAGCGGGTCTGGCAGTGGAAGCAGCAGTCGGGCTCGACCATCACGCGGCAGATGCGTCGCCTGGGCGCGTCCGCGAACTGGACCTACGCCGACACCGAAGGCCAGAAAAGCGGCTACTTCACCATGGACGCGCACATGTCGCGCGCCGTGGTGGAGGTCTTCGTGCGCCTCTACGAGGAAGGCCTGATCTACCGCGGCAAGCGCCTGGTGAACTGGGACCCCGTGCTCGGCACGGCGGTGTCCGACCTCGAGGTCGATACCGAAGAGGAAGACGGCCGCATCTGGGAGCTGCGCTATCCCGGCGAGGACTTCTCGCTCACCGTCGCCACCACGCGGCCGGAAACCATGCTGGGCGACGTCGCGGTGGCGGTGCATCCGCAGGACGCCCGTTACCGCGACCTGATCGGCAAGAAGGTCCAGCTGCCCCTCACCGGCCGCACGATCCCGGTCATCGCCGACGAGTACGTCGATCCGCAGTTCGGCACCGGCTGCGTGAAGATCACGCCGGGGCACGACTTCAACGACTACCAGGTCGGCCGGCGCCACAACCTCGACCCCATCAGCGTCTTCACGCTGGACGCGCGCGTCAACGACCACGCGCCGGCGAAATATCGCGGCCTTGAGCGCTTCGAGGCGAGGAAGCAGGTGCTGGCGGACCTGACAGCCCAGGGCCTGCTCGTCGCGGAAAAACCGTACAAGCTGCGCGTGCCGCGCTCCGGCCGCACCGGCGTGATCGTCGAGCCGATGCTGACCGACCAGTGGTTCGTGGCGATGGAGACGCTCGCGCGCCCGGCGCTGCACGCGTCGAAGACGGGCGAGCTCAAGTTCTATCCCGAGCACTGGACGACCACGTACGACCAGTGGCTCGAGAACATCCAGGACTGGTGCATCTCGCGCCAGCTCTGGTGGGGACACCAGATCCCCGCCTGGTACGACGACGCCGGCAACTGCTACGTCGCCCGCTCCGAAGAAGAGCTGAAAAAGAAACACCCCGGAAAGAAGTTGCGGCGCGATCCGGACGTGCTCGACACCTGGTTCTCGTCCGCGCTGGTACCGTTCAGCTCGCTCGGCTGGCCGGAAAAGACGAAGGACCAGGAAGTGTTCCTGCCCTCCTCCGTGCTCGTCACGGGCTTCGACATCATCTTCTTCTGGGTGGCGCGCATGGTGATGATGAGCCTGCACTTCACCGGCAAGCTGCCGTTCCGCGATGTCTACATCAACGCCATCGTGCGCGACGCCGAGGGCGAGAAGATGTCGAAGTCGAAGGGCAACACGCTCGACCCGCTGGATCTCATCGACGGCATCGCGTTCGACGCGCTGCTGAAGAAGTCCACCGTCGGCCTGCTGAAGGCGGACCACCGGCAGAAGGTCGAGGGCTACATCAAGGCTCACTTCGCGAACGGCATCCCGGCCTTCGGCACCGATGCCCTGCGCTTCACCTTCGCCTCGCTCGCCAGCTTCTCGCGCACGCTGAACTTCGATCTGAACCGCTGCGAGGGCTACCGCAACTTCTGCAACAAGCTCTGGAACGCGACGCGCTTCGTGCTGATGAACACCGAGGGCAAGGACTGCGCGCAGGACGAGTCCCGGCCGGTGAAGCTCTCGTTCATCGACCGCTGGATCATCAGCCGGCTGCAGCGCGTGGAAGCCGAGGTGGCGCAGGGCTTCGCCGATTACCGCTTCGACAACCTCGCCGGCGCGATCTACCGCTTCGTCTGGGACGAGTACTGCGATTGGTACGTGGAGCTCGCCAAGCTGCAGCTGCAGGATCCGGACGAGGCCGTGCAGCGCGGCACGCGCCGCACGCTGGTGCGCACGCTGGAGACGTCGCTGCGCCTCGCGCATCCGCTGATTCCGTTCATCACCGAGGAACTGTGGCAGAAGGTGGCGCCGCTCGCCGGCAAAAGGGTCAACGCCACGGGCGACACCATCATGCTGCAGCCCTATCCGAAGTCGCAGCCGGAGAGGATCGACGAAGCCGCCGAACGCGACATGGCGCTGCTGAAGGAATGGACCGTCGCCACGCGCAACCTGCGCGCCGAATCGAAGCTCCCGCCCGGCGAGCGCCTGCCGCTCTACGCGACGGCGCAGCCGCCGGTTTCGGATCCCCGGCTCATGCTGGCCGCGCTGAAGGCGCTGGCGCGCCTCGAGGAAATAAGGCACGTGGCGCAGCTGCCCGATTCGCCGGCCCCGGTGGCGGTGGTCGGCGAGGCGCGCCTCATGCTCTACAAAGAGGTCGACCCGGCGGCGGAGGCGGAGCGCATTTCCAAAGAGATCGCCCGAGTGACCGGCGAGATCGCCAAGTCCAAGGCGAAGCTCGCCAATTCTTCGTTTGTGGAGCGCGCCCCCAAGCCCGTCGTCGAGCAAGAGCGACAAAGGCTCGCCGCGGCCGCAGAGCTACTGCAGAAACTGCAGGATCAGCTCAAGAAGCTACGGGGCGACAAGTAAGCTCGGCGGCTTCGCGGGCGCTCGGCCAGGAGTAGTCGAACGTCCAGCCGTGCTGCGCCTCGAGGCGCAGGCGGAACGCCTGCTCCAGCTCGAAAGAGGGCGTCGCGACGCACTTTCCCGGGAAGCGCATGAGGAAGCTGGAGGCGATCACCGCACACTCGCCGATCGCGGCCACGCGCGTCTTCGCGATGTCGCGCCCGTGCAGATACAGCTCGCCGTCCAGATACGCCGGCACTTCGAATTGACGGTAAGTGGCGACGACGGACGCGAGCCCCCAGGAGAGCCAGCGCTCGCGGCGCCCCGGCGCGTGCTTGAGCGGCGCGATCAGCGCGAAGAGATACCTCGCCGCCTCCTCGCCCCACAGCACGATCGGCGCGGCGTTCTTCGCCTGCAGCGGGGCGAGCGAGGCATACGCAGAGTCGAATTCGCCCTGCGAGAGCGCGCCCAGCCGGATCCATCGCGCAGACATGGACCGATTATTCCACAGCGTGCATTAAATTCATTGCAGCTCGAGCTCGTCCCGAATGGCGGCGAGGCCGGCCGCCGCGCACAGGTCGTCTTCCTTGCCGCCGGGCGCGCCCGACACGCCGATCGCGCCGAGCAGCGCGCCGCCCGCCTCGATCGTCCTGCCGCCGGCGACGGCGGCGACACCCGGGCGGTTGCGGATGCCGCTCTGTGGGCGGCCGGCCTGCGTGGCCTCCTGCAGCTCGCTCGTGTTCATGCGGAACGAAGCGGCGCTGTAAGCCTTCGAAGTGGCGAGGTCTAGCGTATGCGGGCCGGCAAAGCGGTCGCGCAGCAGCACCTGAACGACCCCCATGCGATCGCTCACCGCCACGGCGACCTGGTAGCCGCTCGAACGGCAGCGCTCGAGCGCCGCGCGCGCCGCCTTGAGGGCGGTTTCCGGCGTGAGGACCTTTACCGTGAAGGTGGCTTGCGCGAGCGCATCACCGGCGACGAGGCTGGCAAGCGCGATGAGCCAGCGCAGCGTCACTTCTTGCGCATGAAGAAGGTGAACTCCTTGCGCTCCTCGTTGTGAGACACGAGCTCGTGCCCGGTCTGGCGCGAGAACGCCTGGAAGTCCTTCACCGCGCCGGGATCGGTGGCGAGCACCTTCAGCACCTGGCCCGATTGCAGCTCCGCCAGCGCTTTCTTCGTGCGCAGGATCGGCAGGGGGCAGTTGAGGCCCCGGGCGTCGAGTTCTTTGTCGAAGTCCATTGCGGGAAGTATAAGATGCCAGCGGCTATGGCGACCTGGCTGGTCACGATCGCACAACTGCCCACCGAGGATCCGGCCGCGCGCATGCGCGTGCTGCGCACGCTGGAGTCGCTCGGCGCAGCGGTCATGCGCGAAGGCGCGTACATCCTGCCCGACAGCGCGGCCAACCGACAGGCGCTCGACGCGCTGGCCGACTACATCACGAAGACGAGCGGCGCCGCGCAGGTGCTGCAGGTGCAGGCGGCCTCGGAGGCGCAGCAGGAGTCGTTCCAGCGCCTCTTCGACCGTTCGGCGCGCTACGACGCGCTGATCAAGACCGTCGAAAGCCTGCGCGTCGGCTTCGGACACTCCGACCCGAGCGCCATCTCCCGCGTGCTCGCCAAGCAGCGCCGCGAGTTCGACGCCATCGCCGCGCTCGACTTCTTTCCTACCGAGGCGCGCACGCGCGCCGAGCAGGCGCTCGCCGAGGCCGACGCCGCAGTGCGCAAGCTCCGCTTCGCCACGCAGGCACAGGCAGCGCTAGGCGCCGGAGAGAAGTTGCAGCGCCGCACCTGGACGACGCGCCGGCCGCCGTGGGCCGACCGCCTCGCCTGCGCCTGGCTCGTGCGGCGCTTCATCGACCCGGAAGCGACGCTCGTCTGGCTGGACAAGGCGGACGAGGCGCCGCGCGGCGCGGTCGGCTTCGCCTTCGAAGGCGCGCACTTCGCCGCCAGCGAGACGCGCGTGGCGTACGAGGAGATGCTGGCGCGGCTCGACCTGCGGAAGAACGCCGCCCTCGCCAAGATCGGCAGCATCGTGCATTTCCTCGAGATGGGCGGCGAGGCGGTGCCGGAAGCCGCGGGGGTGCAGACGCTCCTGCAGGGCGCGCAGCGCCGCGCGCCGGGCGTGGATCAGTGGCTGGCGGAGGCGGAGAAGACCTTCGACCTCCTGTACGAGGCCTATTACGATCCGCGCAGGGCCTAGCGCTTCGCGTCCTTCATCTCGGCCGCATACTGGCTGCGCAGCTCCTTGAGCCGCGCGTCCACCACGGACAGCTGGTAGAAGTCGCCGTCGCCCGCCGAGCGAGCGAGCTGGTACTGCTCGATCGCCGCCGGCAGGCTGCCCTGCAGGGCGTAGGCCTCGGCCTGCGACTGGTGCTGCAGGAGGCGCCTGCCGAGCGCGGCGTAGGTCTTCGCCTGCAGCGAATGCAGGCGCGCATCGCGCGGATAAAGCCGCATCGGCTCCTTCAGCGCCTCGAGCGCCGCGGCGTTGTCGCCCGAATCCTGCAGAGCGGCGACGTCGGAATAGGCGATGGCGCGCGAGTACGGATAGCGCTTCTGCGCGGCGGAAAGCACGGCGATGGCGCCAGCCTTGTCGCCGGCGGCGAACTTCACGCGCGCGTCGAGCGTCTCGATCATCGGACTCTCCACCTTCAGCGCGCGAAGGCGCTGAACCTCCGCCTGCGCATCGCGGACCTGGTTGTTGCGCATCAATGCGACGGCGTGCCCGTAGCGCGCCGCCACCTCATTCACATAGCGTTTCTCGCGCAGCGCCGACTGGATCGCGGCCAGCGTGTCGCGCGGGTCGCCCGCCTCGGCGCGCAGCTTCGCCCGCACGAGGTTGAACTCCAGGCTGTCGCGGTGCTGCCGGTACGGCAGCGCGGCCGCCTTGTTCTGCACGTCGGCGATGCGCTCGACGGTCACCGGGTGGCTGCGAAGGTATCCGGGCACCGAGCCGTCGTCGCTGATGCGCGTGCTCTTCTGCATCTTCTCGAAGAAGGAGGCCATCGAGCGCGCATCGAAGCCGGCGTCTTCCAGCGTCTGCAGGCCGATGCGGTCGGCCTCGCGCTCGAAGTCGCGGGAGTAGGCGAGCGACGCCTGCACGGTGCCGGCCTGCGCGGCGGCCGCCGCGCCCATCGCCAGGTCCGGCCGCGAGCGGCCGAGCAGCACCGCGGCGGCGAGCGCGGCGAGCATCGGCACCTGCATCTGCTGCTGCTGGCCGAGCATGCGCGCGATGTGCCGCTGCGTGACGTGTGCGATTTCGTGGCCGAGAACCGAAGCGAGCTCCGACTCGGTCTCCGCGGTGGTGATGAGGCCGGTGTGCACGCCGACGAATCCGCCGGGCAGCGCGAACGCGTTCACCGTGTGGTCGCGCACGCCGAAGAACTCGAATTCCTGCCGCGCCGCCGGGTTCGCCTGCACCAGTCGCGAGCCGAGGCTTTGCAGGTAGTCGGTGACCTCCGGATCGTCGACGTAGCTCGGGTCGCGATAGCGGATCTCGCGCATGATGTTCTCGCCGATGCGGCGCTCGACCGCGGGCGGGAGCGCGGCGTCGCCGGTGCCGCCGAGGTCGGGCAGTGGCTGGCCGAACGCCCGCGGCGCGGATTGCAAAATGACTCCAACCAGCGCGATGAGGAGCCAGGCGACGAGACGCATGCGGCTATGATATCCCCCGCCATGGCGCGTTCCGTTAAGAAACTCAGCCACTTCGACGAGCGGGGCGAAGTGCATATGGTCGATGTCGGCGCCAAGGAATCGACCCATCGCGTGGCGATCGCCTCCGGGCGCATCGCCATGCAGCCGGCGACGCTGAAGATGATCGCCGCCGGCCGGGCGAAGAAAGGCGACGTGCTCGGCGTCGCGCGCCTCGCCGCCATCCAGGCGGCCAAGCGCACCGCGGAACTGATTCCGCTCGCCCATCCGCTCGCGCTGTCGCGCGTCGCGGTCGACTGCGAGCTCGTGCAGCGCCCGGCCGCCGTGCGCATCGTCGCGCGCGTCGAATGCCGCGGACCGACCGGCGTGGAGATGGAGGCGCTCACGGCCGTCTCCGTGGGCCTGCTGACCGTCTACGACATGGTCAAGGCAGTGGACCGCGGAATGAGCATAGGCGAGATTGTTCTAGAGGAAAAAGCCGGAGGCCGCTCAGGGGTTTTTCGCCGCCGCCGCCGCTAGAATAGCGCCCTCCCAAGGAGAACCTGCATGAACCGCATCCGCCGGGCGCTGGTTGCCGCGCTCGCCATCGGCCTCGTCAGGCCGCTCGCCGCGCTGGCCGCCTGGAACAAGGAAGCCTTCGGCGCGAAGACGGCGGCCGATGCGCTGAAGAATCTCGGCGTGCCCAATGCCGCGCCGTCGGGCGACCTGCACATCGAGGCGCCGCAGATCGCGGAGAACGGCGCCGTCGTGCCGATCGAGATCTCGAGCAACATCCCGGGCACCACCGCCCTGATCGTCGTCATCGAGAAGAACCCGTTCCCGCTCACCGCGCGCTTCGACTTCAAGGAAGGCGCGCTGCCGTTCGTCAAGGTGAACGTGAAGATGGGCGAGACCTCCGACGTGCGCGTGATCGGCGAGGCCGGCGGCAAGCACTTCAGCGCCTCGAAGGAAATCAAGGTGACGATCGGCGGTTGCGGCGGATAGAGAGAGGGATCAGACCATGGCAGCGGGACCGATGAAGATGCGCGCCACGCTCGGGCAGGGATTCACCGACGTGCGCGTGCTGATGAACCACCCGATGGAGACCGGCCAGCGCAAGGACGCCGACGGCAAGCTCGTGCCGATGCACTTCATCCAGAACCTGACGGTGAAAGTGAACGGAAGACTGGTGGTCGACGCGCAGATCAGCCAGGCCGTCTCGCGCAATCCGGTGTTCTCTTTCCGCCTGAAGGGCGGCGCGAAAGGCGACAAGATCGAGGTCGCCTGGGTCGACAACCAGGGCGAATCGAACAGCACGGAGATCGCGGTCGCGTGAGAACCGCGGTCCTTGCCGCGACGCTCGTTGCCGCGACGGCCTACGGCCAGGACGCCGCGAAGGAGATCCAGCGCTACCGCGAGATGGTCGCCGAGGGCAGCCCCGCCGAGCTCTTCGAGCTCGAGGGCGAGACGCTGTGGAAGAAGCCGCAGGGGCCGAAGAACGTGTCGCTCGAGCAATGCGACCTCGGCAAGGGCCCCGGCGTCCTGAAGGGGGCGTACGCCGGCCTGCCGCGCTACTTCAAGGACGCCGACCGGGTGATGGACCTCGAGACTCGGCTCCTCTATTGCATGACGACGCTGCAGGGCCGCACGCGCGAAGAGGCGACGAAGCGCGTCTTCGGCAACGCCGACCATCCGTCGGAGATGGAATCGCTCTCCGCGTACATCGCGGGCCAATCGCGCGGCATGAAAATGGCGCCGGGCGTCTCGCATCGGAAGGAAAAGCAGAGCATCGAACTCGGCAGCGCGCTTTACTTCCACCGCGTCGGCGCTTGGGACTTCTCCTGCGCCACCTGCCATGGCGACGAAGGCAAGCGCATCCGCATGCAGGAGCTGCCGGTGCTGTACAAGCCCGAGGCCGCGCGCGCGGTGGCCACCAGCTGGCCGGCCTATCGCGTCTCGACGAGCTCCCTGGTCACCCTGCAATGGCGCATGAACGACTGCTTCCGCCAGATGCGCACGCCGGAACCCAACTTCGGCTCGGAGACGACCGTGGCGCTGATCCATTTCATCACGGCGACCGGCGCGGGCGCGACCTACGCCGGACCGGGGACCAAGCGATGAAGCGCGCCCTGCTGCTCCTGGCCGTTGCAATGCCCGCCTTCGCGCAACCGACCGGGCGCGAGATCGAGAAGATCATGCAGCGCGACTTCCATCCGCACGGGCAGGCGACGATGGACCGCGTGGTGCAGGATGGCGTGCAACGCGTCTGTACCGAGAGCAAGGACCATCCGCCCGCCGACATCACGAAGTCGCTCGAAGCCGAGCAGATGAAGGCCATCCAGTTTCCCGAAGGCAGCCTGATGGGCGACTGGAAACGCGGCGAGGCGATCGCGCAGAGCGGCCGCGGCATGACGTGGAACGACAAGCCCGGGCAGGCGGCCGGCGGCAGCTGCTATAACTGCCACCAGCTTTCGCCGCACGAAATGTCCTACGGCACGATCGGGCCGAGCCTGCGCGGCTTCGGCAAGACCCGCGGCGCGGGCCCGGAGGTGCAGAGGTACGTCTACGGCAAGATCTATAACGCCAAGGCGTACAACCTCTGCTCGAACATGCCGCGCCTCGGCGCTTCCGGCACGCTCACGCCGCAGCAGATCAAGGATCTCGTCGGGCTGCTGCTCGACCCCGCGTCGCCGGTCAACGAGTAGTTTTGCGGCGGCGCGAATTCCTTCGCCTCCTCGCGCTCGCCACCGCGGCGGGCGCCAGCCTGCGCCCGCGGCTTTCCGAGGCGCAGGCGGCCGCCGAACTGTACGACCCGCCGGCGTTCGGCAACGTATCGCTGCTGCACATCACGGACGTGCACGCGCAGCTGCTGCCGGTGCATTTCCGCGAGCCGAGCGTCAACATCGGCATCGGCTCCCAGGCCGGCAAGCCGCCGCACCTGGTGGGCGAGTCGCTGCTCAAGCGCTTCGGCATCGCGCCAGGCACGCCGGCGGCGCACGCGTTGACGTATCTGGACTTCGAATCTGCCGCGCGCCGCTATGGCAAGACCGGCGGCTACGCCCATCTCGCCACGCTGGTGAAGCGCCTTCGCTCCACGCGCCCGCATGCGCTGCTCCTCGACGGCGGCGACAGCTGGCAGGGTTCGGCCACCGCGCTGTGGACGGAGGGCCGCGACATGATCGGCGCGCAGAAGCGCCTGGGCGTGGACTACGTGACCGCGCACTGGGAGTTCACGTATGGCGCCGAGCGCGTACAGCAGGCTATCCAGGAGCTCGCGCCGATCGAGTTTCTCGCGCAGAACGTGCGCACGATGGACTTCGAGGACGTCGTGTTCAAGCCGTACGCGCTGCGCCCGGTGAACGGCATGCCGATCGCCATCATCGGCCAGGCGTTTCCATACACGCCGATCGCCCATCCGCGCCATCGGTTTGCCGACTGGTCGTTCGGCATCCGCGAACGCGAGCTGCAGGCTCGCATCGACGAGGTGCGCGCGAAGGGTGCGAGAGCGGTCGTGCTGCTCTCGCACAACGGAATGGACGTCGATCTCAAGCTCGCCGGCCGCATTCGCGGCCTGGACGCCATCCTTGGGGGCCATACGCACGATGGCGTGCCGGCGCCCATCCGAGTCGGGCGCACGCTCGTGACCAACGCCGGATCGCACGGCAAGTTCGTCGGCGTGCTCGACCTTCAGGTTGAAGCGGGCGGCGTGCGCGACTATCGCTACCGGCTGCTACCGGTGTTCGCCGACCTGCTGCCGCCGGATCCGGCCATGGCCGCCTACATCGACGAAGTGCGCGCGCCGTACGCCGGGAAGCTGGGCGAAAAGCTCGCCGTGACCGAGGGGCTCCTTTACCGTCGCGGCAACTTCAACGGCACGTTCGACGAGCTGCTGCTGCGCGCGCTGATGGCAGAGAAGGAAGCCGAGATCGCGTTCTCTCCGGGCTTCCGTTGGGGA
>DATMIG010000214.1:0-7848 GCA_035554335.1 Burkholderiales bacterium
CATCGGCGCGGAGACGCAGAAGCCGCTCGCCGTGGTGGTGATCGGCGGTCTGGTCACGGCGACGCTCCTCGTGCTCTTCGTGCTGCCGGTCCTCTATGTCGTCGTGTCGCGCCGCTTCGGCGACATCACCGGCGGCGACACGGAGGAGGAGCCGGTCAGTCCAGGTGGTACTGGACCCGGCCAATCAGGAAGTTGATGCCGGGGTTGGGATTGCGCATGCCGCCGTTCGACAGGTGCTGCAGCCGCAGCTGCCAGTCCCATTTGCCGCGGTAGATGCCGATGCCGACGTGGTCGCCGAACTGGAAGCGGGTGCTGAAGCCGAGGTCGCTGTTGATATGGGAGTCGGTGAGGACGTGCGCGCCGATGCCGCCTTCCAGGTAGAAGCCGCCCGATACCTTCATATAGCGAAACACCGGCGTCAGGCCGAAGTCGTGCACCGTGCCTTCGTCGCCGTGCCAGCCGCCGATCGAGGCATCCCAGTACCACGACCAGCGGTCGTGCTTCTTCATCCAGTCGAACGGCGGCGCCTGCCATTGCAGGCCGAGGCGCCACAGGTCGACGGCGTGCGTCCCCACGCCGTACTCGGCGCTCACGCTGTCCACCGCGCGGGCCGCAAGCGAAACGAGGAGGAGGGCGAGCGCTGCCAGGAATTGCTTCACGTTTCGTGAATATCATAGCGGATGGCTCAATACGTCTACACCATGCGGCGTGTCAGCAAGACCGTGCCGCCCCAGCGCACCATCCTCAAGAACATCTCGCTCAACTTCTTTCCCGGCGCCAAGATCGGCGTGCTCGGCCTGAACGGCTCCGGCAAGTCGTCGCTCCTGCGCATCATGGCCGGCGTCGACGACGGCTACGACGGCGAAGTGATCCGCATGCCCGGCATCAAGGTCGGGTATCTCGAGCAGGAGCCGCACCTCCCCAAGGGATCCACCGTGCGGGAAGCGGTGGAAGCTGCGCAGGGCGACCTCGCCGCCGCGAAGAAGCGCCTGGAGGAGGTCTATGCCGCCTACGCCGAGCCGGACGCCGACTTCGACAAACTCGCCGAAGAGCAGGCCAGGCTCGAGGCGATGATCAACTCGGGCGGCGCCGACGAGCTCGAGGTGGCGGCCGATGCGCTGCGCCTGCCGCCCTGGGAGCAGAAGGTGGATGTGCTCTCCGGCGGCGAAAAGAGGCGCGTCGCGCTGTGCCGTCTGCTGCTCTCCAAGCCCGATCTCCTGCTCCTCGACGAGCCGACCAACCATCTCGACGCGGAAAGCGTCGAGTGGCTGGAGCAATTCCTCCAGCGCTTCCCCGGCACGGTCGTCGCGGTGACCCACGATCGCTACTTCCTGGACAACGCCGCCGGCTGGATACTGGAGCTCGACCGCGGCCACGGCATCCCGTGGCAGGGCAACTACTCGAGCTGGCTCGAGCAGAAGGAGAAGCGGCTGGAAGTCGAGCAGAGCCAGGAGCAGGCGCGCATCAAGACGATGAAGGCCGAGCTCGAGTGGGTGCGGCAGAACCCGAAGGGACGGCAGGCGAAGTCGAAGGCGCGCCTGGCGCGGTTCGAGGAACTGTCTTCCGAGCAGTATCAAACCCGGAACGAGACGCAGGAAATCTTCATCCCCGTCGCCGAGCGCCTCGGCAACGAGGTGATCGAGTTCAAGAACGTCTCCAAGGGCTTCGGCGAGCGCCTGCTGATCGACAAGCTCTCGTTCCAGATACCGCCCGGCGCGATCGTCGGCATCATCGGCCCGAACGGCGCCGGCAAGTCGACCCTCTTCCGCATGATCACCGGCGGCGAAAAGCCCGACAAGGGTTCCATTTCCGTCGGCAAGACGGTGAAGCTCGCCCACGTCGACCAGTTCCGCGACGAGCTCGCCGCGGAGAAGACGGTGTTCGAGGACATCTCCGGCGGCCTCGACACCATCACCGTCGGCAAGGTGCAGATGCCTTCGCGCGCCTACCTCGCGCGCTTCAACTTCCGCGGCGCCGATCAGCAGAAGCCGGTCGGCCAGCTCTCCGGCGGCGAGCGCGGACGCCTGCACCTCGCGAAGATGCTGCGCTCGGGCGCGAACGTGCTGCTGCTGGACGAGCCTTCGAACGATCTGGACGTCGAAACGCTCAGGGCTTTGGAAGAGGCGCTGCTCGAATTCGCCGGCTCGGTGCTCGTCATCTCGCACGACCGCTGGTTCCTCGACCGCATCGCCACCCACATCCTCGCGGTGGAGGACGACTCGCAGTGGGTCTTCTTCTCCGGCAACTACCAGGAATACGAGGCCGACAAGAAGAAGCGCCTCGGCGAGGAAGCCGCCAAGCCGCACCGCATGAAGTTCAAGGCCCTGAAGTAATCGGGGTCAGTGCGCTAATTCCCCGCCGATGTCGGCTTTCGACCCGAAGCGGACATGGACTGTCCTTGGCCGAACACACGCGGCCTCTCGCGCCTTAGTTGCCGGGCGGCGACTTCGTCACTCCAGAAATCAAACGTATCTCGGGCAGCGTGCGGTCAATTAGATCGCGCAGTTCCTCTAAGGTCTTCATGAGAGCCGTCCCTGTGGCCCCCTTCGGTGCGATTTGCCCGGTCTGGATCGCCGCGAGCGTTTGGAGAGACACGTTGAGCAATCGCCGCTGCTCCTCCGCTAATGCCCCCAGCCGCTCGTGGAGGTCTCTCGCGTGGTCGAGAAGGGCGTTCTCCCTTTCGTCGCCGAACGCGGTCACAGCATCGGCGATGGCTTCGTCGAGGCATCTGTTGAGTGTTCGGAATTCGTCCGTGTTAATAGGCGATCCCCTGCGGACGGCCAACTCGGTGACCGCTTGGCAAACGTCGCCGTAATGGTGGACGACCTGATCCACCGTATACCCAAGACGAAGTAGCTCCGTCCCATGCAACGTTGCAGCGCGACCGATGTCCGTGGCAGCAGGAGATGGTGGCGGCTCGCTCTCCGCACGCGCAGTGGTTAACTGCTCGGACTGCAAAGTGTGAACGAGCTGCTCAAGAAAAAGGGGAACGCCATGATCGACGACCTCCGGCGTTCGTGCGGGCGCATATCTTTTGGCCATGCGCTCCCTACAGTGCTGGATCAACTCGTGGCGGTGAGTAGTAAGGAATTCATAGAGCACCGTACAGGATACCCGTGACTGTCACCGCATTTCTGTACGTCACCGCACACACCGGAATAGACCACACGGGGGCAGGCCATTGATTCCTATAACGCCACGTGAGGCTGTCGTGCCTGCTCAGCGCCTCAAAGCAATTTGAGAGCTTTACGGGCGTGCCACGACTAATTCCTAGTACGCGCTTGAATGTCTGCTAGTGGCCGATGCCGGACCTGCACTAATGTCTGTTAACGACCCAAAACGGACGTTGGGCGCCAAGCTCAGCGCAGCAGCCTCGAAGCCATTTCAGTCCCGAGGATCAGCAAGGCGATCAGGAACCAGCGCCGGAAGGTGGCCGGACTAATACGCTCGCGAAGCAACTGTCCCGCCCACATCCCTGCAAGAGCAGGGATAACCCCCAAGGCCGAGATCGCGAGGGCCTCCATGCGAACCGCGTTACGCCCGGCAAGGCCCGCGGCCAGTGCGAGGGTGGATACGGTGAATGAGATCCCGAGCGCCTGCACCAGATCGTCTTTCTCGAGCCGCAGTGCCTGTAGGTAGGGCACCGCAGGAATTACCAGCACCCCGGTGCCGCCGGTAATCGCACCGGTTGCCAGCCCGATTGCCGGAGAAAGCCAAGGTTCCAGCTTGCGCGGAACGGCAAGCTGGCGCGCGAAGAGCGTGTAGGCAGCGTAGACGACGAGAGTGCCGCCGAGGCAGGCGGTAAGCAGGCGGGATTCGCCGCCCGCGAGCAGGGACGAGCACAGCACGGTGCCCAGCGCGATGGCCGCCGTCATCGGCCAAAGCCGACGGGCAAGGGTCCCGAGGCTGGGCCCGGCGACGAGCTGCCACACGTTCGTCACGAACGAAGGCACGAGCAACAGACTCGCCGCCGCGAGCGGCGAGAGGAGCGCACCCAGCACGCCCATCGCCACCGTCGGCAGGCCCATGCCCGTGACGCCCTTGACCACGCCCGCCGCGAAGAACGTCGCGGCAACCGTGGCGATGAGCAGCGGCGAGTATCCGTCCATGCGCCGAGCATTAAGGAACGCTGCCCGGCGCGCAATGCGGATGATCCGAAGGCCGCCTTCGGCTGGCTAGAAGGCGCGCCGTCGCTTATCGTCATGGGGTGCGCTTCGACCTCATCGACCTGCGCCTCTTTCTCGCTGTGGTAGATGCCGGCAGCATCACGCACGGAGCGGCGTCTGTAGGCCTTTCCCTTGCGGCGGCGAGCGAGCGTCTGCGAGACATGGAGGCGATGGGCGACGTGAGGCTGCTCGATCGGGGACAACGGGGCGTGACGCCCACCGCCGCCGGCGAAGCGCTGGCCCACCATGCCAGGCTGATCGAGCAGCAGGTTGCGCGCATGCGCGGCGAGATCGGCGAGCATGCCAAGGGCCTGCGCACCACGGTGCGCTTGCAAGCCAATACCGCCGCTATCTCGGAATTTCTGCCGCCGCGCCTCGCGTCCTGGATGGCCGCGAATCCTCAAGCCGACGTCGAACTCAAGGAGCGGCAGAGCGTCGAGATCGCTGGCAGCGTCCGCGCCGGCCACGCCGAGATCGGCATTCTTTCCAGCGCCGTGGATGCGACCGGCCTGCAGCTGAAACCCTTCGCGGTCGATCGATTGGTCGTGGTCGCGTCGACCGATGCCGGGCTGGCCGCTCCGGTTCGCCTGGCCGACCTCGCGGAGCGGCCGTTCATCGGCTTGATCGACAGCGCGCTGCAAGACCACATCGAGGGACATGCCCGGAAGATGGCGGTGCGGTTCAAGCTTCGCGCGAAGCTGCGCAGTTTCGACGGGCTTTGCCAGATGGCTGCCGCAGGCGTCGGCGTGGCCATCGTGCCTGAGGCGGCGGCGACCCGATGCAAGAAAACATTGCGGCTTTCTGTGCGACCTCTGGCGGAAGCGTGGGCGACACGCCAGTTGTGTATCTGCATCCGCAGCGAGGATGAGCTGGCGCCACCCGCACGAAGCCTGGTCGCGTGCCTCGCCGCGCCATCGCCGACCTAGCCTCTAATCAATTCGCGGAACTGCCTTCCGACCGCGGGACGCGTACATGCCGGCGAGGACCGTGGACCCCATGAACAGCACGGCGCCATAGACCGCAACCCTGAAGGCGAAGGCCTGCGCAGAGAAGCGCCCGCCGAGTGGCAGCGCACCGAGGATGGCGAGCAGCAGCGCGATTACGCCGCAGCCAGTCACCAGCGACAGGAGCGTGGCATACCGCCATCGATCCTCGCGCGCGAAAGCCGGGAGCGATGCGCGCTGGCCGGCGAGCCAGGAGCGGTACGCCACTACGAGGATGAGCACCCCAACCACGGTGCTCACGTGCTGCAGCACGCTGTAGAGCGGAACCTCGCCGATCCATGGGATGGGAACGGCGCTACGCAGCGCTGCGATATGCGCGACGCTCCAACCCGAACGATGCGTGAAGGAGTCCCACGCGATGTGGCTCCAGGCGCCGAGAAGAATGGAGACGGACGAGCGCAGGATGTTGCCGATGCCGCGCAGCAACGGCTGCGCGACGAGTGGTTCCAGGGCGTCGCGGTGCGGCTGCGGCAGCAAGTGCCAAAGCGGCCGGCGAACCGCGGAGAAGCACGCGAGCAGCGCCAAGCCGATCGGCACGCAGGCCAACAGGCTGCCGCCGAGCGTGTGAGCGTAGGTGGCCAGCGCAAAGAGACCGAAGTGGTAGCCGAAGTCCGGCATGAGGGAGCCGATCACCAACGCCGAGAAGTGCAGGTAGCGCGGGCAGAACCGGCGCATGGGGAGCACGGCGGCGGGATGGGCGAACGTCCATGGCATTGGGCCAGCTTATCTGCGCAAGATGGCGGGAAAAGGGCGGGCCCTAACCCCGAATTAGTTCTTACGGCCCACAATGGCGGATAGAGCGCTCGGCCCGTCGGCCGGTAAAAAAGCGGGCTAACCATGAAGCCCGTCGTCCAGGTCGTGCGCAGCCGGGAGGCGCTCGAGGCCGTCGTTCCGGAATGGGAGGACCTCGCCGCGCATGCGTGCGAGGCGAATCCGTTCTACGAGTCCTGGATCCTGCTGCCGGCGCTGCGCGCGCAGGGGGATGAAAATTTCCGCTGTGTGTGCGTATGGGAGGGCGAGCGGCTGATCGGCCTGCTGCCCTTCGAGCGCCGCGCGAGCTTCAAGGGATTGCCGGCCGCGACGCTTTCGTCATGGCGGCACAGTGCCTACCTGCTTTGCACGCCGCTCGTGCGCGCCGGCGCGGAAGCGCAATGCCTGGCGGCGTTCTTCGCCTGGCTGCCGACGGAGGCGTCGATCGCCGAGTTTCGCTACCTCCCTGCCGACGGCGCCTTCCACGCCGCGCTCGCCGACGCGACCCGCTCGTCGCCGTGTACCGTGGCGCCGACGGCGGAGTTCTCGCGCGCGCTGCTCGTAAAAGGCGCCGACGCGCAGAGCTACCTGCAGGAGTCGATGTCGGGGCAGCTGCGCCGGCAGCTGCGCCGCAAGGAGAAGCGCCTCGCCGAGCGGGCCGGATACGCGACCACCGCCATCGGGCCCGGCAGCGAGATCGGCGGCGAGATCGAGCGCTTTCTGCTCTTGGAAGTGAGTGGCTGGAAGGGCAAGGCGGGCGGCGCTTTGGCGTCGAACGAATCGAACTCCCGCTTCGGGCGAGCGGTACTGGCCGAAGCGCATCGCCGCGGGCGGCTGCACATCGTCGGTATCGACTGCGAGAGGCGTCCGGTGGCGCGGCGCGTTACGCTGCTCGCGGGCGACGGCGCCTATGCCTTCAAGACCGCGTACGACGAATCGTTCGCGGAGTATTCACCCGGCGTGCTGGCCGAGCTCGTCTGCCTGCGGGAGTTCCACCAGCTCGAGGGCGCGCGCTGGATGGATTCCTACACCGAGCCGGGCAACATGACGGTGAATCGCATGTGGAAGGATCGGCGCATGATGAAGAGCCTCGCCGTCGGCGTCGGCGCCTGGGGCGAGATGTGGGTGTCGGTGCTGCCGCTCCTGCGCTGGACCGTGCGTCGCTATTCAGCCTTGCGGGAATCCATCTCGTCGGCGCGCCAGAACCTTTCCATTTCGAGGTAGGTAAACGAAGCCGACCAGGTGATGAGCACGAAGCCCGACAGGGCTTCGGTGCCGGAGAGGAAGCGGATCGCGCCCACCGGCGCGATGTCGCCGAAGCCGACCGTCGAGAAGGTCACCGCGGAAAGGTAGATGCACTCCAGCAGCTCGGCCGACTCGGGCCCGTGCAGGCTGCCGGTGCCCGGCAGCAGGAGAAGCGCCCAGATCGCCATGCCGAATATCCAGATCTCGGCGACATGCAGCGTGATGATGGCGAGAATGGCGTAGACCACCTTGGTGCGCTTGTGGCCGTGATGGCCGGCGACCCATTTCCAGGTGAGCACCAGTCCTTCGTACTGCATAAGCACGCAAATGGCGACCGCGAGGACGGTGGCCATGACTACCGCGGCATGTCCGATCACAGGTAGGGAGCGAAGAGCCGCGCCGCGCCGTCGCGCAGCTTTATCCACAGCGGCCGCTCGTTGATCTGCGCGAGCGTGAGCGACTGGGACTGGCCGATACGCGCCTGGATGAGCCCGTCCATGTGCGCGCCGAGCTCCACCGAGTAGCACTCGACGTTCACCTCGAAATTGAGGCGCAGGCTGCGCGCGTCCCAGTTCGCCGAGCCGAGCAGCGTCCACGCGCCGTCGACCACCAGGAGCTTCGAGTGGTCGAACGAGCCCGGCCGCATCCAGACCCGGCAGCCATGGTCGAGCACCTGCCACAGC
>DATMIG010000215.1:0-17364 GCA_035554335.1 Burkholderiales bacterium
GGAATGATCCTCGCCATCGCCTTCCTGCTGATGGTGTCGCTCGTGATCAGCGCGATCGTGTCCGCGCTCGGCACCTGGTGGGGGCTGCACCTCATCGACTGGCTGCTCAGCTTCGCGATCATGACCGGGCTCTTCGCCGCCACCTACAAGGTCATTCCGCGGGTGCGCATCGCGTGGCGCGACGTATGGGTCGGCGCCGCCGTCACTTCGGCGCTCTTCGCGGTGGGGAAGCTCGCCATCGGCCTCTACCTCGGCAAATCGAGCGTGGCGTCGGCCTTCGGCGCGGCGGGGTCGCTGGTCGTGCTGATGGTGTGGGTGTACTACTCGTCGCAAGTATTCCTGCTGGGCGCGGAATTCACGCGCCTCTACGCCGAGGAGCACGGCTCGCGCTCTAGCGCGCCGGGTTCCGCTAAGCGAATTCCGAATTCCATCCGTGTCCAGCCGGCGGCCAACACGCCGATGGGCGAGCGTTCCGGCGCGACCGGCGGCATTCTCAAGCTGGGCGCGGCGCTTGCTCTTGGCATTGGAGCGAGCATCGGCTTGAATATCTGGAAACGTCGGTGAACAATTGAGCCAGCCATGAAACAGGACGACGACACGCTGCCCAAGAAGCCCTCGAGCTGGAGCGCGGCCATCGCGCAGCTGCCGGGGTTCCCGGAGGAAGGCAAGCCCAAGCTGCCGCCGATTGCGGACGGCAAGGCGCGCGCCGTCTCGTCCGGCATGTCCGAAGAGGATGACGCGGAGCGGCAGGGCCGGCCGTAATCCGTAATACCATTCGGGCCCGCATTCGAGAGGCCCGCAATGCCCAGCATCCTCACCACGCACGTCGGCAGCCTGATCCGGCCGCCGGCGCTCCTCGACTACATCCGCGCGCGGCAGAAGCGCGAGCCGTATGACGAGGCTGCGTACCGGAGCACGCTCGCCGACGCCGTCAAGGCGATCGTCCGGCAGCAGGCCGAGGTGGGCATCGACGTGCCGAGCGACGGCGAATTCGGCAAGAGCATCAGCTGGTCGCAGTACGCGCTCGAGCGGCTGTCGGGCTTCGAGCGGCGCCAGGCGCCGCCGGGCGGCAACCCGTTCGCACGCGGCGCCGATCGCCAGCGCTTCGCCGAGTTCTACGCCGAGCTCGACCGCGCCGATGGCCCGCCGGCCAGCGCGGGTGCGACCGGCGCGCTCGCGGTGTGCGTGGCGCCGATCGAGTACACCGGCCAGGAAGAATTGCAGCGCGACATCGCGAACTTCAAGGCGGCGCTGTCGGCAGCGGGCGTGAAGCAGGGCTTCCTGCCGGTGGCGGCGCCCTCCAGCGTGATTCCCGACCGGCGCAACGAGTTCTACGCGAGCGACGAGGAGTGCCAGCAGGCCATCGCGCGCGCCATGCGCACCGAATACAAGGCGATCGTCGACGCGGGCCTCTACGTGCAGCTCGACGACGCGCGCTTCGCGGTGACCTACGACCGCATGATCGACCACGCGAGCTTCGCCGATTACCGCAGGTGGCTCGGCTTCCAGGTCGATCTCATCAACGAGGCGCTGGACGGCCTCCCGCCGGAGCGCGTGCGCTACCACGTATGCTGGGGCAGCTGGCCCGGCCCGCACACCACCGACGTGCCGCTGAAGGACGTGGCCGACATGATTCTCAAGGTGAACGCCGGGACCTATCTCATCGAGGGTGCGAACCCGCGCCACGAGCACGAATGGCGCGTGTGGGAGAGCGTGAAGCTGCCGGCCGGCAAGATCCTCGCGCCCGGCGTGATCAGCCACGCCACCAACGTCGTCGAGCACCCGGAGCTCGTCGCCGAGCGCCTGGTGCGCATCGGCAGGCTGATCGGCCCCGACCGGCTGATGGCCGGCACCGACTGCGGCTTCGCGCAGGGTCCGTTCCACCGCCGCGTGCATCCGTCGATCATGTGGGCCAAGCTCGAATCGCTCGTTGCCGGCGCGCGTCTTGCGAGCCGGCAGCTTTTCTGAGGAGCTGCCATGTCGAACCACGTGTACAAGACCATCGAGCTCACCGGCTCGTCGCCCAAGGGCCTCGAGGACGCCATCGCCAACGCCATCGGCAAGGCGTCGAAGACGGTGCACAACCTGCGCTGGTTCCAGGTGGTCGATACGCGCGGCGAGATCGAGGGCGGAAAGGTGGCGCACTGGCAGGTGACGATGAAGGTCGGCTTCACCCTCGACTGACATAGTCGTCCCGGCTCATGGCGGCCGGTGGCGCACGAGCGGCTTCGCCTGCGCTAATGCGCCATGCTTTCCTGGGCCATCCGCTTCCTGCTCGCCGCCCTCGGCGTGGCGCTCATCGCGGTGAGCGACTTCGGCGCCGAAGTCGCCGTCGTGGCGGAGGTGGTGGTCGCGGTCCTGCTCGCCCTCTCCAGCGTCTCGCTCGTCGCCGCGATGCGGCGCGGGCGCTAGGACGTCAGCGGGGCGTCGCCCCGCAGTTCACCGGAAGTCAGCGGGGCGTCGCCCCGCAGTTCACCAAATCCTGGTCCGACATCACCGGCTTGATCACGCACGCGCCGTTCGGCTTGAGCGGCGGCAGGTGCGGCTGCTCGCGCGTGACCTGCACCGGCCGCGGCGCAACGGCCGCCTTGGCGGGCGCCGCCGGCGGCGCCAGGCGCGGCTCGCGGGGCTCGACCGTCTGCACGCGGGCGCCGGGCAGCGGCTCGGGCTCGGCGGCCTTCGCCGGTTCAACAACCTTCGCGGGTTCCGGGGCTGCGGCCGGCGCCGGGGCGGCCGGTTCCGGCGCAGCAGTAGTCGGCGCCTCGGGGGCTGGCTTGGCTGGTTCCTCGGCGGCGGCCGGGGCGGCCATCGCGGGCGCGGGCACTGCCGGTACCACGGGTGCGGCCTCTGCTGCGGGCTTGGCTGCCTCCGGCGTATTTTCGGCAATCGGTTGCGGCGGCGTCGGCGCCGTAATCGGAGCGGTGACGGCTACCGGGCGCGTGGCGTCGGCGATGGTGGTCACCGAATCCTTGTCCAGGTCGTATTGCAGGACGAAGGTCGAGTCGCTGACATCCAGCGCGAACACCGGCCGGGTCGGCGCGACCTGCGTCTCGGTCATGTCGAGCTCGTCGATCTTCGCCGGGCGCACGGTGAGCGATTTTCCCGCGGTGAGGCGCACGAGGCTGTAGTACACCGCGCGGCTGTCTGCCTCCGCGGGCAGCGCGAGGCGCAGGCGCAGCGCGGGCGCCACCTTGACGCTATCGCTCATCACGGCGGGCGCGGCGCCGGTCATGAACGCGCTCAGGATGTAGGAGCGCGCCTGCTGCTCGGTGGTCTTGGTGGCGGGTTGTGCCGGTTGCGCCTGCTGCGCCCACGCGGCGGGGCTGCAGAGCACCGCGGCGAGGACCACGAGGTGGGGAATTTTCATGAGCTGCACGATAGCGCAGAACAGCCCGCCTTGTGGCGCGCCCACTCGGGACGGCGTGCGGCATATTCCTCAAACGCCGGCTGCTCGTCGTACGGGCGTTGCAAAACCGCCATCAGCCGCTCGAGAACCGAGGCGTCTCCCGCTTCGAGCGCGTCGATCGCCTGCTGCGCGAGGTAATTGCGGAACACGTATTTCGGATTGACGGCATTCATCCGGCTGCGCCGCGCCTCGGCCGGCTCGCCTTGCTCGGCGACTCGCGCGGCGTAGCGACGCAGCCAGGCGACGAGGCGCTCGTGGGTGGCTTGCTCGTCGTAGAACGCCGACCGCAGCGGCTCGAGCAAGTCGCCATCGGCGGGGACGTGTGCGAGGCGGCGGAAGAAGAGGGTGAAGTCGGTCTCGGACTCCGCGAGGGCTTCGAGCAGCTCGCTCGTCAGCTCTTCGTCTTCGGGCCTGACCTCGAGCAGCCCAAGCTTGCGGCCGAGAGCCTGGCGCCAGTTTTCGTTGAAGGTATCCGCGTAGGTGTTGAGTCCCGCCTCGAGCTCCGCACGCTCGATGACCGGTAGGAGTGCCTCCGCCAGTCGCGCGAGATTCCATTGCGCGATGCCGGGTTGGTTGCCGTAGCAATAGCGCCGGCCCTGGGCGTCGGTGGTGTTGGGCGTCCACATCGGGTCGTAGCCTTCCAGCCAGCCATACGGCCCGTAGTCGATGGTCAAGCCGAGCGCCGACAGGTTGTCGGTGTTCATCACCCCATGGACGAATCCGAGACGCATCCAGTCGACCATGAGAAGCGCCGTGCGCCGGCAGAGCTCGCGGTACCAGCTGGCCGGCGTGTCGCCGGGAAAGTGCTCGCGCACCACATAGTCGATGAGCCGCCGCAGCACCTCGAGCTCGTTGTTCGCGGCGAGGATCTGGAAGTTGCCGAAGCGCACGAACGAGGGCGCCACGCGGCAGACCACCGCGCCCGGCTCGGGCGCCGGATGGCCGTCGTAGAACATGTCGCGGATCACCGCTTCCCCAGTGCCGACGAGGCTCAAGGCGCGCGTGGTCGGCACGCCGAGATGGAACATCGCCTCGCTGCAGCCGAACTCGCGCAGCGACGAGCGCAGCACGGCGCGGCCGTCGGCGGTGCGGGAGTAGGGCGTCTTGCCGGCGCCTTTCAGCTGCAGCTCCTGCCGCGTGCCGTCGGCCGCCATCAGCTCGGCGAGCGTGATGGCTCGGCCGTCGCCCAGCTGCCCGGCCCAATGACCGAACTGGTGGCCGCCGTAGCGCGCCGCGTAGGGCTGCATGCCGGGCAGGACGCGGTTGCCGCCGAGCACTTCCACCGCCTGCGCGCCCGGACGCGAGAGACCGAGCTGCTCGCCGAGGACGCCCGACCAGGCGAGGAGCTGCGGTGCCCTCACGGGCGTCGGGTCGACGCGCGTATAGCAGGCATTGCTGACCTGGCGGGGCACGTTGACGAGCACCGGGTCGGCCGGCAGGTCGCGCACGAAGGTGTTGGAGAACGCCGCCGCCGTCAGGTCGACGGCGCCGGGCTTGCGCTTGAATGCTGGAACGCTCATCCCGTGATTATCCGCGCTGCTGCGCGCAGCGCCGGGATGCGGGTCTAGAGGACGGTCAGCAGCCGCTCGGTGAGCTGCCCGACGCGGTGGCGGTCGGGCAGATCCACACCGGCGATCCAGCGGTAAACCTGGCGCGGCTCCTCGCCGAGCAGCGACGCCACGGCGAGCATGGTGCCGAGCTCACGCGAGGCGCGGACAAGGAGGAAAGGAAACTCGTTCATGACGCGATCCACTGTACCGGCAGCCGGCGCGCCGGTTGCAAAAAAACATTCGGCGCTAAGGAGTGAACGCCGGCCGGTGGTGAGCTAACGCACCGGGATCGCGCTCCTGGCGGGCGGCGCCGAACCGGCGATGCCGGCCAGCAGCTCGTAGGAGCGCAGCCGCGCGCCATGGTCGAAGATCGCGGACACGATGATCAATTCGTCCAGCGCGGTTTGCCGGACGAACTCTCCGAGCCCCTGGCGCACGGTCGATGGCGAGCCGACGAACGAGTACTTCAGCATCCGGGTCACCTGCGCCTTCTCGAGCGGCGTCCAATAGCTCTCGATGTCGTCCAGGGGCGGCTGAAGCTTGCCGCGGCGATTTCGCACCATGTTCGTGAACTGCTGCTGCGCGCTCGTGAAGAGGCGCTGCGCATCGCGATCCGTGTCGGCGACGAACACGTTGACGCCCGCCGCGGCGTACGGGCGCTCGAGCTGCGCGGAGGGCTGGAAGCGCTCGCGATACGCGGCGAGCGCGGCAAGCAGCGCGTCCGGCGCGAAGTGCGAGGCGAACGCGTACGGCAGCCCGAGGCCGGCGGCGAGCTGCGCGCCGTAGAGGCTGGAGCCCAGGATCCACAGCGGAACGCGCGAGCCGGCGCCGGGCACCGCGACGATCTTCTGCCCGGGCTCGGCCGGCGCGAGCAGCGCCTGCAGCTCCAGCACATCGCGCGGAAACTGGTCCGGATCGGACCAGTCGCGGCGCAGCGCGCGCGCGGTGTGCTGGTCGGTGCCCGGTGCACGGCCCAGGGCGAGATCGATGCGGCCCGGATAGAGCGCTTCCAGGGTGCCGAACTGCTCGGCGATGACGAGCGGCGCGTGATTGGGCAGCATGATGCCGCCCGCGCCGAGCCGGATGCGCGAAGTGCCGCCGGCAAGGTGGCCGATCACCACCGAAGTGGCGGCGCTCGCAATGCCCTGCATGTTGTGATGCTCGGCCACCCAGTAGCGCGTGTAGCCGAGGCGCTCGGCATGGCGCGCGAGCTCCAGCGAGTTGCGCAACGCGTGCGCCGCGGTCTCGCCCTGGACGATGGGCGCGAGGTCGAGGATAGAGAGCGGCGCCAAGTGGCGAATTGGTGGAGGCGGCGGGAATCGAACCCGCGTCCGCAAGCCCTACGCAGTCAGGACTACATGCTTAGCCTGGTTGTTTGAGCTTCGCCTCGCACCCGCCAACCGGCAGGCTGGCGCTCGGCTAGCCGCTTCGACGGATCCCCCGGCCTAAGCGGCCAAAGCCGGGGGAGAGGCTGATGTAAATGACGCTGCACCCCTTGCGGGGCCTAGACCATCAGCAATCTAGTGCAGCGTCTCACCGGTGTTAGGCGGCGAGAGCGAAACGCTCGTCGTTGGCGTTTGTAGTGTTTCCAGAATGGATTAACGAGGTGATCTGGTCCTCGGCATGCCCTGCGCTGTTTCGCGACCCACGTCGAAACCAGGTCGCCCCCGGTTCGTGGTGAATCAGTCCGCATTATCCCATATGGGGTTGTAGACGCGTGATACAAGGGCTCATGGACGAGATCCTTCACGAGCGCAGCGGCCAGCGCGGTGCCTTCGTCATCCGGCGCGATGGACAGCTCCTTGCGCAAATGAGCTATAGCCGCGGCGGCGCCATGGCGATCATCGATCACACCGACGTCGACCCCGCGCTGCGCGGAACCGGCGCTGGCGCGAGGCTGGTGCGCAGCGCCGTCGAATGGGCGCGTGCCGAGAACGTACAGATCGTGGCGCTGTGTCCCTTTGCGAAATCGGTGTTCGACAAGACACCCGACTACGCCGACGTGCTGAAGAAGTAGCGTCAGCCGATGGCGACCGGTTGCGCCGACGGCTTGGTTTGCTGGAACGACCCTCGCGCGCTCAGCCGCGCAAAGAGGTTCCCCAGTCGGCGGTGCTTGGCCCGCCACTCGAGCTCCGGATAGCGCAGTCGAGATAGCCGAGCGCGCAGCCGGTGGCGATCTCGGCGAGGCCGAAGCCGTGCGCAGTGAAGCTGTCGTTCGCGCCCAACAGGCGCTCGAGCTCGTCGAGCGCCTTCGGAATCTTCGCCGCCTGCCGGGAAATCCACTCGGCGCTTTGCTTCTCCGCCGGCCGTGAGCGCTCGGTGACGATCAGCACCACCGCGTCGCTGATGCCGTCGGCGATCGCCTCCACCTGCTTATGCATCACACGCTCCGCCGCCGGGATGAGCGCCGGCGGCGCGTCGAGCGTCTCCAGGTATTCGATGATGACGCCCGAGTCGTGCACCACGCGACCGTCGTCGAGGTACAGCACCGGCACTTTTCCGAGCGGGTTGTCGGCGATGCTCGACTGCCATGGGTTCTGCACCACGACGTCGTGCGCGAGCTTCTTCTCCAGCAACGCGATGCGCGCCTTGCGCGCGAACGGACTCGGCGTCGCGACGACGAGTTTCACCAGCCCTGCAGGACCAGCTTGCCGATCATCGTGCCGGACTCGAGCTTCTGGTGCGCCTTGCGCAGGTTCGCGGCGTTGATCGGCGACAGCTTTTCCTTCATCGTGCCGCGCAGCTTGCCTTCGTCGAGCCAGGCGGACACCTGGTTCAGCAGCTTGTGCTGCTCGATCATGTCGGCGGTCTTGAAGCGCGGCCGCGTGAACATGAGCTCCCAGCAGACGCTCGCGCTTTTCGAGCGCACCCCATCCATCGCGATCGGCTTGCTGTTCGCCACGATCGCCAGCACGGCACCTTGCGGCGCGACGAGCTCCGCCATCGCCGGCCAATACGTGTCGAGATCGCCGCTGAAGTTCGCGATGTAATCGACCGGCTTCTTTACCTGGCGCACCAGGTCCTCGCGATGGTTGACGATCGCGTCGGCGCCGAGCTCCCTGCACCAGGCGATGGTCTCCGCTCGCGACGCCGTCGCCGTGACGTGCAGGCCGGCGAGCTTCGCAATCTGGATGCCGATCGAGCCGACGCCGCCGGCACCGCCGATGATGAGGATCGATCGTCCCTTCTGCACCTTCATGCGGTCGAAGTAGCTTTCCCACGCCGTGATGGCGGTGAGCGGGATCGCCGCCGCCTGAGCGAAGTCGAGCTTCTTCGGCTTGCGGCCGACGATGCGCTCGTCGACGAGATGGAATTCGCTGTCGGAGCCGGGGCGCGTCACGTCGCCCGCGTAGTACACGGCGTCGCCGCGCTTGAAGAGCGAGACCTCTGATCCGACGGCCTCCACGGTGCCCGCCGCGTCCCACCCCAGCACGCGCGGCGTCGGGCTGCCGGCTTTGCGCTGCTTGGTGTCGACCGGGTTGACGGAGACGGCCTCGACCTTCACCAGAAGATCGTGACCCGTGGGCTTCGGCGTCGGCAGCTCGATGTCGGTGAGCGAGGCGATGTCGGTACCGGTGTGCGCGACGGCTTTCATAGGTGCTCCAGGAGTTCGGCAGGATGCGAGATGGTGGCGTCCGCGTTCCATTGCGCCGGATGCTCACCGCTGTGGTAGCCGTAGTCGACGGCGATCGAGCGCATGCCCGCGGCGCGCGCGGCCTGCACGTCGCGCAGGTCATCGCCCACGTATGTGCAACCAGCCGGCGGCAGGCCCAGCCGCTCGGCGGCGAGCAGCAGCGGCGCCGGGTGCGGCTTGAGATGCGGCGTCGAGTCGCCGCCGATGACGCAGGCCGGCGCGAGGCCGAGGGCGGGCACGATGCGCTCGGTGAAGCGCATGGCCTTGTTGGTGACGATACCCCATGCGATCTCGCGGCGCTCGAGCTCGGCCAGCACTTCGCGCATGCCGTTCATCAGGCGCGTGTGCACGCAAGTCGCTTCCGCGTAAAGAGCGAGGAACTCGTCGCGCATCGCGCCGTAGCCGGCGTCGTCGGGCGTCATGCCGAAGCCGACGCGCAGCATGCCGCGGCCGCCCATGGACACGTACGGTCGGGTAGCGTCCACGGCGAGCGGCTCGAGGCCGCGCTTCGTGCGCATCCGGTTCAGCGCGGCCGCGAGGTCCGGGGCGCTGTCGGCCAGCGTGCCGTCGAAGTCGAAAAGGACCGCGCGCTTAGTCACGCACGCAGCGCAGGAGGTAGTTGACGTCGCAGTCGGCTTCGAGCCGGTAACGGCGCGTGAGCGGGTTATAGGTCATGCCGATCACCTCGGCCACGCGCAGGCCGGCCGCGCGCGCCCAGCGCGAGAGCTCCGAGGGCTTGATGAAGCGCGCGTAGTCGTGCGTGCCGCGCGGCAGCAGCCGCAGCACGTACTCGGCCCCGATCACGGCGAAGAGGTACGACTTCGGGTTGCGGTTGATGGTGGAGAAGAACACCTGGCCGCCCGGTTTCGCGAGGCGCGCGCACGCGGCGACCGCGCTCGACGGCTCGGGCACGTGCTCGAGCATCTCCATGCAGGTGACGACGTCGAACTCGCCGGCGTGGCGTTCGGCGAACTGCTCGGCGCTCGCCTCCTCGTAGGTGACGGCGGCCTTGCTCTGCAGCAGATGCAGCTCCGCGACGCGCAGCGATTTGCCGCCGAGATCGATCCCGGTGACCTGCGCGCCGCGCCCCGCCATCGCCTCGGCGAGGATGCCGCCGCCGCAACCGACGTCGAGCACCTTCTTGCCGGCGAGGCTGGCGCGCTCGTCGATCCACTGCAGGCGCAGCGGATTGATCTCGTGCAGCGGACGGAATTCGCCTTCGGGATCCCACCAGCGGGAGGCAAGCTGGCTGAATTTCTCGAGCTCGGCCGGATCGACGTTCATTCGAAAATCATTCTCCCAAAAAAAAGCCCCGCCTAAGCGGGGCTTTCTTCGCGCGTGAAAGCGCTACTGGCTGGAGCTGCCGGAAGTGGAACCGCTGGTTCCGGTCGAGCCGGCGCTGCCTGAAGTCGACGTTCCGGTCGAGGTCGAGCCGGTCGCCGAAGGCGCCGTGCCGCTGCTCGCCGTGCTTTCGCGGCTGCCGAGAAGCTCGGCATCCACGCGACGGTCGGGCTGCAGGCAGGCGATCAGCTTCTGGTTCTTGTTGCTCTCCTTGCCCATCTTCTGGCACTGGTTGCCGGTCACGGGATTGGACTCGCCGCGGCCTTCGACCTGCAAGCGGCTGGCGTCGACGCCCTTCGAGGCGAGGTAGTCGGCCACCGCCTGCGCGCGCTTCTCGGAAAGCTCCTTGTTGTAGTCCTCGGAGCCAATACGGTCCGCGTAGCCGATCAGGTTGACCTTCTCGACGTTGGCGCCTTGGGCGCTCCTAGCGAGGTCGTCGAGCTTTTCCTGGCCGGCGGGCGTGAGCTGCGACTTGTTGAAGCCGAAGAGCACGTCCGTCGAGAGCGACACCTTCTCGATCACGATGGGCGCCGGCGTGGGCGCGGCCGCGAGCGCCTGCGGCTCGGGCGCCGGCGCGGGCGCGGCGGCGACGGGCGGCGGCGCCATCGAGGCGCGCGGCACCGCATCGCACGGCGCGGCCGCCTTGTCGGGCGTCCATTCGCTGCCGGCGTGCACGCACAGGCCGAAGGGCGTCGTCGCCACTACGCCGGCGCTACCCGTGCCCACATATCCCGGCGGCGCCGGCGGATTGTTGAGGGAGGCGTTGTTGCCCGCGGCGTTGGCCGCGGAACTGGTGCGGCGCGGCGCGGTAGTCGCGCCAGCCGGTGCGGTCGCCTGCGCGACCTGCGTTCCCGGCGCAGCAGCCATTCCGCTGTGCCAGTTGTCGCCAAAGCCGTTCTTCACGGGAGCGCCGCTTGCGCCACTCGTGACATAGCCTTGTGCTGCGGCGCTACCGGCGAACGCCGCTATGAGCACTGCCAATATGCGTTTGTCCATCGCTCTCTCCTTGGTGGAAAACCTTGCAAAAACTGCTTCGCCAACCGGATCAGGCCGGCATGGTCCACATGGAGGAGCAATACCCGTGCCGCCAAAAAGGAAACCCCGCCGAAGCGGGGTTTCCGTGGGTGCGACGGGCTACGGCGGCGCTACTGTCGGCGGGTGCCGATCACTTCGATCTCGACCCGGCGGTTCTTGGCGCGGCCTTCGCGGGTCTTGTTGTCGGCGACGGGCTGCTTCTCGCCTTTGCCTTCGGTGTAGATGCGGTTTGCCTCGATGCCCTTCGACACGAGGTACGCCTTCACCGACTCGGCGCGTCGCACGGAGAGCTTCTGGTTGTACGCGTCGCTGCCGATCGAGTCGGCATGGCCGATGGCGATCACCACTTCGAGGTTGACGCCGCGCACCTTGCCCGACAGGTCGTCGAGCTTGGACTTGCCCTCGGGCTTCACCACCGACTTGTCGAAGTCGAACAGCACGTCCGCGGCGAAGGTCACCTTCTCGGCAACCGGCTTGGGCTTCACCGGTTCCGGTTTCGGCGCCGCCTTCACTTCCGGCGCCGGCTGCGGCGCGGGAGCGGGCTTGGGCGCCGGAGCGGGCGCAGGTGCAGGCGCTTCCTGTTGTGTCGCGCATCCGGCAACCAGCGCCGCTGCGACGAAAAGACTCCAGGCGTTCTTGATCATTTTTTCTCCCGTTTTCTTGGTCCCCGGAAAACCGATTGGTTTCAATGCCCTGCGAGACCGCCGAGGGCATTCTGCCATAACTGCATGCGCTTATCCAAGGACGCGAAGGCGTCGTTGAGCAGACGCCCGTCGCGTACCTGCGCTTCCCCGGCGATCCAGACGTCGCTCACGTGTTCCCGGCCGGCGGCGTAAACAAGGTGCGACACCGCGTCGTAGCACGGCTCGAGCTCGACGCCGCGCAGCGCCACTGCGGTCAGATCCGCGGCCTTGCCCTCGGCGATCGAGCCGACGCGCTCGCCGAGGCCCAACGCCTGCGCCGCGCCGAGCGTGGCAGCGCGCAGCGCCGCGTGCGCCGGCATCGCCTGCGCATCGCCCGAGACGCCTTTGGCGAGCAGCGCCGCGGTGCGCATTTCCTGGAACAGATCCAGGCGGTTATTGCTCGCCGCACCGTCGGTGCCGAGCGCGATGTTGACGCCGGCCTGAGCAAGCTTCGCGATAGGGGCGAAGCCGCTGGCCAGCTTGAGGTTCGACGACGGGCAGTGCGCGACCGAGCAGCCGTGGTGCGCGAGCAGCGCGATCTCCTCGCGCGCGAGGTGCACCGAGTGCACCGCGATCAGGTTCGGCGTGACGAGGTTCAGTCGCTGCAGCCGCTCGAGCGGCCGCACGCCGTGCTCGGCGAGCGAGCGCTCGATCTCGTGCTCGGTCTCGTGCACGTGCACATGCACCGGGACGTCGAGCTCGGCGGCGAGCGTGGCGACCTGCCGGAAAGTCGCGTCGGCGACGGTGTAAGGCGCGTGCGGAGCGAGACAGAAGCTGGCAAGCGGCTCATCGCCATAACGGTCGCGCACCTCGAGTCCTTTGCGCAGGTAGTCAGCCGGGTCGGCGGCATAGGCGGAGGGGAATTCGATGACGATGATGCCGTGCACCGAGCGCATGCGTGCCTGGAGCGCGGCCTCGAGCGCCGCTTCCGGAAAAAAGTACATGTCGTTGAAGCAGGTGATGCCGCCGCGCAGCATCTCCGCGCATGCGGCGAGCGTACCGTCGCGCACGAACTGCGGCGAGACGTGGCGCTTCTCCGCCGGCCAGATGTGGTCCTGCAGCCAGCTCATGAGCGGCAGATCGTCCGCGAGCCCGCGCATCAGCGTCATGGCGGCGTGTGTGTGCGCGTTGATGAGCCCGGGAATCAGCGCATGCTGCGCGAGCTCGATGCGCTCATAACCGGCGAAGCGCGCCGCGACTTGCGCGGCGGGAAGCACCGCTTCGATCTTGCCGTCGCGGACCGCGACGGCGTGCTGCGTAAGCACCGCGCCGGCAGGTTCTACGGGAACGAGCCAGCGCGGCTCGAGGATGAAGCCGCTTTTTATCGCCCGCTACCCTGGATCTCGACCACGACGCGGCGGTTCGGCGCGAGGCACTCGATCAGCGCCGCCCGCTTTTTCTCGTCCGGGCAGGACTTCACCGGCGTCGTCTTGCCGAAGCCGAACGTCTCGACCTGGTTGGGATTCACGCCCTTGGAGACGAGGTAGGCGCGCACCGCTTCCGCGCGCTTCTCCGAAAGCTTCTGGTTGTACTGCGCGGAGCCCAGGCGATCGGCGTGGCCGTTCACGTTGATGTACTTGATGTCGCCCGCGCTCCTCAGCTTGGCGACGACCTGCTCATCGAGGCGTTTCTTCGCCTCGGCGGTGAGCGTCGCCTTGTTGAACTCGAAAAGCTCGGTCGAAGAAAGATTGACCACCGTCGGCTTCGGCGCGGGCTTCGGCTCCGGCTTGGGTGCCGCGGCGACCGGCTTCGGTGCCGGCGTGGGCGCTGGAGCCGGCGCGGGCTTCGCCTCCGGCGCCGGTGCGGGCTTCGGTGCTTCCTGCTGAGTGGCGCAGGCGGCGAGCGCCACGGCGGCGCAGGCAGCCAGGAAAAGCGTGCTGGTTTTCATCTCTCCCCCTCCGGTTTTTTCTGTTCGGACGCCCGGCCATTTAATCACAGTGAGCGTGCGCCGTACAAGGCGAATTTGCGAGCGAAAACCGTCGCTTGCGCGAGCTTTGACGTGGCGCAGCATGATAAAATTCGAGCCTCTTCGCATGGAATCCTTCGCCAAAGAAACCCTCCCGATTTCACTCGAGGAGGAGATGCGGCGCTCGTACCTCGATTACGCGATGAGCGTGATCGTCGGACGCGCCCTCCCGGACGTCCGAGACGGCCTCAAACCGGTGCATCGCCGGGTGCTTTTTGCCATGCACGAGGCGAACAACGTCTGGAACCGACCCTACGTGAAGTGCGCGCGCATCGTCGGCGACGTGCTCGGCAAGTACCACCCGCACGGCGACTCGGCGACGTACGAGGCGCTGGTGCGCATGGCGCAGGACTTCTCGATGCGCTACCCGCTGATCGACGGCCAGGGCAACTTCGGCTCGGTCGACGGCGACGCGGCGGCGGCCTACCGCTATACGGAGTGCCGGCTGGAGAAGCTCGCCTCCGAGCTCCTCGCCGACATCGACAGCGAGACGGTCGACTTCGTGCCGAACTACGACGGCAAGGAGCGCGAGCCGGCCGTGCTGCCCTCGCGCGTGCCGAACCTGCTGGTCAACGGCTCCTCCGGCATCGCGGTCGGCATGGCGACCAACATCCCGCCGCACAACCTCGGCGAAGTGATCGACGCCACGCTCTACCTGCTCGAGCAACCGCATTGCCCGATCGAGGAGCTGATCAAGCGCATGCCGGCGCCGGACTTCCCCACCGCGGGCATCATCTACGGCATCAGCGGCGTGCTGGAGGGCTATCGCACCGGACGCGGGCGCGTCGTGATGCGCGCGCGCACGCACTTCGAGGACATCGGCAAGGACAAGCAGGCGATCATCGTCGACGAGCTGCCCTACCAGGTGAACAAGCGCGTCCTGCTGGAGAAGATCGCCGAGCTGGTGACCGAGAAGCGCCTGGAGGGCATCTCCGACATCCGCGACGAGTCGGACAAGTCGGGCATGCGCGCCGTGATCGAGCTCAAGCGCGGCGAGAACCCCGAGATCGTGCTCAACAACCTGTACAAGATGACGCAGCTGCAGGACGCGTTCCACATGAACATGGTGGCGCTCGTCGACGGCCAGCCGCGGCTCCTCAACCTGAAGGAGCTGATCGAGTCGTTCGTCTCGCACCGGCGCGAGGTCGTCACCCGCCGCACGGTGTTCGAGTTGCGCAAGGCCCGCGAGCGCGGCCACGTGCTGGAAGGCCTCGCCGTGGCGCTCTCGAATGTCGACGCGGTCATCGAGCTCATCAAGAAGGCGCCGGCGCCGGCCGATGCGAAGCGCGAGCTGATGGCGCGCGTGTGGCAATCCGACCTCGTTCGTACGCTGGTGGGCGACAAAGGCGTCGCGCAATTCAGGCCCGAAGGCCTGAACGAAGCCTTCGGCCTGAAACCGGATGGCTATCACCTCTCGGATGAGCAGGCGCAGGCGATTCTGGAATTGCGCCTGCAACGCCTGACCGGCCTCGAGCAGGACAAGATCCGCGACGAATATCGCGAGGTCATGACCACCATCGCCGACCTGCTCGACATCCTGGCGAAGCCGGCGCGCATCACGAAGATCATCACCGACGAGCTGAAGGCGCTGAAGGAAGCGTTCGGCGATGCGCGCAAGAGCGAGATCGTCCAGATGGCCGAGGACATCTCCATCGAGGACCTGATCGCGCCGCAGGACATGGTGGTCACGTTCTCGCACGGCGGCTACGTGAAGGGCCAGCCGCTCACCGAATACAAGGCGCAGCGCCGCGGCGGACGCGGGCGCATGGCGACCACGATGAAGGAAGACGACTTCATCGAGCGGCTCTTCGTCGCGCACTCGCACGACTACCTGCTCTGCTTCTCGAACCGCGGCAAGCTCTACTGGCTGAAGGTGTTCGAGGTGCCGGCCGGCAGCCGCACCAGCCGCGGCAAGCCGATCGTCAACATGTTCCCGCTCGAGCAGGGGGAGAAGATCACGGCGGTGGTGCCGGTCAGGGAATTCGACCAGGACCACTACGTCTTCATGGCGACCTCCCAGGGCACGGTGAAGAAGACACCGCTCGACGAGTTCTCGCGCCCGCGACCCAGCGGCATCATCGCCGTGGGCCTCGACGAAGGCGACTACCTCGTCGGTGCCGCGCTCACCGACGGCAAGTACGACGTGATGCTCTTCTCCTCCGAGGGCAAGGCGATTCGCTTCGAGGAGTCCGACGTGCGGCCGATGGGCCGCCAGGCGACCGGCGTGCGCGGCATGCGCCTGGGCGATGGCCAGCGAGTCGTCTGCATGCTCGCCGCGAGCGACGAATCGAAAGGCGTGCTGACCGCGACCGAGAACGGTTTCGGCAAGCGCACGCCGCTCGGCGAATACCCGCGCCACGGCCGCGGCGGCCAGGGCGTGATCTCGATCCAGACGTCCGAGCGCAACGGCAAGGTGGTCGGCGCGGTGCTGGCCGACGACAACGACGAGGTGATGCTGATCTCGACCGGCGGCGTGCTGATCCGCACCGCCGTGGCGCAGATCCGCGAGATGGGGCGCTCGACGCAGGGCGTGACGCTGATCGCGCTCTCCGAGGGCGAGAAGCTCGCCGGCATGGAGCGCATCGAAGAGCGCGACCTCGGCGCGAACGGCAACGGCAACGGCAATGGCAGCAACGGCGAGCATGCTGAAGACGTGCCGCCGGCAGGGGAGGGTAGTCCCGACAATCCTCCTCCTCCCACGGTGCATTGATGTCACGCATTTTCAATTTCAGCGCGGGCCCCGCGATGCTGCCCGCGGAAGTGCTTTCCCGCGCGGGCGACGAAATCCTCGACTGGCACGGCAGCGGCATGTCGGTGATGGAGATGAGCCATCGCGGCAAGGAATTCATCGGCATCGCCGCCGACGCCGAGAAGGACCTGCGCGAGCTCCTCGCCATCCCGCCGAACTACAAGGTGCTCTTCCTGCAGGGCGGTGCGACGCTGCAGTTCGCGCAGATCCCGATGAACCTGCTGCGCGGCAAGGGCAAGGCCGATTACGTCTCGACCGGGGAATGGTCGAAAAAGGCGATCAAGGAAGCCAAGGGCTTCTGCGACGTCCACATCGCCGCCTCGTCCGAGGACAAGAACTTCACCTATGCGCCGAAGAACTGGAACGTGCGCAAGGACGCGGCGTACGTCCATTACTGCTCCAACGAAACCATCGGCGGCGTCGAATATCATCAGGTTCCAAAAACTGAAATACCGCTGGTGGCCGACGCGTCCTCGCATTTCCTCTCGCGGCCGATCGACGTCTCGAAGTTCGCGCTGATCTACGCCGGCGCGCAGAAGAACGTCGGCCCGGCGGGCCTGACGATCGTCATCGTGCGCGACGATCTCATCGGCCAGGCGCAGAAGGGCACGCCGAGCGTGATGGACTACAAGGCGCAAGCCGACGCCGACTCGATGCTGAACACGCCGGCGACCTACGGCATCTACATCGCCGGCCTCGTCTTCAAGTGGCTGAAGGCGCTGGGCGGGGTGGCCGCCATCGAGAAGACCAATATCCAGAAAGCGAAGCTGCTGTACGACTATCTGGACAGCACCGAGTTCTACCGCAACCCGGTGGCGAAGGAAGACCGCTCGCGCATGAACATCCCGTTCACGCTGCGCGACGCCCAGCTCGACGAGGAATTCCTCAAGGGCGCGACGAAGGCGGGGATGGTGCAGCTGAAGGGCCACCGCTCGGTCGGCGGCATGCGGGCGTCGATCTACAACGCGATGCCGATCGAGGGCGTGCAGCGGCTGGTCGA
>DATMIG010000216.1:0-18301 GCA_035554335.1 Burkholderiales bacterium
CACCGATGGGCCACCTTCATCCGGCACGAGAAAACCGTGGCCGTCCGGGTGACCGTCGACGCGGCCGGACACCAGCGCGATCTTGCGCGCGACGAGGAGCGCGCCGGCGCGGTTCTGCATCACCTGCCCCGCGCGCTCGAGCGCGGCGACGCCGGCCTTGAAGGCGCGCTGCTCGCGCGCGCGGATGCCCAGCTGCTGGGCGAGCTCGCGCACGCTGAGCGGCTCGCCCGCGCGCTCGAGCTCGCGCAGGATCTCGCGCGAGTAATCGTCGAGCGGTGAGTCGATGCGCTCGGTTCGAGCGCGGCGGCGCAGGGCTGTTCTTTTGGCTTTCTTGGACAAGCGGTTGGTATTTTCGGCTAAAATCGCCGCCGCCCCTGCCGAGGTGGCGGAATTGGTAGACGCACTAGGTTCAGGTCCTAGCGGTGGCAACACTGTGGGGGTTCGAGTCCCTTCCTCGGCACCAGCAACCGCGCCTCAGAAGCTACCCAACCCGAGAAACAGCTAGCGCGCCGGGATGCCGAAGGCTGCGCGCGCGAGCGGCTGGCCGCTCATTGAGCCAAGCCTGCGCGCCCGCTCCAGGCTGTACAGGCGGCTCTCGATGAGCTCTAGCGCCGAGCGGATCTGCTTCCGCAGGAAATCCGCGCCCGGCATCGTGCCGCGCGCCCGATGCTCGTCGCGCGACAGCAGCTCGGCGGCGAATTCGGCGACGACGCGCACCTTTTCGCGGCAGTAGTCGTCGTCGATCGCCTCCGCCATCTCCCGGCAGACGTCCACCATCCGGCGCAGCGCGCGCAGGTCGGCGCCGTCGCCGGCATAGCTCTCGATGATCCGCTGCAGAGCGTCGCGGCCTTCTCGCGCGCGCTGGATGTCCGGGTAGCCCATGGTCGGGATTCTGCGCATTCGCGGCGACGGGCGCTGTCGCGCGAGCGTGGAACCCGTTGTCGCGCGTCGACTACAAGGGCGGCGCCGACGCCGGGTGGACTATCGGCGCCCGGCAACGAGGCCGGCGTCGCTGAGACAAGATGCGCCCCATGACCGGTCGCATCTCCCTCGTGCTGGTGGCATGCCTGCTGCAGGGTTGCGGCGCGCTCCTGCCGAAGTCCAAGGAAGTGACCGCCAGCCCCTGGCCGACGTACCAGGCGGCGCAGGAGACCTTCGACAAGATCGTGCCCGGCCAGACCACCATCGCCGACCTGCGCAACATGGCGCTCGACCCGGCCGAGAACCCGAACATCACGATCCTCAACTACGCCGACGTGATGCGCAAGTTCATGCTCAACCAGTCGTTCGCGGTGAGCGACCTCGACCAGGGCGTGCGCGACTGCGTCATGGCGAAGATCGCCTGCCGCGGCTTCGAGGTGACGCAGAGCATGGTGAACAAGAACCGGCAGGGGAACGTGGTGCTCGACGTGCTGGGCTTCTACCGCGAGACGCAGACCACCGGCTGGCGGTTCAACGGCCTCATCCTCCTCAAGGAGAACGTGGTCGTCTACAAGCTCACCGGCGGCCAGCCGATCCTGCAGGGCACCGAAGAGAACAAGAACCCGCTCGGCCCGGTGCAGGCCATCGGGCAGAGGATGACGGGGATCAGCTTCTAACGAATTCGGGGGCTTATGGGGAATTAGCGCCCTGACCCCGAATTGCGGTAGTCCCATCCTCCCCCCAGCGCCTTGATGAGGTCCACGCTGAAGGCGAGCCGCGCCTGACGGTTGCGCACGAAGGCGAGCTCGGCATCGTTCGCCGTGCGCTGGGCATCCAGCACCTCGAGATACGGCGAGTAACCCGACTGGTAGCGCAGCGTCGAGAGCTCGAGGGCGTTGCGCGCCGCGTCGAGCCGGTCCTTCAGCTCCGCCTCGCTCTCGCCGCTCTGCTGCACGTTGACGAGCGCGTCGGCGACCTCGCGGAAGCCGGTCTCGATGGCGCGCTGGTACCCCGCCACCGCCTGCTCGCGCCGCGCGCTCGCCTGGTCCACGCGCGCGCTGCGCCGGCCGGCGTCGAAGATCGGCGCCGAGAGCGCCACGCCGACGTTCCAGATCGCGGCGCCGGGCCCGCCGACGAGGTCGGCGAACTGCGCGCTCTGCACGCCTGCGCCGGCGGTGAGCGACAGCGTGGGAAAGAGCGCGGCGCGCGCGATGCCGATCTGCGCGTTGGCGGCGACGAGGCTCTCTTCCGCCTGGCGGATGTCGGGGCGGCGGTCGAGCAGCGTCGACGGCAACCCCGCCGGCGGCAGCGGCACCGTCGGCAGCGAAAAGAGGTCCCCGGAAACGAGCTTCAGGTCCGGCCGCGCGGCGAGCTGCGCGAGCTGGTGCTGGACGAGCGCGCGGCTTCGCACAGCTTCCCGCCGCTGCACGAGCGCGTCGGCGAGGGCGCCCTGCGCCTGGAACACATCGAGCTCCGGCGCGAGGCCGGCGTCGAGCCGCGTCCTCGCGATGTCGAGCGACTCGCGCCGCACGCGGATCGAGTTGTCCAGGGTCGCGATCTGGGCATCGAGCGAGCGCAAGGCGAAGTAGGCCTGCGCGATGCTGCCTGCCAGGGTGATGCCGACAACCTCGCGCGACAGCTCGGTCGACAGCAGCGTCGCTCGCGCGGCTTCGTTGCCGCGCGCGACGCGTCCCCAGAAATCGATCTCGTAGCTCGTCGAGACCAGCGCCTGGTAGTTGGCACGCACGGTGCTGATGCCGTTCGGCACCGGCGGCTGCGCGACCGTGCTCACGCCCTGGCGGACGTAGCTCGCCGTGCCCAGCACCTCCGGGAACATGGCCGCGCGTACCTCGCGCAGCGCCGCTTCCGCTTCCTGCACGCGCGCGATGGCGAGCCGGACATCGGCGTTGCCCTTGCGCCCGGCATCGACCAGCTCGTCGAGCGTCGAATCCTGATAGAGCCGCCACCAGTCGGCCGGGACCCTGGCTTCCGGCGCAGTCTGCGCCGGCGCCGGCTCCGGGAATTCGTTCGGCAGCGGCACTTCGGGGCGCTGATAGTCCGGACCGACCGTGGTGCAGCCCGCCAGCCAGAACAGGATCGCCAGCCGCTTCATTTCGCCACCAGTTCGTCGCGAACCTCCGGCTGCGGACGCGTGCTGCGGCGGCGCGCCGCCACTACGAAGAAAAGCGGCACGAAGAGCGTCGCGATGAAGGTCGCGGCGAGCATGCCGCCGACCACGCCGGTCCCCATCGAGCGGCGCGCGGCGGCGCCGGCGCCGGTCGAGAGCATGAGCGGCAGCACGCCGAGCACGAAGGCGAGCGAGGTCATGATGATCGGCCGGAAGCGCAGCCGCGCCGCGTTGAGCGCCGCGTCCATGGCGGACTTGCCCTCGAGGAAGCCCTGCTGCGCGAATTCCACGATCAGGATGGCGTTCTTCGCCGCCAGTCCGATCAGCACCACCAGGCCGATCTGGAAGTAGATGTCGTTCTCGAGCCCGCGCGCGGCGACGAAGCCGAGCGCGCCGAACACGGCGAACGGCACGGCGAACACCACCGCAATCGGCAGCAGCCACCGCTCGTAGAGCGCGGCGAGGATCAGGAACACCATCACGATGGCGAGGCCGAAGGCGATGGCCGATTGCCGCCCGGTGCGCTTTTCCTGGAACGCCTGTCCGGCCCACGCGATCTGGTAGCCCTCGGGCAGCGCCTTCGCCGCGACCTCCTCCACCGCCTTGATCGCCTCGCCGGAGGACACGCCCGGTTTTCCGCTGCCCAGCACGCGCGCGGCGACGAAGCCGTTGAACCGGTCGATCTGCTCGGGGCCGACCACGTTGGAGGTGTGGATCAGCGCCTTGAGCGGAATCATGTCGCGCGTGGTGCTCGAGCGCACGTAGACCGCGCCGAGGTCCTCCGGCTGCGCGCGGTACGGCGCGTCGGCCTGCATCTGCACGCGGTAGGTGCGGCCGAACTTGTTGAAGTCGTTCACGTAGAGCGCCGCCATGGTGCTCGTCAGCGCGTCGAACACGTCCTGCACCGGCACGCCCAGCGCGAGCGCCTTCTCGCGGTCGACCTCCACCTTGAGCTGCGGCACGGTGGGACGGAAGAACGAGTTGATGCCGGTGAGGCTCGGATGCTCGCGCAGCGCCTGCAGGAAGGCCTGGTTGATCTGGTAAAGGCGCGCCGGGTCGGGATCGGTGCGCGCCTGCACGTAGAGCTCGAAGCCGCCCGCGGTGCCGAGGCCGCGGATGGCGGCCGGGCTGAAGGCGATCACCATGCCGTCGCGCAGGCCCGCGCCCTTCTGCCCGAGCTCGTTGGCGATCGCCTGCGCCGGGCGGTCCTTGCGCTCGTCCCAGTTCTTGAGCGGGATGAACATGGTGGCGGCATTGGTCTTGTTGCCGCCGCCGAGGAGGTCGAAGCCGGTGATGGCGAAGACGCGCTCCACGCCGGGCAGCTTCTGCGCGATGTCGGAGAGCTCGGACGACATCTTGCGCGTGCGCTCGAGCGTGGCGCCGTCGGGCAGCACGATGCCGCCGAAGATGTAGCCCTGGTCTTCCGACGGCACGAACGAGGACGGGATGCGCAGGAAGAGGCCCACGCACAGCGCGAGCACGGCGGCAAAGCCGGCGAGGGAGATCAGCCGGTGGCGCAGCAGGAACTCGACGCCGCCCAGGAAGCGCCGCGTGACCCAGGCGAAGCCGCGATTGAAGGGATCGAATACGCGCGAGTGGTGGTCGCCCTTCTTCATCAGGATCGCGCACAGCGCCGGCGTCAGCGTGAGAGCGATGAAGCCCGAGATCACCACCGCGAACGTCAGCGTGACGGCGAACTGCCGGTAGAGCTGCCCCGCGATGCCGCCGAGGAACGCGACCGGGACGAACACCGCGCACAGCACGAGCACGATCGCGACCACTGCGCCCGAGACTTCCCGCATCGCCTCGACGGCGGCGTCGAACGGCGCCATGTTGTTCTCGCGCATCAGGCGCTCGACGTTCTCCAGCACCACGATGGCGTCGTCGACCACGATGCCGATCGCGAGCACGAGCGCAAAGAGCGTCAGGGTGTTGATGGAGAACCCGACCGCCCAGAGCCCGGCGAAGGCGCCGACCAGCGACACCGGCACCGCGATCATCGGGATCAGCGTCGCGCGCCAGGTCTGCAGGAAAAGGAACACCACCGCGAGGACCAGGATCGCGGCCTCGAAGATGGTGTGGTTCACCTCGCGGATCGAGGCATCGACGAAGCGCGTGGTATCGAACGGGATGGCGTAGTCCACGCCCTCGGGGAAGGTGGGCTTCAGCTCCTGCATGCGCACGCGGATGAGATCCGCCACCTCGAGCGCGTTCGCGCCCGGCTGCAGGTAGGTGCCCATGCCGATGGTCTGCTGCCCGTTCAGCTGGTTCGAGGTGTCGTAGTTCAGCGCGCCGAGCTCGATGCGCGCGATGTCCTTCAGCCGCAGCACGTTGCCCGTCGGGCCGGCGCGCACCACGATCTCGCCGAACTCCTCGGGCTCGACCAGGCGCCCGGTGGCCGTCACGGTATAGACGATGTTCTGGCCGGGCGGCGCGGGCTCGGTGCCGATCTTGCCGGCAGCGTACTGCGCGTTCTGCGCGCGCAGGGCGGCGGCCACGTCGGCCGGTGTCACGCCGAGGCGCGCCATCTTTTCGGGGTTGATCCAGACGCGCATCGAGTAGTCGCGCGCGCCGAACACGGTGACGTCGGCGACGCCCGGGATGCGCTTCAGCTCGTCGACGACGTTGATCGAGGCGTAGTTCGAGAGGTAAAGCGTGTCGCGGCTGTTGTTCGGCGAGATGAGCGAGACGACGAGCAGGATGTCGAACGAGCGCTTCTGCACGATGACGCCGTTGCGGCGCACTTCGTCGGGCAGGCGCGGCAGCGCGCGCTGCACGCGGTTGTTGACCTCGAAGATCGACTGGTCGACGTTGGTGCCGGGCTCGAAGGTGGCCGTGATGGTCAGCGCGCCCGTGGAGGACGAGGTCGAGTTGAAGTAAGAGAGCTTGTCGACGCCGGCGAGCTGCTCCTCGATCGGCGCCGCGACCGTCTTCGACAGGGTTTCCGCGCTGGCGCCGGGATAGGTGGTGGTGATGAGCACCGTCGGCGGCGCGATCTCCGGGTATTGCGCGACGGCAAGGAGCTTCGAGGCGACGATGCCCGCGAGGACGATGATGATGGCGATGACGCCCGCGAACACCGGCCGGTGGATGAAGAACTTCGACATCAGCCGGCTTTCTTTCCCGTCACCGGAGCGTTCGGCCGCAGCCGCACCAGGTTATCGACGATCACCGAGTCGCCGGGCTTGAGGCCGTCGAGCACGATCCAGTCGGCGCCGAGCCAGCTGCCGGTGCGGATCGTGCGCTGCACCGCCTTGCCATCGGCCAGGATCCACACGAAGCGGCCGCCCTCGTTCTGCATCACCGCGGTCTGGGGAACGACGATGGCCTGCCGGCTGCCGGCGACGACCTTGACGCGAACGAACTGCCCCGGCAGCAGCGCGAGCCGCGGATTCGGCACCTCGGCGCGCATCTGCACCGTGCCAGTGCCCGCGTCGACCGTGGAGCTCGTGAAGTTGAGGCGCGCCTTGTCCGGGTAAGGCTTGCCGTCGGCCGTCTCGAGCTTGACCTCGAGGTCCTTGCCCTCGTTGTTGCGCACGGTGGCGTACTCCGCCTCGGAGAGCGAGAAGCGCACCCAGAGCGGATCGCCGCGCGTGAGCGTGGTGAGCACCGCGCTGTCGTTCGTCGGCGAGACGAGGCTGCCGATCGACTGCTGCGCGCGGCCGGTTATGCCGCCGATCGGCGCCGTGACGGTGGTGTACGAGAGGTTGAGCTCGGCTTGATGGACCCGCGCGCGCGCCACCTGCACGGCGGCGTCGGACTGGCTCGCGGCGGACGCGGCCTGGTCGGCTTCCTTCTGGCTGATGGCGCGGCGGTCGGCGAGGCCCTTCAGGCGCTCGGTTTCCTTCCTGGCGAGCTCCTGGCGCGCGATCTCCTGCGCGAGCGTGCCGCGCGCCTGCGCGAGCTCGATCTCGAACGGCGCGCGCTCGATCTGGAACAGCACCTGGCCCGCCTTGACGCTGTCGCCCTCGGTGTAGAGCTGCTTCTCCAGTATCCCGGAGACGCGCGCGCGGATCTGCACCTCGCGCGAGCCCTCGGTGCGGCCGACCGCCTCGAAGGTGATCGGCACCTCGCGCGGCCTTGCCTCGAGCACCGTCACCGGCAGCGCCGGCGGCGCCGCCTTGGCGTCGGCCTTGTTCTGGCTGGCGTCGCCCTGGCTGCAGGCCGCGACGATCAGGGAAAGCAGGACGGGAAGGAATCGGCTCATGGTTTGTAGGCACGCAAAAAAGTGTCGACGATGCGCGCCGTGCGGCGCGCGTCGTTCTCGATGCCGGTCTCGACGCAGAACAGGCGCTTCACGCGGTCGGTGCCGGCGAGCATGGAGAGCAGCATCTCGGCGGCGAGCGCCGGGTCGTCGCGCCGCAGCCGGCCGTCGCGCATCGCCGCGCCGAGGTATTCCGCCAGCCGCTCGATCATGGCGCCGACGGTGTCGGCGTACATCGAGCGCGCGATCGCCTTGAAGCGCGGCACCTCGGGCACGAGGGTGCGGAAGCTGGCGATGCCCTGCTCGCCGAGCGCGCGGCTGCGGTAGGCGGCGGCGAAGCGGATCAGCGCCGCGCGCAGGTCGCCGCCCTCGAGCTCGACCAGCACGCCCATGGCGAGCGAGCGCGCCACCTCGCGGAAAAGGACGTCCTTGCTCGGGAAGTGGCTATACACGGTCTGCTTCGCCACGCCGGCGCGGCGCGCGATGTCGTCCACGCTCGAGGCGTAGCCGCGCGCAAGGAATGAATCGGTGGCGGCGCGCAGCACGCGCTCGCGGTTCTCGACCCGCACTGCTGGAGCTCCCCGGGGGACTAGACTAGACCGTGCAGTCTACTCCAAAACGTCGCCGGCGCGCGGCGCGCGCTTGCGCCCGCTCACCATCGCCGCCACCAGGTTCTCGCGGTGAAGCCGGCTCATGTACGCGATGCCCGCGACATGCACGATGGCGAGGAGGGCGAGCGCGTCGGCGAGCGCCGCGTGCGTGTCCTGCACCCAGGCGATGCCCCAGTAGCGGTCGGTGACGGACAGCCAGCCGCTCGCCGCGGTGAGGGCCGCGGTGGCGAGGAGGACGACGATCATCCAGGCGCCGAGCGGGTTGTGGCCCAGGTGGCGCGGGGCGCGCCCCGCGGCGAGCGCCCTCGTGTACGCGAGCGTCTGCGCCGGCGGGCGCACGAATCGCGCGAAGCGGGCATAGCGCGAGCCGACGAAGCCCCAGACGATGCGCACGGCCACCACGGCGAGCGCCGCGTAGCCCAGCCATTCGTGCAGCTCGTCGCGCGTGAACCACGCGGCCAAGACGCACGCGACGAGCGTCCAGTGCGCGGCGCGGACCAACGCGTCCCACACGCGCATGGGCGGGCTCAGCCCTTGAACTTCTTCGCGCCCTTCGGCACCGGCGCGAGGCTCACCGGGTGGAAATACACCTCTACGCGCTTGCCTTTCTCGTCGGTGGCGTAAACCTCGTAGCAGCCGCCGTCCACCTTGATGCGGCGCACGTCCCAGCCTTTTTGCTTCAGCGTGGAGGTGAGCTTCTCCTGCGACTGCCATTTCTCCTTCGGGCCGGAATCGCAGGTGGCGAAGCCATCCGCGTAGGCGGTGGGCGCGGCAATGAGAAGCATTACGGATACGGGAGCAACGAGCTTCATGGGCATTTCCTCCGTGGTGGTGTCAGGAAGGGTCGAAAGGATGCCGGCGCACGATCGTTTCCTCGCGATCGGGGCCGGTGGAGACGAGATCGATCGGCACGCCGCACAGCTTCTCGACGCGCGCCAGGTAATCGCGGGCGGCCTTGGGCAGTTTCTCGAACTGCTTCACGCCGACGGTGCTTTCCTGCCAGCCCGGCAGCTCCTCGTAGACGGGCTCGCACTGCTCGAGCTCATCGGCGCCGACCGGCAGGATGTCGCTCATCTGCCCTTCCATGCGGTAGCCGATGCAGATCTTCACGGACTCGGCGCCGTCGAGCACGTCGAGCTTGGTGATGCACAGGCCGCTCACGCCGTTCAGCTGGATCGAGCGCTTGAGCGCCGCGGCGTCGAACCAGCCGGTGCGCCGCGGCCGTCCGGTGGTGGCGCCGAACTCGCGACCCCGCTGGCGAAGGCGCTCGCCGATGTCGTCGGAGAGCTCGGTCGGGAATGGCCCCTCGCCCACGCGCGTGCTGTAGGCCTTGGTGATGCCGAGCACGTAGTGCAGGTGCATCGGGCCGATGCCGGCGCCCGCCGCGGCCGCGCCGGCGACGCAGTTGGACGAGGTGACGAACGGGTAAGTGCCGTGGTCGATGTCGAGGAGCGAGCCCTGCGCGCCCTCGAAAAGAAGGTTTTTGCCCTTCTTGTTGGCGTGGTACAGCGCGCGCGGCACGTCGGCGACCAGCGGCTGCAGGCGCGGCGCGAGCGCGAGCGCTTCATCCAGCGTCTTCTGGAAGTCGACCTTCGGCTGGCCGTAGTACTTCTCCAGCACGAAATTGTGGAAGTCGAGGAGCTCCTGCAGCTTCTCGGCGAAGCGCACCGGCTTGAAGAGGTCCTGCAGGCGCAGCGCGCGCCGCGCCACCTTGTCCTCGTAGGCCGGGCCGATGCCGCGCCCGGTGGTGCCGATCTTCTTCTCGCCGCGCGCCGCCTCTCGCGCGCGGTCGAGCGCGGCGTGGTACGGCAGGATGAGCGGGCACGCCTCCGACACGATGAGCCGCGCCACCACGTTCTTCACGCCGTGGCTCTCGAGCTCGTCCATCTCGGCGAGCAGCGCGTCCGGCGAGAGCACCACGCCGTTGCCGATGAAGCAGTCGACGTCGTTGCGCAGGATGCCGGACGGAATGAGGTGCAGCACCGTCTTCACGCCGCCGATCACCAGCGTGTGGCCCGCGTTGTGCCCGCCCTGGAACCGCACCACGCCCTGAGCGCGGTCGGTGAGCCAGTCGACGATCTTGCCTTTGCCCTCGTCGCCCCACTGCGTGCCGATGACGACTACGTTGCGTGCGTTCATTCCTGTCATTTCACCACGCCTGCGACGCTGCGCAGATCGATAGAAAACCCGGTTGCCGGCCGCGCGCGGCCGAACGCCTTACCCACTTCATCGTATCGCCCGCCGCGGGCCACCGGGCCGGTCACGCCCTTGCAGTACGCGTCGAACACGACCCCGGAGTGATAGTGATAGCCGCGCAGCTCGGCGAGGTCGAAGCTGACCGGCACCGGGCACGCCCGCGCGAGGGCGCGCAGCGCGGCCAGGGCCTGCTTCAATGCCGGCAGCCTGGGCAGCTTCTTTTCCGCCTGCTTGAGGATCTCGGGGCCGCCGTAGAGCTCGGGCAGGAGGAGGAGCGCGTCGCGCGTCTTTGCGTCCAGCTTGCCGGAGAGCGCGCGCAATGCGGGCAGGTCCTTTTTCTGCAGCGCCTCGAAGAGCTCGGCCTCGAGCTGCGGGCCGACTTTCGCGGCGTGCGCGATCGAGCGGAACACGGCGACGTGGCCGACATCGAGCCGCACCCCCTTCATGCCGGCGAGCTTGAGCGCGTCGCAGAGCAGGCGCTGGATCTCGAGGTCGGAGCGCGGCCCGCCCTCGCCGTACATCTCGGCGCCGATCTGGATCGGCTCGCGCGTCGCGCCGGGCGACGAGGGCCGCGTATGCAGCACGCTGCCGCAGTAGCAGAGGCGCGTCACGCCCTTGCGGTTGAGCAGGTGCGCGTCGATGCGCGCCACCTGCGGCGTGATGTCGGCGCGCACGCCCATCGTGCGGCCGGAAAGCTGGTCGACCACCTTGAAGGTCTGCAGCTCGAGGTCGTGGCCGGTGCCGGTGAGGAGCGAGTCCATGTACTCGAGCAGCGGCGGCATCACCAGCTCGTACTGGCGCCTGAAAAACAAATCCAGGATCTTGCGCCGCAGCCGCTCGATGCGCATGGCTTCCGCCGGGAGGATGTCCTCCACGTACTCGGGCAGCAGCCACTTCACGATCTAGCCCAGAAGAGCAGCAGCAGCCCGGCGATGATCGACGACAGCCCGACGAAGCGGATCTGGCCGTCGGTCATCTGCGTGATGCGGCGGAAGGTGTCGCGCCACAGCGTGGGCGCGACGAAGGGCAGCACGCCCTCCAGCACCAGCATCAGCGCAAACGCCATGAGGAACGTCGTGCCCATGGCTTACTTCGCCTGCTGTTGCGGCTGCTTCGTTCCTTGTCTGCCCAGCGAGTCCCGGAAGTAGCGCAGGAAGTCCGAGTTCGTCTCGAGCAGCAGGAGGTCGTTGCGGCCACGGAAGGTCGAGCGGTACGCCTCCATGCTGCGGTAAAAGGAGAAGAACTCCGGGTTCTGCGAGAACGCGGCCGCGTAGATACCGGCGGACTTGGCGTCGCCCTCGCCGCGCACGCGCTGCGCGTCGCGGTAGGCCTCGGCGAGGATCACCTCGCGCTGGCGGTCGGCGTCGGCGCGGATCTTCTCGCCTTCCGCCGCGCCGGTCGAGCGCAGCTCGTTGGCGATGCGCTTCCGCTCCGCCTCCATGCGGCGGTAGACCGACTCGCTCACTTCCTGCGGCAGGTCGACGCGCTTCAGGCGCACGTCGATGATGCCGACGCCGATGCGCTTGAGGTCCTGGTCCACCTTCTCGCGCACGCGCGACATGATGTTCTCGCGCTCGCCCGAGACCACCTCGTGCACCGTGCGCACGCCGAACTCGTCGCGCAGCGTGCCCGAGACGGTCTGCCGGATGCGCGTCTGCGCGCGGAACTCGTCGCCCTGCACCGAGACGTAGTACTGGCGCACGTCGATGATGTGCCACTTCACGAACGAGTCGACCAGCACCGGGCGGTTGCCCTGGGTGAGGAAGCGCAGCGGCTCCGCGTCGTCGTAGGTGAGGATGCGCATGTCGAAATGGCGCACGTTCTGGATCAGCGGAATCTTGAAGTGCAGGCCGGGCTTGGTGACCACGTCCTTCACTTCGCCGAGCTGGAAGACGATCGCGTGCTGGCGCTGATCGACGGTGAAGAGCGTGCCGCTGATCAGCAGGCCGACCAGGATCACGACCGCGAGGATGGGGCCGATGGCTCTCATCGATCGGTCCTCTCGCGGTTACGCAGCGTGTCTCGCGCGCGCGGGCCGGCATCGGGCGCCGGTGCCGGCTCCGATGGACGCTGCGAGGCCTGCGCCTCCGTCGGGTTCGCGGCCCCGCCCGCCTGCTGCAGGAGCTTCTCGAGCGGCAGCATCAGCACGTTGCCCGCGCCGCGGTAGTCCATCATCACCTTGTTCGTCGAGGAGAGGATCTCGCGCATGGTGTCGATGTAGATGCGCTCGCGCGTCACCTGGGGCGCCTTGGCGTACTCGGTGAGCACCTGGCGGAAGCGCGACGCGTCGCCTTCGGCGTTGGCGATCACGCGCTGCTTGTAGCCCTCGGACTCCTGCTGCAGGCGCGAGGCGGTGCCGCGCGCGCGCGGGATCACGTCGTTCGCGTAGGCCTGGCCTTCGTTCTTCTGCCGCTCGCGGTCCTGCCCGGCCTTCACCGCGTCGTCGAACGCGGCCTGCACCTGCTCGGGCGGCTGCGCGTTCTGGATGGTGACCGTGCTGATCTGGATGCCGGTGTTGTAGCGGTCGTGGATCGCCTGCATGAGGTCGCGCGCCTTGTTGGCGATGTCGACCTGCGTCTCGTACAGGATGGCGTCCATGCGGTTCTTGCCGATCACCTCGCGCATCGAGGTCTCGGCGATCTGCATGGCCGACTCGTCGGGGCGGCGCACGTTGAAGGTGTAGGCCTGCGCATCCTTCACCACGTACTGCACCGCGAACTGCAGGTCGACGATGTTCTCGTCGTCCGTCAGCATCAGCGACTCTTTCAGCACCTTGGTGCGCACGTTGTTGCGGTAGCCGACCTCGAGCGTGCGCACCTGCGAGAGATTGACGATCTCGTGCGACTGGATCGGCCACGGCATGCGCCAGCGCAGGCCCGGCGCCGTCTCCTGCGAGAACTTGCCGAAGGTGAGCACCACGCCGCGCTGGCCCTCGACCACGATGTAGAAGCCGCTCGCCAGCCACACGCCGATAACGAGGAGGATCAGCGCGCCCGCGCCGCCGCCGATGGCGCGGCCGTTCGGTCCGCGCGGCGGCTCGTCGCCCGAGCCGCGGCCGCGGCGGCGGAAGAGCTCCGACAGCCGGCGGTTGAAGTTGCGCCAGAGCTCGTCGAGGTCCGGCGGGCCCTGGTTGCCGCCGCCGGGCCCTTGCGGGCCGCGATTGCCGCCACGTCCCCAGTTCGGGTCGTTCAAGGACATTAGAGACTTATGGATGCTTTGGAAGGATTGCGCTCGGCATTTCGCGCGGCGCCAAATTCCGCTATCGCCCCGCGCAGCTGATCCAGTCCGGCTCCAGTGCGCGCGCTCACGAAAACGCGCGAAATCCTACCATACTGGTCGCGCTCGACCGCCGGGTCGAGCGCGGCGGCGTCGATCTTGTTCATGACGAGAATCTGCGGCGTCTCGTGCGCGCCGATCTCGGCCAGCACCTTGTTCACCTCGGCCTGCTGCGCCTCGCGCGCCGGCGACGATGCGTCCACGATGTGCAAGAGCAGCTCGGCGCGCACCGTCTCCTCGAGCGTGGCGCGGAACGCCGCCACCAGCGTATGCGGCAGGTCGCGGATGAAGCCGACCGTGTCCGACAGGACCACCGGATTCGCCGGCGGCAGCCAGATGCGCCGCGTCGTGGTGTCGAGGGTGGCGAAGAGCTGGTCGGCCTCGTAGGCCTTGGCGTTGGTGAGCGAGTTGAAGAGCGTCGACTTGCCCGCGTTGGTGTAGCCGACGATGGACACGGAGAGGACCTCGCCGCGCTCGCGCGCGCGGCGCTGCACCGAGCGCTGCTTCTGCAGCTGCTGCAGCTTGCCCTTCAGGGTCTTGACCTTCGTCGCGATGTAGCGCCGGTCGAGCTCGAGCTGCGTCTCGCCCGGGCCGCCAGTGCGGCCGAAGCCGCCGCGCTGGCGCTCGAGGTGCGTCCAGCCGCGCACCAGGCGCGTGGACAGGTGTTCCAGCCGGGCGAGCTCCACCTGGAGCTTGCCTTCGTTCGTCTGCGCGCGCTGCGCGAAGATCTCGAGGATCAGCTCGGTGCGGTCGAGCGTGCGCACGTCGAGCTCCTTCTCGACGTTGCGCTGCTGCGCCGGCGACATCTCGTGGTTGAAGACGACGTAGCCCGCGTTCAGCTCCGCGGCGGCGAGGCCGATCTCCTCGACCTTGCCGCGGCCGGCGTAGAACTTGGGGTCCGGGCGGCCGCGCCGGCCGCGGATCACGCGGTGGCGCGTGACGCCGGCCGACTCCACCAGGCGAACGACCTCCTCGACGCGCTCGTCAAAGTCGTCGTCGCCGAAGTCGAGGCACACGATGATCGCCGCGCGGTGATCGGCGGCAGGGACGGCAGCTGCCTTACTGCGGGGTTGCGGCAACCTACTCCGAGTCCTTCTCCGCTCCCAGGTTGATCGGGCGCGAGGGCACGACGGTCGAGATGGCGTGCTTGTAGACCATCTGCGTGACCGAGTTGCGCAGCAGCACCACGTACTGATCGAACGATTCGATCTGGCCCTGCAGCTTGATGCCGTTCACGAGGTAGATCGAAACGGGGACGTGCTCCTTGCGCAACGTGTTCAAAAACGGGTCTTGTAGCAACTGGCCCTTGTTGCTCATGTTCTTCTCTCTTGGGGGTTTTGTGGCCATACTGTAATTGATTTCCCTAGCCTTTTCTACCCGCAAGCCCCACCGGCGGGGCGACATCGCCGCACTGCGCCCGGTGTCGCAGCGCATGATCCATCAGCACGCAGGCCAGCATCGCTTCCGCGATCGGCGCCGCCCGGATGCCGACGCAGGGATCGTGACGCCCCGTCGTCTCGACGGTGGTCGCCTTGCCCTGGCGGTCGATGGTCCGCCGCGGCACGCGGATGCTCGACGTCGGCTTGAGCGCGATCGACACGGTGATGTCCTGGCCGGTCGAGATGCCGCCCAGCACGCCGCCGTTGTGGTTGGAAAGGAAGCCCTCGGGTGACATCTCGTCGCCGTGCTCGCTACCCTTTTGCACGATGGCGCCGAAGCCGGCGCCGATCTCCACGCCCTTCACGGCGTTGATGCCCATCATCGCCGCGGCGATATCGGCGTCGAGCCGGCCGTACACCGGCTCGCCCCAGCCGACCGGAACGCGCTCGGCGACCACGTTGACGCGCGCGCCGCACGAATCGCCGGACTCGCGCAGCTCGTCCATCTGCTTTTCGAGCTGCGGCACGATGCCGGCGTTCGGCGTGAAGAACGGGTTCTCGCCGGCCGCCTGCCACGACTGGAAGGGGATCGCGGTGCTTCCGAGTTGCGCGAGATAGCCGCGCACCACGGTGCCGTATTTCTCCTGCAGCCACTTCTTGGCGATGGCGCCCGCCGCGACGCGGATCACCGTCTCGCGCGCCGAAGCGCGGCCGCCGCCGCGCGGATCGCGGATGCCGTACTTCTGCAGGTAGGTGTAGTCGGCGTGGCCCGGGCGGAACTTCTCGGCGATCGCCGAATAGTCCTTCGAGCGCTGATCCTCGTTGCGGATGAGAAAGCCGATCGCGGTGCCCGTAGTCCTGCCTTCGTACACGCCGGAGAGAATCTCGATCGTGTCCGACTCGCGGCGCTGCGTGACGTGCCGTGACGTGCCCGGCTTGCGGCGATCGAGCTCCCTCTGGATGTCCGCGGCGGAGAGCGCCATTCCCGGCGGGCAGCCGTCGACCACGCCGCCGTAAGCGGGCCCGTGCGACTCGCCGAACGAGGTGACGCAGTAGAGAAGACCGAAGCTATTGCCGGACATGACCGTTTGATTCTACTTGGAAGAACCTTCTCGTCTCGAAGACCGCGCGCGCGAAGCCCTTGCCGCGCGAGCGCAGCTGCCGCTTCAGCACGAAGTCGAAGAGCAGCGGGTTGTGCAGGCGGATCTCGCGCAGCACCGGCGCCGCGTTCTGCGCCAGCAGCCCGAGCGAGACGAGATAGTCGACCGAGAAGATCGGCATCACGCCCGGCAGCGGGTAGTCGGAGCCGTTGAGCAGGCGCGGATGCCACGCCTCTTCCTCCAGCACGCGCGCGAGCGCGGGACCGGCGCGATTGCGTTGCGTCATCGCCGAGATGTCGCCGAAGAGATGCTTCTCGTAGCGCCGCTCGCCCATCATGCGCGCGAAGAGCTCGAAGCTGTCGGCGCGTGCGCCGCCGCGGTCGAGATCCTCGTCCTCGCCCATCGACGCGCAGTGCGCGACGACGACCCGCACGCCCGCGTCGAGCGCGCGCCGCAGCCGCAGGGGATTGCCCGCGTCCTGCAGGTCGTGGCCGAACACCGCGCGCTCGAGGCCGGCGTGGCTGATCAACGGCAGGTCGAGCTTCGCCATCGCCGCGTAAAAGCGATCGCACTTCGGCGAGGCCGGATCGATTGCCATCGCCGCCGGCAGCCACTTCACGGCGCGCGCGCCGTCGGCTTTCGCTTGCTCGAGCCGGTCGACCGCGTCGGCGCGGTATGGATGGATCGACGCCGCCCATTCGAAGTACTGCGGATGCGCGCGCGCCATGTCGCGCGCGTACGCGTCCGGCACATGGAACGCGGTCTCGTCGAGGTTCGGACGCCCCTGCTCATCGTGCGCGCGCTCGAAGGCGAGGAGCACGAGCTTTACGCCGGGACGCATGCCATCGACCAGGTTATGCAGGCGCTCGACGTACGCGCGATCGACACTCCCAGGCACGTCGTGCACGCAGCCGCCGTTGAGGAAGAAAAGCCGCCGCGCGTAGAGGCCGGGATTCAGCACGCTTTCCATGCGCGGGTTGACGTAGATGCCGCTCGCCGCGTCGCCGGTGCCGACGAGATGCGCGTGGCTGTCCCAGACCTGCGCAGCGTCGAGGCCGTCCCAGGCGGCGGCGACGAGCTCGTGGTTGGCGAGATGGCGCGGCAGCGCGGCGAGGCAGGGATTCCAGAAGCCCTGCTCCGGCCAGAAGCGCCAGGCGGCGATGCCGCCGGCGGCGGCGCCGCCGGCGAGAAGACCTAGGACCGTGCGTCTACGCAGGCCAGTTCTTGATGTAGCCCTTCAGCATCTTGTTCTCGAAGTCCTGCTCCTCGAGCACCGCCTTCGCCACATCGCGGAAGGAAATGACGCCGATCAGCTTGCCGTCCTGCATCACGGGGAGATAGCGGGCGCCGCTTTCGAGCATGGTGCGGCGCAGGTCGTTCACTTCCATGTCGGGGGTCGCCGTCACCGGCTCGCGCACCATGATGTCGGCGACGCGCACTTCGCCGAGCGCGCCGGAGCGCTGCGCCACGGCGCGCAGCACCTCGTGGAAGGTGAGCATGCCGGCCATGCGGCCGTGCTCCATGACGACCAGCGAGCCCAGGTTTTCCTTCGCCATCGTGCTCACGGCATCGGCGACACGGCCCGATGGCTCGATCGACAGCAGCCGGTTACCCTTGACGCGCAGGATTTCCTTCACTTGCATCGTCGCATCCTCCTATTCCCGCCCGAATAGAATCGCGAGGCGCAGCATGATTCGAGGAGAATACTCTCAAAAGGCGGCGCTGGTCACCGGCGGCGCGCGCGGCATCGGAAAAGCGGTCGCGGAATTGCTGCTCGAGCGCGGCTACCGCGTCGCGGTCTGCGACGTGAAGCCGTCCGGCGACCTGGAAAGCGGCCTCGCCTTCATCGGCTGCGACGTTTCGCGTGAGCCCTCGGTGCGCGCCTGTATCGGGCAGGTGGTGCGTCGCTTCGGGCGGCTGGACGCGCTGGTCAACAACGCCGGCATCGCGTCGCCGCAGAACGGGCCGGTCGCGAAGCTCGCGCTCGCCGAATGGAATCGCCGCATCGGCACCAACCTGACGAGCGTCTTCCTGAATGCCAAGCATGCTGCGCCGCACCTGCGGCGCGCGCGCGGCGCCATGGTCAACATCGCCTCCACGCGCGCCCTGCAGTCGGAGCCGGACACCGAAGCTTATGCCGCGGCGAAAGGCGGCATGGTGGCGCTCACTCACGCGCTGGCGGTCAGCCTGGGTCCCGACGTGCGCGTGAACTGCGTGAGCCCGGGCTGGATCGACACCGGCAAGTCGAAGCTGCGCCGCGTTGACCACGACCAGCATCCCGCCGGCCGTGTCGGCCGGGTGCAGGACGTCGCCGAGATGGTGTGGTTCCTCCTCTCCGAGCGCGCCGGCTTCACCACCGACGCGAACTTCGTCGTCGACGGCGGGATGACGCGGAAGATGGTCTACGAAGAGTGAAGACCTAGACAGGGACAGACCACGTTTCCGTACAACGGGGAAAACGAAAACGTGGTCTGTCCCTGATTTCT
>DATMIG010000217.1:0-4167 GCA_035554335.1 Burkholderiales bacterium
TGATCGCGCTGCTCCATCGCACCGAGGGAGGCTTCCGCAACGTGTTCCTGGTGCTGGCGTGCCTCGCCGCGGGGATGCTGGCGGCGTCGCTCTTCTTCCCGGCTAAGCCAGCGCGGTTGGCTGCTGCGACGACCTGACGAGGCGTTCTTTTCCGCTGAAGACGAGGTAGTGCTTGCCGCTCGCGCGGCCGAGCATGGTGATGCCGACCTTCTGCGCGATCTGGTGGCCCATCTCGGTGAGGCCGGAGCGCGAGACGAGGAACGGGATGCGCATCTGCGCGCACTTGATGACCATCTCGGAGGTGAGGCGGCCGGTGGTGTAGAAGACCTTGTCGGAGCCGTCGATGGCGTCGAGCCACATGAAGCCGGCGATCGCGTCGACGGCGTTATGGCGGCCGACGTCCTCGACGAACATCAGGATCTGGCCGCTCGTGTCGGCGAGCGCGCAGCCGTGCACGGCGCCGGCCTGCTTGTAGATGGTCTCGTGGCGGCGCACCTGGTCGAGCAGCGCGAACAGGTTCTCGTCCGTGAGCTTCACATCCTCGCGCAGGCGGATCTGGTCGAGCTCTTCCATCAGGTCGCCGAACACCGTGCCTTGTCCGCACCCGGAGGTCACGGTGCGCTTGCCGAGCTGCAGCTCGCGCCCATGGGTGGTGGTGACGGCGACGGAATCGGTTTCCCAGTCGACCTGCACGGCGTGGATTTCTTCCAGCGACTGGACGAGCCGCTGGTTGCGCAGGTAGCCGATGACCAGGGCCTCGGGCGCATGGCCGAGCGTCATCAGCGTGACGATCTCGCGCTTGTCGACGTAGAGCGTGAGCGGATGCTCGCCGGCGATCGAGGTCGGCACCATCTCGCCGCGCTCGTTATACGCCTCCACCTGAAACGTTGCCGGGCGGGCAGCGTTTGTGAGGACAGGGCGGTAATCAGCCGCCAATGTAGGACATCTCCACCTTGCGCTCACGCGAGGTCGCTGCGGTGCGGATCTCGGAGTAGCGGTCGTCGCGCTTCTGCCAGACCGCGGCGATCTCGTTGCGGATGGCGTCGTCGCTCGCGCCGCCACGGACCAGCGACTTCAGGTCATGGCCCGATTGCGCGAAGAGGCAGGTGAAGAGCGAGCCCTCGGTGGAGAGGCGCATGCGGTTGCAGGTGGAGCAGAAGGCCTGCGTCACCGACGAGATGACGCCGACCTCGCCCGCCCCGTCGACATAGCGCCAGCGCTCGGCGACTTCGCCCGTGTAGTGCGGATCGACCGGGACGAGCGGCCAGCGCGCGGAGATGCGGCGCACGACTTCGGCGGAGGGCACGACGTCGTCCATCACCCAGCCGTTCGACGAGCCGACATCCATGTATTCGATGAAGCGCACGATGTGGCCGGTGCCGCGCCAGCGCTCGGCCATGCGCACGATGTCCTGGTCGTTCACCTCGCGCTTGACCACGGTGTTGATCTTCACCGGCAATCCTTCGGCGGCGGCGACGCCGATCGCCTCGATCACTTTCGCCACCGGGAAATCGGCGTCGTTCATGGCCTTGAAGGTGGCGTCGTCCAGCGAGTCGAGGCTTACGGTCACTCGATCGAGCCCGGCGGCTTTGAGCGCCTTCGCCTGCCTGGCGAGCAGCGAGCCGTTGGTGGTCAATGTCACTTCTACCCGCAGCTCGGCGAGCATCGCGACCAGGCGATGCAGGTCGCGCCGCACGAGCGGCTCGCCGCCGGTGAGGCGGATCTTCTCCACGCCCAGGCCGACGAAGATGCGCGCGAGGCGCGCGATCTCCTCGAAGCTGAGGATGGCGCTGTGCGGCAGGAACTGGTGGCTCTCGAACACTTCGCGCGGCATGCAGTACACGCAGCGGAAGTTGCAGCGATCGGTCACGGAGATGCGAAGGTCGCGCAGCGGCCGGGCGCGCGTGTCGACCAGCTTCCCGCCGGTGAACGCAGGCGCTGGCTCCGGCCGCAAGCGCGGCTCGGCAACGAGGGGAATGACCTTCTTCATCGTGCTGTTTCTCTAGGGAGATTCTATCAGGCGAGGGTATTATGTTCGGCTGTGCATAAGCCCAGCTTCCCTCTAGCAATCGTGATGCAGCGCAGGCCCGCGAAGAGCCGCTGGGCCGACTTCGTATGGGAGCCGCACGGCGTCGTCTCGGGCTACGAGGGAAGCGAAGTGAAGCTGCTCCTCGATCACGGCGGCACGGCGCAATGGCTGCATCCGGGATTCGTGCTCGAGCTGCATCGCGACGAGGCCGAGGGCTATTACCTCAACGTGTCGTCGCAGGATCCGCGCGTGTTCATCCTCTGGCGCATGGACGAGGACCAGGGCGTGCCGGCGCACGTCACCGTCAGCTCCGAGGAAGCGGCGCGCTGGATGGACGGCGGACACTCGGTCGACAGCGTGAGGATGCCGGCCGAGGTCTTCGCCTGGGCCGGCGACTGGGTGGAGAAGAATTACCGGCCCAAGCCGCCGGAGAAGCGCATCAAGCCGCGCTCATTCCTGCATCCGAAGGACCGCGTCTGATGGCGCAAGACAAGGAAGCTTTTCTTTCGCGCTGGTCGCGCCTCAAGCGCGAGGCGCCCGAGCGCGAGAAAGCGCTCGAGGAGAAGCAGGAAGCCGAGGTGCAGCCCGCGCCGGCCCTGCCGCCGGTGGAGACGCTGACGCCGCAGTCCGACTTCGCCGGCTTCATGCATCCGAAGGTGAAGGAAGAGCTGCGCCGGGTGGCGTTGAGGAAGCTCTTCAGCGATCCGCACTTCAGCACGCCCGACCCGTTCGAGCCCTTCTCGGGCGACTGGACGGTGGCCGAGCCGATCGGGCAGGAGCTGCTCGCGAAGCTGAACCAGACGCGCAGCGTGCTCTTTTCGCCGGAAGAGCGGGAAAAGCAGGACCAGGAAGCCGAGGCGGCCGCAGAGCCGCCACCAGAGGGAGAGGCGAAGCAGGATGAGCCTGACCGGAAAGACACTTAAGGTCTGCAGCTGCAACAAGACGGTGGCGCTTGACGCCAAGGCGCTTGCCGGCGCCTTGAAGACCAGTGAACCCGTCGTGGTGCACGAGCAGCTCTGCCGCGCCGACATCGGCGCGTTCCAGAAAACGCTCGGCGATCCGGACGTGATCGTGGCGTGCACGCAGGAAGCCGCGCTCTTCGGCGAGCTGGCGGCGGAGAGCCAGGCGAACATCAAGTTCGTCAACGTGCGCGAGCAGGCGGGCTGGAGCGCGAAGGCGAACGAGGCGATGCCGAAGATCGCGGCGCTGGTCGCGATGGCCGCGCTGCCCGACCCGGACCCCACCCCGGCGGTGGAATTCAAATCGGGGGGCGAGCTTCTCATCATCGGTCCGGCGCAGGCCGCGCTCGACTGGGCGCAGCGCCTCTCGCCGACGCTCAGCGTCTCCGTCCTTGCCACCGACGCGGGCGAGCTGCCGCTCGAGCGCCGGTTCCCGGTGTGGTCCGGCCGGGTGACGAAGCTCACCGGGTGGCTCGGCGCCTTCCAGGTCGAGTGGCGGCAGGAAAATCCGATCGACCTCGAGCTCTGCACGCGCTGCAACGCGTGCGTCCGCGCGTGTCCCGAGGGCGCGATCGGCTACGACTACCAGGTGGACGCGGCGAAGTGCAAGGCGCATCGCGCATGCGTCACCGCATGCGGCCAGATCGGCGCCATCGATTTCTCGCGCGCCGACACGGCGCGCAGCGAGCGATTCGATCTCGTGCTCGATCTCTCGCGCCAGGCGCTCGTCCGCACGCACCAGCTGCCGCAGGGCTACCTCGCGCCCGGCGACGATGCGCTCGAGCAGGCGCTCGCCGCGCAGCAGCTGACGGCGCTCGTGGGCGAGTTCGAGAAGCCGCGCTTTTTCGAATACCGGGAAAAGATCTGCGCGCACAGCCGGTCGGGCAAGACCGGCTGCAACGCCTGCATCGACGTCTGCTCGAGCGGCGCGATCCGCGCGGACGGCGACCACGTCAAGGTCGAGCCGCACCTGTGCGCCGGCTGCGGCGGCTGCGCAACGGTGTGCCCGTCGGGCGCGATGACCTACGGCTATCCGAACGTGGCCGATGTCGGCCTGCGGCTGAAGACGCTGCTGCGCACCTATCGCGACGCCGGCGGCAAGGACGCGTGCATCCTGTTCCACGATGCCGACGAGGGCCGCACGGCGGTACTCGAGCACGGTCGCCGGCACGGGCTGCC
>DATMIG010000218.1:0-6152 GCA_035554335.1 Burkholderiales bacterium
CCATGATGGCGCTGCGCATGAGCGCGGTCGCCGCGCAGTGCGCCGGCATCTCGCGCGCGCGGCACATCATTCTCGCGTTCGCGCTGTCCGCTTTTCTGACCGGGGTGTCGGGTGCGCTGTATGGATCGCTGATCGGCCGGCTCTCCACCGAGACGTTCTCGCTCAGCGCATCGCTTTCTTTCCTCACCATGGCGGTGATCGGCGGACTGGGCTCCGAGGTGGGCGCGCTGCTCGGTGCCGCGTTCCTGGCCGGGGCGCCCGAGGTCCTGCGCCAGTTCAAGGATGCGGAGATGGTGATCTACGGCGTCATCCTGGTCATGTGCATGCTCTTCCTGCCCGGCGGACTGGCGGGCATCGGACGGCGATGGACCTTCTCGAAATAGAGGCACTCTCGATCGCCTTCGCCGGGCTGCGCGCGCTCGAGCGCGTCTCGTTCGGCGTGCGCGAGGGCGAGATCCTCGGCCTCATCGGCCCGAACGGCGCCGGCAAGTCCACGCTCCTGAATTGCGTCTCTCGTGTCTACGCACCGACCAGCGGCACCGTTCGCTATCGGGGTGAAGACATCCTGCGCAAACCGGTTCACGCGCTGCCCGGCCTCGGCATCCGGCGAACGTTCCAGAACCTCGAGCTCTTCAAGGGCGCGACGGTGCGCGAGAACGTCGTCATGGGCACCGCCTTCCGCTATCGCCCGAATGTCGCCGCCGAGCTCTTCGGCGCCGACCGCGGCGCGCGCCGCGCGGCGGACGAGCGCGCGGACAAGATGCTGAAGGTGCTCGAGCTCACCGGGCACGCCGATACGAAGGTGGCGGCGCTGCCCTACGGAATACAGAAGTCGGTCGAGCTGGCGCGCGCGTTGGCGAGCGAGCCGAGGCTGATGCTGCTCGACGAGCCCGCCGCCGGCATGAATCCCGAGGAAAGCCGGCGCGTCGGCGAGCTGATCCTGCGGCTGAAGGGCCTCGGCATCACCATCGTCCTCGTCGAGCACGACATGCGCCTCGTGATGCGCGTCTGCGACCGCATCGTGGTGCTGGACCACGGCGAGAAGATCGCCGAGGGTGCGCCTGCGGACGTGCGCGCGAACCCCGCCGTCATCGCGGCGTACCTCGGCGAGGAAGAGATTGCTTAAGGTCAGCGGCCTGCACGCGCACTACGGCGGCATCACCGCGCTGGCCGGGGTTGAGCTGGAAGTGCGGCAGGGCGAGATCGTCGCCCTCCTCGGCTCCAACGGCGCGGGCAAGTCGACGCTGCTCGGCTGCATCACGGCGAGCGCGCCCTGCGAGGCGAGCGGCTCGATCGAGCTCGACGGCGTGCCGCTGCTCGGCCGCACGACGGAAGCGATCATCCGGCAGGGCATCGTGCTGGTGCCGGAAGGCCGGCAGCTCTTCGCCGAGCTCACCGTGCACGAGAACCTGCTGATGGGCTCCTTTCTCACCGGCAACGACGCCGAGCTGGATCGCGTCTATCGCCTGTTTCCGGTGCTGCAGGACCGGCGCAACCAGCTCGCGCAGACGCTCTCCGGCGGCGAGCAGCAGATGGTCGCGCTCGGCCGCGCGCTGATGGCGAAGCCTCGCGTGATGCTGCTGGACGAGCCGTCGCTGGGGCTTGCGCCAAAACTCGTGGCGGACATGTTCCGTCTGATCCGCGAGATCAACCAGGCGGGCGTGACCCTCCTCCTCGTCGAGCAGAACGCGCGGCAGGCGCTGCGCATCGCGGATCGCGCATACGTACTCGAAAAGGGGCGCATCTCGGCGAGCGGTATCGCTGCATCGCTTGCGAGCGATCCGGCCGTTGTGGCAAGTTACCTCGGCACATAAGGAGACAAACGATGAGAACCATATTGGCCTACGGCGCCGCTGCGCTGGCCATGGCGATGAGCACGGCGCAGGCGGAGCCGGGCATCAGCAAGGACACGATCAAGCTCGGCTCTTACCTGCCGCTGCAGAGCGGCCTCGCCGCCGGCGCGACGCAGATGAAGGAAGGCACCGAGGCTTATTTCAAGTGGGTGAACGACAACGGCGGCGTGAACGGCCGCAAGATCGAGTGGATCGTCGAGAACGATTCCTACAACCCGCAGCAGACGGTGGCGGTGGTGAAGAAGCTGGTCGACCGCGACGACGTCTTCGCCGTGGTGTCCACGCTCGGCACGGTGACCAACCTCGCGGTGCTGCCGTTCCTGCACCAGCGCGGCGTGCCGGTGATCAACCCGGCCGGCGGGCACCTCAACCTCAACAAGCCGAAGGACAAGAACGTGTTCGGCATCCTGCCGCTCTCCTCGGAGATCGGCGAGTCGATGGCCGACTATGCGCTCACCAAGCTGGGCGCGAAGAAGATCGCGATCTTTTTCCAGAACGACCAGTTCGGCAAGGACCAGCGCGACGGCGCGGTCGAGTACCTGAAGAAGAAGAACATGGCGCCCGCGGCCGAGGCGAGCTACGTGCCGGCCGACGTCGACATCTCCGCGCAGGTGATCGCGCTGCGCCAGGCGCAGCCGGACGCGGTGCTCCTCGCGGTGATCCCGAAGCACGGCTCGCTCTTCATGAAGGAGGCGCAGAAGCTCGGCTGGAAGCCGAAGGTCGTCGGCCACAACACCATGGCCGATCCCGTGGTCACCGACCTTGCCGGCGACGCGCTGGAAGGCATCTACGTGAACCTGATGACGGCGGTCGATTCGATGGACACGCCGCAGGTGAAGCAGGCGAACGAGATCCTCGCCAAGTACTCGCCCAAGACCAAGCCCGGCTATTACCCGTACCTCGGCATGGCCGGCGCGAAGATCTTCGTCGAAGGCGCGAAGAAGGCAGGCAAGGACCTCACGCGCGCCAAGCTCATCAAGTCTCTCGAGGACATGAAGCACATCGAGACCGGCCTCGTCCCGCCGCTCGACTGGAGCGCCACCTACCACGGCGGCCCGCTCAAGTTCGGCTACGCCACGTGGCAGGGCGGCAAGCTGAAGGTGCTACAAGGCTGGTAATTCCTGCGGCGTGACGACCCGAAAGGGCAGGCGCCGCTTCATCCGCAAAAGCTCCCGGTCTTTCGTCACGAGGGCGTCCGCCTTCGTGACGACGGCCAGCTCGATGAATTTCTGGTCATCGGGGTCACGGCATTGCGGCAGCCCCTTCACCGCGACCACCTCGACCCGGCGCGCGAGCCGCCGCGCCTGATCCAGCGCGGCGAGCTGCGCCTCGCCCGAGATGCTGTGCTTGCCGAGGTCGTACGCGAGCACGCGCTCGAGCTCCGCATCACAGGCTGCGTCGATCACGACCTCCGCGCGCCCGAGCTGCACGGCGTTGCGCAAGCGGCGCACGCCGGGATCGTCGAAGACGAGCCAGTCGAGCCAGATCTGGGTATCGAGGACCAGTTTCAGCGGCCATGAAAAAGGCGGGACGAGCCCGCCTTTTCCGCCTGGAGGGTACTACGGCTTAGTCGCGATCGCCGTGCTTGTTTTTATTCTTGTACCAGCCCTTGTGCTTGCCCTTGTCGTGGCGCTCGTCGTCGCCGCGCGCGCTCGCCCCGGCGCCGGCGCTGCGGTCGCGATCGTGGTCGCGGTCGCGGTCGCCGTACTGGCGGTTGTGCTTATTCTCGGACGACGTTGTGCTGGACTGCTTGTTCGTGTTACCGGTGCCGTATTGCTGGTTCTGCTGGTTACCGGAGCCGGTCGCGTTCTGGTTTTGCGAGCCGCTTTGCGTCGTGCTGGAGGTCGTGCCGCCCGCCCCCGCCGTCGACGAAGGCTTCGAGCCCTGGTTCGTCGACCCTTGCGCGCTCGCGTTGCCCGTGCCGGACTGCTGGTTCTGCTGGGTGCCGCTACCCGTCGCGTTCTGGTTCTGCTGGCCGCTCTGGTAGGTGCTCGAGCTCGTGCCGCCTGCGCCGGCCGTCGAGGACTGGTTGTTCGAGCCCCCCTGCTGCGACGTCGTGTTCTTGTCGCCTTGCGTAGCGGAGGTCTGATTGCCGCTGCCGTAGGTCTGCGTACTCTGGTTGCCGCTGCCAACCTGGTTGGAGTTCTGAACGCCGTTCTGCTCAACAGTCGTGTTGCCGGAACGCGGCGCGATCACGCTCGGCTGTGCCGCCGCCATCTGCGCCACCGCCAGAGCCACTGCGGCGGAAAGGGTCATCGGTAGGAATTTCACGTGCTTCCTCCTGAGTTGGAAAAGCCCGCAGGGGAGCGGGCGGTAGATCCATCGATGCAAGCCCTGTACCGCCGAATCGCCGGACTCGCTATATGAATCCGCCGTCAACCGTGTGATCCATGCCGCGTTGCGCGTCGCCGCAATGTGGCTTTCGCGTCGTGACCTTTGCCCGCTCGCTTCACGCTTTCTCACATCGTATGCATTAGTTCCGCCCGAGAGCCGCGCGCGCCGCCCTAAGGTTTGCGCATCGACTAGGGAGGGGCTTCATGCAAACGCAAATCTGGATGATCGTGCCCGGGAACGCGGCGCTTTCGGCGCTGATCTGGTTCGTAATCGCGATGCCGTTCCTCTACGCGGCGCGGCGGCCGGTGCACGAGTTCGTGCGCGCCGCCGGCCTTCTCGCGCACGCGCCGCTGCGCCTGCTCGCGCGCGCGCTCTTTGCCGCCGCGCAGAGCATGCGCTACCGCAACCGCGAGGTGCTGCTCGCGCACGGGCGCGAGGAGACCGAGCAGCACATCGCGCGCGAGTTCGAGCGCGTCGCCGCGCTGGTGAAGCGCGACCTCGAGGGCTACCCGGCTCTGCAGCAGCGCCTGCTCGCCGAGATCACGCGCGTAGAGGACGACTACAAGAAGTGCGGTGAAGTGCCGCCGCCGCCGCCCGAGTGGGTGGAAGCGGTCGAGGCGGTCGCCAAGGTGAAGAACGGCAACGAGCTCGTGCAGCGCGTGCTGGACGAGATCAACCGCGCCATCAAGGAGATCCACGAGCGGATGCTGAAGGAATACCGCGGTGCGTATGAGGAGCGCCACAAGATCCTGAACGGCTTCATGCCGTTCTGGCGCTCGCTGCAGCAGACGCTCGCCCAGGCCGACCGCCGCGTCACGAGCCTGAACGACCGCGCCGGGCAGATCGACGCGCAGATGCAGAAGTTCGAGGCTATCGTCAACAAGACGCCGGAAGCCGAGCATGCGCTCACCGTGTCGGCGGCGACGCAGCTCGCCATCACCACGCTCGTGCTGGCCATCGCCACCGGCGGCGCGCTCATCAACTACAAGCTGATCGCGCTGCCGATGTCCGAGATGGTCGGCGCCGGCGACTACCTCACCTCGAGCCTGCGCACCTCCGACGTCGCCGCGCTGGTGATCATCTTCGTCGAGGCGACGATGGGCCTGTTCCTCATGGAGACGCTGCGCATCACGCATCTCTTCCCGAAGATCCATGGCCTGCCCGACACGACGCGCCGGCGCCTGATGTTCGCCGCCGCGACGCTGCTCATCACGCTGGCCGGCATCGAAGCGGCGCTCGCGCTGATGCGCGACATGCTGATCGCGGACAAGGCCGCGCTCATCCAGTCGCTCGCCACCGTGCAGCAGCACGCCGCGGCGGCCGACGGCTGGATGACGAAGATCCCGACCGCGGGCCAGATGCTGCTCGGCTTCATCCTGCCGTTCGCGCTCGCGTTCGTCGCCGTGCCGCTCGAGTCCTTCATCGCCTCGGCGCGCACCGTGCTCGGCTCCGTGCTCGTCGCGGCGACGCAGGGCGCGGCGCTCGGCATGCGGTTGCTCGCGACGCTGGTGAAGAGCCTCACCCGGCTCACGGTCACCTTCTACGATATCGTCATCGTGCTGCCGCTCCTGGTCGAGCGTCTGATCAAGCGCGGCCCGAAGGCGGCCGCCTTCGACGTCGATGACGAAACCCTCGTCCCGCGGAGGCACTGATGGACCGCCGCCAATTCATCCTCACCCTGGGCGCCGCCGCCCTAGCGGGCTGCGGCGACTCGAAGAGCCATTCGCAGGCGGTCTACATGCTGGTCGACACCTCGGGCACGTACGCGCTCGAGATCGACAAGGCGCAGGCGATCGTCAACTACCTGCTCGGCACGCTGCAGTCCGGCGACTCGTTCGCCGTGGCGCGGGTGAGGAGCCGCAGCTTCAGCGAGAAGGACATCATCGCGAAGGCCACGTTCGACAGCCGGCCGTCGCAGGCCAACGCGCAGAAGCGCGCCTTCAAGGACGCGATCGAGACGTTCAC
>DATMIG010000219.1:0-26116 GCA_035554335.1 Burkholderiales bacterium
TGCCCGGCGCGCACAGCCGCTGGAGCGCGGGCAAGGACCTCTCGTGGGAGCCGCTGCGCATCGAGCGGGTCTGCGAGGTGAAGTACGACCACCTGCAGGGCGATCGCTTCCGCCACGCGGCGATCTTCCTGCGCTGGCGGCCCGACAAGCCGCCGCGCGAGTGCCGCTACGACCAGCTCGAGGTCACCCAGCCCTACGAGCTGGAAAAGGTGTTCGCTAGTTCCGGGTGAACCCCGGCTCTTCATCCGGGTCGAGCGGCCCCTGCGGCGGACGCAGCTGCGCCGGGACGTGCTGCAGGTTGACGCGGACCCGGTACCACGCGGTATAGCGCCCGCGCATCTGGTCGACGAGCACGTCGGCCGCTTCGAGATGTGCCGCCGCTTTTGCATGCCGTTTCTTCCAGCGCTCGAAGCCGGCGAGCGCATCGTCCTTCTTCTTCGCGCGGCCGATCTCGATCACCGGCAGCTTTTTGCGCTTCGAAGGCTGCACGCGCGCGGGCTCGCCCGCCTGCTTGCGGTAGTGCGGCGGCCAGGGCGCGTCGCCCTCGCCGTGCTGGTCGAACAGCTCGAGCAACGCATCCAGCGATCCCGCGCTTTCATCGATCCCGGCATGGCGATCGCCGGCCTGCTTGAACCGCTTCGGCATCGTGCCGAGCGTGAAGTCCTCCGGCTCGCAGTCCGGCACCTCCCTCCAGTCGAGGGGCGCCGACACCGTCGCCTGCTCCGTCGGCCGCACGGAATAGGCGGCGGCGACGGTGCGGTCCTTCGCGTTCTGGTTGTAGTCGACGAAGACGCCGTGGCGCTCCTCCTTCCACCATTTGCTGGTGGCGAGCTTCGGCGCGCGCCGCTCCACCTCGCGCGCGAGCGACAGCGCCGCGCGTCTCACCTCGTCAAACGTCCAGCGCCGCTGTATGCGCACATAAACATGCAGGCCGCGCTTGCCGGAGGTCTTCGGCCAGCCGACCAGCCCGAGCTCCTCAAGCGTGGCGTGGACGACGGCCGCCACTTCGCGCACCTGCGCCCACTTCACGCCCGGTACCGGGTCGAGATCCACGCGCAGCTCGTCGGGATGCTCGAGGTCTTCCGCGCGGACCGGGTGCGGGTGCAGCTCGAGGCAGCCGAGGTTCGCCATCCAGGCGAGCGCGGCCGCGTCGCGCGGCACCACCTCGTCCGCGCTGCGTCCCGACGGAAACTTGAGCTCGACGACCTCGATCCAGTCCGGCCGGCTCTCGGGCGCGCGCTTCTGGTAGAAGAACTCGCCCTCCACCCCGTTCGGGTAGCGCACCAGCATGTTCGGCCGCCCGCCGGCGCCGCGCAGAGCGCCTTCGGCTACCACGCGGTAGTAGTTCACGAGATCGAGCTTGGTGTAGCCCGGCTTCGGGAACAGCACCTTCGCCGCATTCGTCACCACGAGCTTCCGCTCTGCGATCTCGATCGTTTCGCTGCCGGGCTTTTTCGCCACGTTCGAAGTGTCGCCGATGTGGCGTGACATTGGGTTGGTACATTCGATCCGATGAACGTGATCGTCGTCATCCTGCTCTTGGCCGTGGCGGTGCTCGGGCTGGTCATCTGGTCGATCAAGCGCCACAAGGATCCGCACCTGCACCTCGAGAGCGACCTGCCGATCGACCAGCTCGTCCCCTCGATCGCCGGCATGGCGCTCGGCATGCCGATCGCCGGCAACACGGTCGAGATCTTCCAGAACGGCGCCTTCTTCGACGCCCTGCTCGAGGACATCGGCGCCGCGCGGCACACGGTGCATTTCGAGACCTTCCTCTGGAAGAAAGGCCGCATCAGCGATCGCGTGGCGGATGCGCTGATGGCCAAGGCGCGGGAAGGCCTGACGGTCCGGGTGCTGGTCGACGCCCAGGGCACGCGGCAGATGGGCGAGGACCTGCGCCAGCGCCTGCGCGACGGCGGCTGCCAGCTCGCCCTCTACCACCCGCGCACCCTGAAGAACCTCGGCGTGATTCCGGAGCGCGACCACCGCAAGATCACCGTGCTGGACGGCCGCACGGCCTGGGTCGGCGGCCACTGCATCACCGACGACTGGCTCGGCGACGCCGAGGACCGCGATCACTTCCGCGACATCTCGGTGCGCTTGCGCGGCCCCATCGTCGGCGCGGTGCAATCGGCGTTCGGCGAGAACTGGGTGGAGACGACCGGCAAGCTTTTCGTCGGTGAGCACACCTTTCCCAAGCTCGAGCCGGCCGGCGAGGTCGAGGCGCACATGGCGAGCATGAAGCCCGAGGGCTCGGCGCCCGCGGTGAAGATCCTGCACCACACCATCATCTGCTGTGCGAAGGAGCGGCTCTGGATCCAGAACCCCTACTTCATCCCCGAGCCGGACGCCATCAATGCATTCACTGCCGCCGTGAAGCGCGGCGTCGACGTGCGCATCATGGTGCCCGCCCTCGACGCCTCGGACATGAAGATCGTGCAGCACGCCGCCCATTACACCTTCCAGAAGCTGCTCGACGGCGGCGTGCGCCTCTTTGAATACCAGCGCACCCTGCTGCACCAGAAGGTGCTGACGGTGGACGGCGTCTGGTGCGCGGTCGGCTCCAGCAACTTCGACGACCGGTCTTTCGAGACCAACGACGAAATCACGATCGGCTTCAAGGACGCCGCGCTCGCCCGGAAATTCGAGGAGATCTTCAGCGCCGACCTCAAGCTCTGCCGGGAGCTGCAGGCCGACCAGTGGCGGCGCCGCGGCCTGGTGCACAAGGTGAAGGACGGCGCCGTTTATCTGTTCAACGAAGTGCTATGAGCTCGACCGGCTCGTAGGTCGAGCCCTTCGACGAGGTACGCGAGCTGATCAGCGCGAACTCGCGCACCGGCCATGCCACGGCCGGCAGCGGCGGCAGCGACGTCGGCTGCCGCGCCTTGCGGATGAGCGTCACATGAGCGGCGAATGGCCGCTCTTCCAGTCGAAACGAATGAGCGCGTAGCGCCGTGTGCAGCGATTGCACCAGCTCCGCCAGCTCCGCCGGCATGGCGACGGGAGCGACCCAGACCATTTCGTTGCGCCGCACGTACTTCGCGGTTTCGATCGGCAACTGGTGGCGGCGCCCCTGGACCCGGCGCGCGGCCTGGAGGGCGGCATCGGCATCGGCATCGCCGAGAAACGCGAGCGTGAGGTGGATGTTCTCGGTCGCGGTGACCTTGCCGCCGGCCTGCTTCCGCACTTCGGCCGCCCAGTCGGCCAGTGCCTGCGCAGTCTCGCGCGGCGGCCAGAGGGCGAAGAAGAGCCGCACTACTTCACGAGGTGCTTCAGGGTGAGCTCGGCGAGCGCCGACTCGCCCTGCTTGCGCAGCTCCTCGGCGATGAGCTCCATCTCGCGCCGGCCGCGGTTCTGCGACAGCTTCCAGCGCGTCTCGATGCGCGTGATCGGGATGCGGAAATTGACGATGCCGCCGAGCATCTTCTCGACGTACTCGCGGCTCAGCGCATCGAACTGCGGCAGCCACTGCGGATCCATCGTCGCGACGAGGTGGCGCATGCCGGCGTGCTTCTCGCGCCGGTCCTCGACCAGCTCCGGCATGCCGTAAAGATGCACCGCGGTGTAATTCCACGTCGGCACGCGCTCCTTTTCCTCGTACCAGCGCGGCGAGATGTAGGCATGCGGCCCGGTGAAGATGATCAGCACTTCCGTGCCGTCGAAGGCCTGCCATTGCCGGTTCGGCCGCGCCATGTGCATGTCGAGCACGAGCTGCGTGCCGGTCTCGTGCACGGTGGCCGGGAGATGCGAGGCCTGCAGGCCGCGCGTGATGATCACCGGGAAGTTGTTGGCGCGAAGGAATTGCACCAGCTCCGTGCGGTCCTCCATGCGGTTGTACGGCGGCGAGTACATTTACTCCAGCAGCGCGACTGCCTGCGCCGCGATGCCCTCCAGGCGGCCGAGGAAGCCGAGGTGCTCGGTGGTCGTGGCCTTGATGTTCACGCACGCCGGCGTGATACCGAGGTCGGCGGCGATGTTGCCGATCATGCGCGCCATGTGCGGGGCCATGCGCGGGGCCTGGGCAATGATGGTGGCGTCTATGTTAACCACGCGCACGCGCTGGGCGGCGAGCTTCTTCGCCACGTCGCGCAGCAAATGCCGGCTGTCGACGCCCTTGAACTCGACGCTCGTATCGGGATAGTGCTGGCCGATGTCGCCAAGACCTGCCGCGCCGAGCAGCGCGTCGCAGACGGCATGCAGCAGGACGTCGGCGTCCGAGTGGCCGTCGAGCCCTTTCTCGTACGGAATGTCGACGCCGCCGATGATCAGCTTGCGCCCGGCGACCAGTGGATGCACGTCGAAGCCCTGCCCGATTCTCATATCAATAGGCTCATGCGCGACGCTCCAGGATCGATGCGGCTATCGCCAGGTCCTCTACGTAGGTCACCTTCAGGTTCTCGCGGCTGCCGGCAACGAGGCGCGGCTTGAGGTTCAGCGCCTCGACGGCGGACGCTTCGTCGGTCGCACCCGGCGCCTGGGCGAGCGCGCGCATCAGCAGCCCCGCGCGGAACATCTGCGGCGTCTGCGCCAGCCACACGAATGACCGGTCGAGCGTACCGCCGATGCGCACCGTCCCGCCTTCGTCCTTCGTCGCCATCTTCACGGTGTCGGCGGCCGGAAGCGCGAGGATGGCGCCGACCGCGTCGCCGGCGCCTTCCTGCATCAGTGCGTGAAGGTCCTTCGCGGGCAAGCAAGGCCGCGCCGCGTCGTGCACCAGCACCCAGTCGTCGGGGTCCGCGGCGCCCGCCATGGCGACGAGCCCGTTATAGACCGAATCGCGGCGCGTCTCGCCGCCGCAGTAGAGCGGATGCACTTTGTCCCCGAAGGCGCTCCAGTCCTCGCGCGCGAACTGCGCATCATCCGGAGCGAGTACAACGAATACCGCAGTCACCGGCGGCACGCAAACTGCTCGAACCGCATGCCAGAGCATCGGATGTCCCGCGAGCGGCGAATACTGCTTGGGCGCAGCTGCGCGCAAGCGGGAGCCGGAACCTGCAGCGGGGATCAGGGCGAAGGTGGCCAAAGTTCTTCTAATTCAGGGCGATATAATTGCATACGTTGGTAGTTGATGCAGCGCGATTCACTTCCCTCCCGCAGGCGTTACACCCAGCTCGCCGGCTCGGCTGACGCGCTGGCGCTCGCGCGCCTGGCGCAGGAAGAGCATCCGGTCGCGGTGGTCGCCGCCACCGCGCTCGACGCGCAGCGCCTGGTCGAGGAGATCGGCTGGTTCTCGCCGCAGCTCCGCGTGTGCCTGCTGCCCGACTGGGAGACGCTGCCCTACGACCAGTTCTCGCCGCACCACGACCTCGTTTCCGAGCGCCTCGCCACGCTCTATCGCATCCAGCGCGGCGACTTTGACATCGCCGTCGTGCCGGCGTCCACGGCGCTGGTGCGGCTGTGCCCGCCCGCCTACATCGCGGCTCACACGTTCTTCCTGAAAACCGGCATCGACCTCGATGTCGAGCAGCTGAAGGCGCAGCTCGCCACCGCCGGCTACCAGCATGTCACGCAGGTGGTGGCGCCGGGCGAGTTCTGCGTGCGCGGCGGGCTGATCGACCTCTTCCCGATGGGAAGCGCGCTGCCCTATCGCCTGGACCTCGACGACGAGACGATCGACAGCATAAAGACCTTTGACGTCGACACCCAGCGCACGGTCTATGCGGTGAACGACGTGCGCATGCTGCCGGCGCGCGAGTTCCCGCTCGACGAGGCCGGCCGCACGCGCTTCCGCACCCGATGGCGCGAGATCTTCGAGGGCGATCCGTCGAAGAAGCGCCTTTATCGCGACGTGTCGAACGGCATCCCGGCAGCGGGGGTCGAGTACTACCTGCCGCTTTTCTTCGACTCCGTCGCCACGCTGTTCGATTATTTGCCCAAGGGCTGCACGCTCGCGCTGCATCACGACGTCTCCGGCGCGATCAACGACTTCTGGCGTGACATCCAGTCGCGCCACCGCATGCAGGGCGGCGACCCGGACCGGCCGCTCTTGCCGCCGAACGCGATATTCATCCCGGCTGAGGAGTTCTACGTCCGCGCGAAGGACCATCCGCGCATCGACCTGTTCGAAACCGGCGAGCCGGACGAAGGCCCCCTCGCGGCGAGCGCCCTGCCTTCGGTGGCCGTCGACCGGCGCGCGCAGGATCCGCTGGCGTCGCTGAAGCAGTTCCTCGATACCTCGAAGCTGAAGGTGATGGTCGCCGCCGAGTCCCCGGGCCGGCGCGAGACCATGGCGAACTACTTCGCCGAATACGGCCTGAAGCCCGCGCAGGCCGCGAGCTTCGAGCAGCTCCAGGCGAATCCCGCTTCGTTCGTGCTCGGCATCGCGCCGCTGGCGCACGGCTTCTCGGTGCCGGCGGAAGGCTGGGCGATCATCACCGAGGCCGAGCTTTACGCCGGCGTAGTCCGCCGCCGCTCGCGCACGGCCGAGAAGCGCAGCTCCGTCGAGGGCATGCTGCGCGACCTGTCGGAGCTCAAGGTCGGCGATCCGGTGGTGCACGAGGAGCATGGCATCGGCCGCTACCAGGGACTGGTGACCCTCGATCTCGAGGACGGCAAGGCGGAATTCCTGCTGCTCGAATACGAGGACGGCGACAAGCTCTACGTGCCGGTGTCGCAGCTCGGCGTGATCGGCCGCTATAGCGGCGCGCAGCCGGAAGAAGCGCCGCTGCACAAGCTCGGCAGCGGCCAGTGGGACAAGGCGAAGGCGCGCGCCGCGAAGCAGGTGCGCGACACGGCGGCCGAGCTGCTCGCGATCTATGCCAAGCGCGCGTCCCGGCATGGGCACGCCTTCGGCATCAAGCAGCACGACGTGGAAGCGTTCGCGTCGGGCTTCGGCTTCGAGGAAACGCCCGACCAGCAGGCGGCGATCGAGGCGGTGGTGGCCGACATGGCCTCCGGCAAGCCGATGGATCGCCTGGTATGTGGCGACGTCGGCTTCGGCAAGACCGAAGTCGCGCTGCGCGCCGCGTTCATCGCCGTGGCCGACGGCAAGCAGGTCGTCGTGCTCTGCCCCACCACGCTGCTCGCCGAGCAGCACTTCCAGACCTTCTCCGACCGCTTCGCCGACTGGCCGGTGCGAATTTCCGAGCTGTCACGCTTCAAGACGGCGAAGCAGACGAACGAGATCCTCGAGCGCCTGGGCAAGGGCGAGGTCGACATCGTCATCGGCACGCACAAGCTGCTCGGCCGCGACGTGAAGCTGCCGCGCGTGGGCCTGGTGATCATCGACGAGGAGCACCGCTTCGGCGTGCGGCAGAAGGAGATGCTGAAGAAGATGCGCGCCGAGGTCGACGTGCTGACGCTCACCGCGACGCCGATCCCGCGCACGCTCGCCATGTCGCTCGAAGGCATCCGCGATTTCTCGGTCATCGCCACCGCGCCCCAGAAGCGCCTCGCCATCAAGACCTTCGTCTCGCCTTTCTCCGAAGGCCTGATCCGCGAAGCCGTCATGCGCGAGCTGAAGCGCGGCGGCCAGGTGTACTTCCTGCACAACGAGGTCGACTCGATCGAGCGCATGCAGGAACGCCTGGCGCGCCTGCTGCCCGAGGCGCGCATCGCGATCGCGCACGGCCAGATGCCCGAGCGGGACCTCGAGCGCGTGATGCGCGACTTCACCGCGCAGCGCTCGAACGTGCTGCTCTGCTCGACGATCATCGAGACCGGCATCGACAACCCGCATGCCAACACCATCGTCATCAACCGCGCCGACAAGTTCGGCCTGGCGCAGCTCCACCAGCTGCGCGGCCGCGTCGGGCGCTCGCACCATCAGGCGTATGCCTACCTCCTCACGCCGCCCGAGGACGCGCTGAGCAAGAACGCGCAGAAGCGCCTCGAGGCGATCCAGCAGATGGAGGAGCTCGGTTCGGGCTTCTACCTCGCGATGCACGACCTCGAGATCCGCGGCGCCGGCGAGATCCTCGGCGAATCGCAGTCCGGCGAGATCCAGGAAGTCGGCTTCTCGCTCTACACGCGCATGCTCGACCGCGCGGTGCGGCGCCTGAAGGCGGGAAAGGCGATCGACCTGCAAGACGACATCGACATCTCGACCGAGGTCAACCTGCACGTGCCGGCGCTCCTCCCCGAGACGTACTGCAGCGACGTGCACGAGCGCCTGAACATCTACAAGCGCCTCGCCGATGCGCAGAGTCCCGACGAGCTCGGTGCGCTCACCGAGGAGCTCGTCGACCGCTTCGGCCCGCTGCCGGATCCCGCGCGCGCTCTCATGCATTGCCACGAAGTGCGCCTCGCCGCCCGCCCGCTCGGCGTGGCGCGCGTCGATGCCACCCACGAGGCGGTCCAGCTCCAGTTCGTGAAGAACCCGCCGATCGACTCGAGCAAGGTGATCGCGTTCGTGCAGAAGAAGGGCCGCGGCGCCCGCCTCGCCGGCCCCGACCGCCTGCGCGTCGACGCCAAGCTGCCCGCCTGGGAAGAGCGCGCCAAGGCGGTGAAGGACATCCTCGTCCAGCTGGCGGCGTAAGTCTCCCCCTTCTTATTTCCCCATTGATCTGCGCCGTGAATCTGGTTGTTCAAGGTCCAGCCATGACGGCCGAGCAGGCGAACGACCTCGCCCGCCTGGCCGGCTCGACCCGCATCCACAAAATCGCCGAGCGTGCCTGGCGGATCCAAGGCGCTGCCCCGACGAACGAGATCGCGCCCTACTGCGAGAAGGCGCGCATCGACTACGGCTTCGTCCCCGACGGCACGCGCTTCGCCGACCTGAAGCTCCTCGCGATGGACATGGACTCGACGCTGATCACGATCGAGTGCATCGACGAGCTCGGCGATTTCGCCGGCTGCAAGACCGAGATTGCGTCCATCACCGCGCAGGCGATGCGCGGCGAGCTAGACTACCCGCAGAGCCTGCGCAAGCGGGTCGGGCTGCTTGCGGCCCTGCCGGAAAACTCGTTGCTGAGAGTCTATGAGGAGCGGCTAAAGCTCACGTTGGGCGCGGAGCAGCTCATCGCCGCCTGCAAGAAGCACGGCGTGAAGCTGCTGCTCGTCTCCGGCGGGTTCACCTTCTTCACCGACCGGCTGAAGGAGCGGCTCGGCATCGACTACACGATCTCCAACCGCCTCGAAGTCGCGGGCGGCAAGCTGACCGGACAGGTGCTCGGCGACATCGTCGACGCCGAAGCCAAGGCCGCGAAATTTCGCGAGGTAATGAAGGAGCTCGGCGCCCGACGGGAGCAGACGGTGGCCATCGGCGACGGCGCGAACGACTTGAAGATGATGGCGGAGGCCGGCGTGTCGGTCGCGTTCCACGCCAAGCCCGTGGTGCGCGAGCAGGCGAGCTGCGCGGTGACCTACGGGGGCCTGGACGCGGTGATTAATCTCTTCGAATAATCAACGGCCGCGGTGTGCGGCCTCGATCTTGGCGACGTCGATCTTGCGCATATCCATCATTGCGTCGAACGCGCGCTTGGCGGCGGCGCGATCCGGGTCGGTGAAGGCCTTCGTCAGGGCGATCGGCGTGATCTGCCACGACAGTCCCCATTTGTCCTTGCACCAGCCGCACGCGTTCTCCTGGCCGCCGTTGCCGACGAGGGCGTTCCAGTAGCGATCGGTTTCCGCCTGGTCGACGGTGGCGACCTGGAAGGAGAACGCTTCGCTATGCTTGAACGCGGGTCCGCCGTTCAGCCCGATGCACGGGATGCCCATGACGGTGAATTCAACCGTCAAGACATCGCCCTTCTTCCCGGAGGGAAAGTCGCCGGGCGCGCGGTGCACCGCGTCGACGGACGAGTCGGGAAAGGTCTTGGCGTAAAACCGGGCCGCCTCCTCCGCGTCGCCGTTGAACCAGAGGCACACCGTGTTCTTCGCGGGCTGCGCCATGTCACTTCGCCGCGATGACCATGATCTCGACCAGCGCCTTCGGGTCGGCGAGCTTCGCCTCGACACAGGCGCGCGCCGGCAGGTTCTTCGAATCGACCCACGACGTCCACACCTCGTTCATCGGCGCGCGGTTGCGGATGTCGGTGACCCAGATGTGCGCCTGGAGCACCTTCGACTTGCTCGAGCCGGCCTTGCCGAGCAGGCGGTCGATCTCGTCCAGGATCTCCTTCGTCTGTCCCTTCACGTCCTTGTTCAAGTCCTTGGCGACGATGCCGGCGAGATAAACGGTGTTGCCGTGCTCGACGGCCTGCGAAAGGATGCTGCTCGAGTCGTGGCGCGTGATGCTCACTTGGGGGTTCTCCTCGGGATGAATGCCTAGTTTACGGCCAGGTACGCCTTCTCCAGCGCACCGGTCGCGGCGATTTCGCTCGCCGCGCCGGAGGCGACGATGCGCCCGCCCTCGATGACGTACGCGCGGTCGGCGAGCGCGAGCGCGAGGCCCGCCATCTGGTCGACAAGCAAAATGGTGGCCGACTCGGCGCGCAGGCGGTCGAGCGCCGCGAAGAGATCGTTGATGACGGCCGGCGCGAGGCCGAGCGACGGCTCGTCGAGAAGGAGCAGCTTCGGCCGCGCCATCAGGCCGCGCGCGATGGCGAGCATCTGCTGCTCGCCGCCCGAGAGCAGTCCCGCGCGCTGATGCAGGCGCGCGCGCAGGCGCGGGAAGCGCTCGAGCATCGACTCGATGTCCGCCTTTGCATCGTCTCCACGACGGAATGCGCCGAGCTCGAGGTTGTGCAGCACGGAGAGCTCCGGGAAAACCTGCCGGCCTTCCGGCACGAGCACGAGCCCGCGCGGCATGACGTTGTGCGCCGGCAGCCGCGTGATGTCTTCGCCGCCGAACGCGATGCCGCCCTTCACCGGGCGGAGCAGCCCGCTGATCGCGCGCATCAGTGTCGATTTGCCGGCGCCGTTCGCGCCGAGCACCGCGACCATCTCGCGCTCCCGCACCTCGAGCGCCACGCCTTTCAATACCGGCTCGGCGCCATAGCCCGCCTCCAGCCGGTCCACCACCAGGAACGGACGACCCGATCCGGCAGCGCGGGCCCCACGCGGCTCGAGCGCATGCTCGCCGAGGTACGCCTTGCGCACCGCCGGGTCGCGCTGCACGTCGGCCGGCGCGCCGGAAGCGATGACCACGCCGGCATCGAGCACCACCACCGTATCGGAGATGCCCATGACGACGTCCATGTCGTGCTCGACCAGCACCACCGCGATGCCGCTGTCCGCAATGCGCTGCAGGAGCACCGCCAGGGTCTGCTTGTCCTGTCTCGATAGGCCGGCGGCCGGCTCGTCGAGCAGGAGGACCGACGGCCGCGTGGCGAGTGCGCGCGCGATCTCGACGAGGCGCTTGTCGACGTGCGGCAAGTCGGCGGCGCGCACGTCGAGGTCGCCGCGGTAGTTCACGAACGAAAGCAGCGCCTCGCCGCCGCCGGCGATGGCGAGGTTCTCCGCCACGGTCATGGAGCCGAAGAGCTGTGTCGTCTGGTAGGTACGCGCAATGCCGGCGCGCGCGACGCGCCAAGCGGCGCGACCCTGCACTTCCACGCCGCCGATGCGGATGGCGCCGGCGTCGGGGCGATAGAAGCCGGACAGCATGTTGAGCACCGTGGTCTTGCCTGCGCCGTTGGGGCCGATGAGGCTCGTGATCCTTCCGGCATCGGCGCGCAGCGACACGTCAGTCGCCGCCTTCAGGCCGCCGAACGCGATGCCGATGCGCTCGGCCTGCAGCACCGCGCGCCGCGGCTCGCCGAGCGTCACGTCGGCGGCCGGCGCGAGGCGCGGCTTGCGCCGGCGCCCGGCGAGGCGCTGCACGACGCCCACCACTCCGTCGGGCGCCAGCCACAGGACGACGAGGAGCAGCGCGCCGAAGAAGAGCAGGCGGTATTCGGCGAGCGCGGCGAGGAATTCGGGCAGCAGCACCACGATCGTCGCGCCGACCAGCGGCCCGGCGAGCGAGCCGGCGCCGCCGATGATCACCACCAGCACGAAGAGGATCGATTGCGAGAAGGCAAAGGTCGACGGCGTGACGAAGCCGGACAAGGCGAAGAAGAAGGCGCCCGCCACGCCGGCGCAGAAGGCGGAGATGGCGAAGGCCGCGGTCTTGATGCGCACCGGGTCGAGGCCGATCGATTCGGCGGCTACCTCCGAGTCCTTCACCGCGCGCATGGCGGCGCCCCATCGGGTCCTGGTGAGGACGTGGAAACCCCACGTCGCCAGCGCGGCCAGCACGATCGCGGCGATGGCGATGGCGCGCTCGGTGTCGAGGAAGGTCGGCCGGGCGCTGCCCATGATGCCGTTCTGTCCCCCGGTGACGCCGCGCCACTCGACCGCGATGTTCTCGATCACGAAGCCGAACGCGATGGTCACCATGGCGAGGTACGGTCCGCGCACGCGCATCGCCGGCAGGGCGAGCAGCGCGCCGGTCGCGCCGGCGAGCAAGGCGGCGACCGGCAGCGCGAGCCAGAAATTCCATTTCAGCGTCACGGTGAGCACGGCGGCGGTGTACGCGCCGATGGCATAGAACCCCACGTGGCCGAAGGAGACCTGGCCGGTGAGGCCGAGCAGCACGTTGAGCCCGATGCCGACCAGCGCGGTGAGGCCGAGGGTCGCCATGATGAAGACGTAGTAGCTGTTCCCCATCGCGGTGAACGCGATGGCGGCAGCAAAGGCGACGATGAGACCGGCGAGCTTCATACCTTTTTCAGCTCCGCGCGGCCGAAGAGCCCGTTCGGCATGATGGCGAGCGCGACGATCACCAGCGTGAACGTCAGGATCTGCGTATACGAGGAGCCAAGGAAGGCCGTGATCAGCGACTCGACGATGCCGAAGAGAAGACCGGCCAGCATCACGCCCCAGGCGCTCGTCAGGCCGCCGAGGATGGCGACGGCGAAAGCCTTCAGGCCGAAGAGCGTCCCCATGTCGGAGTGCACGTTGAAGAGCGGCGCGATCATGATTCCGGCCGCGCCGGCGAAGGCCGTGGAGACTGCATACGCCGCCATGATGGCGAGCGGCACGTTGATGCCCATCAGGCGCGCCGCGTCGGCGTTCTGCACCACCGCGAGCATCGCCTTGCCGTACTTCGTGCCGCGCGCGAACCAATGGAGGAGCGCGGCGAGCCCCAGGCCGAAGGCCGGGATGGCGAGCTGCATCTTCGAGACGTGGATGCCGAGCACCATCAACCCTTCGCTCGCCCATGGCAGCACGAAGCCCCGCGGCTCCCTGCCGAAGGTGAAGAGCACCGTGTTGTCGGCGACGATGCCGAGCGCGACGGTGGCCATCAGCCACGCGTTCGACCCGCGCCGCGCGAACGGCCGCACGGCCACGATCTCCACCAGCAATCCGTACAGTGCGCAGAGGACGAGCGACATCGCCGCCGCCGGCACGAAATGCCAGCCGAACTTGACGGCGAACGTGTACGCGAACACCGCGCCGAGCATCATCGAGCTGCCCTGCGCGAAGTTCACCGTGCTCGACACCGCGTAGGTGACGTAGAAGCCGAGCGCGATCAGGCCGTACATGCTGCCCAGGCCCAATCCCGAAACGAGTGCCGATCCGATCATCAATAAAAACGGCCGCGCGAGGCGGCCGTTGGTCTTCCCTTCTGTCCTGCGGTTACTTGTGCATCCCCACCGGCAGGATCTGATTATCGATGAACTGCGCCCAGACGTAGTCGTTCTCGGTCAGGGCGTCGTGGTTCTGCGGCGTGAAGGGCTTGTTGTAGGTCTTGATGAGGCCCTCGTACTTGCCGATCTTGTAGTAGCCGTCGCGGACCTTCTTCCCTTCGGTCGAGCCGGCGTTCTGGATGGCGAGCGCGCTCAGCATCATGGCGTCATAGGCATTTGCAACCCCGACGGCCGGCGTCACGTCGCCGGCGCCCTTGATGTCCGGATACTTGGCCATCAGCGCCTTAAGGACCTTCTGGCCCACCGGCGATTGATTGCCGAAGAAGCTGTAGGTCTGCACGAAGTGGACGTTCTTCGCGCTCGGACCGGCGAGCTCGGTAAAGCGGCCGCCGGCCGGGCCCCAGTGCGACACGATCGGCGGCATCCAGCCCATGCGGTCGAGCGACTTCACGACCTGCGACGACGGCCCGACGTTGCCGACGAGGAACAGCACGTCCGTGCCGGCCGACTTCAGCCGCGAGAGCTGCGGCACCACATCGACGTCGTTGCCCTCGAACTTCTCGATGCCGGCGGGCTTCATCTTCCTCTCGTTGAGCGCGGCGGTCAGGCCCTTCTCGTTCGACTCGCCCCACGGGTTGTTCACCAGGATCATGCCCGGCTTCTGGGCCTTGTAGACCTTCTGCGCGTACTGGAGCATCGCCTTGTCGACGAGCTCGTCGACCGCAGAGACGCGGAACACGTAATTGTCCTTGGCGCCGTTCTTCGTGATCGGCGTGCCGGCCGCCCACGGATCCATGAACACCATCTTGTTCTCGTTCGCGATCGGCACGATGGCGAGCGCGACCGGCGAATCCAGCCCGCCGATCAGCACCGCGACCTTCTCCTTGAAGTACAGCTCGCGCGCGGCGATCACGCCCTTCGCGGGAATCGACTCGTCGTCGCGCCGCAGGAGCTCGAGCTTGCGGCCGTTCAGCAGGCCGCCCTTCGCGTTGATCTCGTCGATGGCGACCTGCAGGCCGCGCGTGATGGCCTCACCGGCGCGCGCCGACTGGCCGGAGAGCGCAGTCACCAGGCCGATCTTGATGGGCTCCTGCGCGAAGGCCGGAATAGCCGCGGCGAGCGCAAGAGAAATGAGCAGGCGTTTCATGGATCCTCCCGTGATGGACGGCCAAGCTTAGCAGGTCGCATGCCATGCTAGTCTCCGCGCCATGAATCCGGCCGCAAAAATCGTCGAAGACTATTTGCGCGTGCTGATGATCCCGGACCCCCAGGCCGCCCGCGGCTACTGCGCCCCGGAGATGGAGATCCGCTTCACCGGCAACCGGGCAATGCGCGACCCCTCGGAATGCGCCGCCTTCAACCGCGGCCGCTACAAGTGGGTGAAGAAGGCCTTCGGCCCGACCCACGTCGCCGAGGGCGGCAGCGAGGACGAGACCGTCGTCTATCAGACGGGCACCCTCTACGGCGAATGGCCGGACGGCACGAAGTTCGAGGGCAACCGCTACGTCGACCGCTACGTCGTGCGGCGCGGCAAGATCGTGATGATGGAAGTCTGGAACGACAGCGCCGAGTGGCTCCTGGTGCGCGCCGGCCTCGCGAAGCCCTGATCTGGTGCAGCGTCCCCTCAAACACCACGGCCGGTACGAGTACTCGGCGATCACGCGCCGGCCCGACTACAGTTGGCCGGGCGGCAAGCGGCTCGCCGTCTATATCGGCTTCAACATCGAGCACTTCGAGTTCGGCGTGGGCTTGGGCGCCAGCCTGGGGCCGAAGAGCCCGGAGCCCGACGTCCTCAACCATTCCTGGCGCGACTACGGCAACCGCGTCGGCGTCTGGCGCTGCCTCGAGCTCTTCGAGTCGCTCAAGCTGCCGCTCGGCGCGCTCATCAACACCTCGCTCTACGACTATTGCCCGGAAGTGATCGAGGCGTTCGTGAAGCGCGGCGACGAGCTGATCGGCCACGGCCATACGAACGCCGAGCGCCAGGCCGACATGAAGGTCGACGACGAGCGCGAGCTCCTGCGCGGCTGCCGCGAGCGCATCCGCAAGGAGTCGGGCGTCACGCCCGGCGGATGGCTCTCGCCGTGGATATCCGAGAGCTTCCATACGCCGGACCTCCTTACGGAGACGGGGTACAAATACACGCTCAACTGGTGCCACGACGACCAGCCGACGAAGTTCGCGACGAAGTCCGGCGAGCTGTGGTCGATCCCCTACCCGCAGGAGCTGAACGACATCCCGATGATCATCGCGCGGCAGATGGACGCCACGGATTTCGCCGACATGATCGTCGACAACTTCGACGAGATGGCGGCGCAGTCCAAGGCGCAGCCGCTCGTCATGGGCGTCGCGTTGCACCCGTACATCATTGGCCAGCCGTATCGCCTAAAGCATCTGCGCCGTGCGCTAAATCACCTTGCGAAGGCGCCGGGCGTCTGGTTCACTACCCCGGGAAAGATCTGGGAGGCCGTCGCAAAATGAAGAAGACCATCGCTCTCGCCCTCATGCTGGCCCTCGCCGGCGGATTCGCGCATGCGGACGAGAATAAAGCCGACGCGAAGAAGTCCGAGAAGGCGAAGTCCCACGCGAAGAAGAAAGAGCAGAAGCACGCGTCCGACAAATCCGACAAGAACGCCTTCCAGAAGGCCGAGTCGGACATCGGCCATTGGGCGCGGAAGAACAAAATCTGGGGCACGCCCCGCCCGGGCGATTGAATTAGCGCACTGACCCCGAATTAGCCGACCCAGCTGCGCGCGTTGCGGAACATCTGGATCCACGGCGAGTCCTCGCCGAGGCCCGGCGGCTGCCAGGACATCTGCACGGTGCGGAAGCAGCGCTCGGGGTGCGGCATGAGGATGGTGAAGCGGCCGTCGGCGGTAGTGAGGCCGGTGATGCCGGCCGGCGTGCCGCTCGGGTTGTACGGATAGACCTCGGTCGCCTCGCCGCGGTTGTCGATGTAGCGCATGCAGACGAGCTGAGGGCTGGTGTTGTCGAACTGAGCGCGGCCCTCGCCGTGCGCGGTGACGATGGGTATGCGGCTGCCGCTCATGCCCCTGAAGAAGATCGACGGGCTATCGGTGATCTCGACCATCACGAAGCGCGCTTCGAACTGCTCCGACTTGTTGCGCACGAAGAGCGGCCAGTGCGCGGCGCCGGGCACGATCTCCTTCAGCGCGGCGAACATCTGGCAGCCGTTGCACGCGCCGAGCGCGAAGGTGTCCTTGCGCGCGAAGAACTTCTCGAACTCGCCGCGCACTCGGGCGTTGTGGATGATCGTGCCGGCCCAGCCGCGTCCCGCGCCGAGCACGTCGCCGTAGGAAAAGCCGCCGCCGGCGATGATGCCCTTGAAGCCGCCGAGCGTATGGCGCCCGCCGAGGAGATCGGTCATGTGCACGTCGACTGCCTCGAAGCCCGCGCGATCGAACGCCGCCGCCATCTCGGTCTGGCCGTTGACGCCCTGCTCTCGCAGGATCGCGACGCGGGGCCGCACTCCCGTCTGCACGGCCGGCGCGCCGATTTGGAAGGTCAACTGTAGCGACAAGCCTGGGTCGTTCGGATCGATGATGCGGTCGAATTCCTCGCGTGCCGATTCCGGGTGGTCGCGCAGCGCCTGCAGGCGGTAGGTGGTCTCGCCCCAGGTGCGCTGGGTGTGGTCGCGCTTGTTGAGGTAGAGCGGGCGGCCGTTGCGCGTGAAGCGGACCTCGTCGCGGGTGTTGAGCTGGCCGATGACGTGGCTGTGCGCGCCGAGCCCGGCCTCGCGAAGGCGCTGCATCACTTTCGGCCGGTCGCTCGCGCGGATCTGGATCACGGCGCCAAGCTCCTCGTTGAAGAGCGCCGCCAGCGCGAGGTCGCGCGCGCGGCCGGCGAGCTGCTCGTCGGCGTTGCGCTTGAAGGCGTCGACGTCGTCGGCGGCGGCGTCGAAGGTGAGCGCGTCCATGTTGATCGTGACGCCGCAGTGCCCGGCGAAGGACATCTCGCAGACCGTGGTGAACAGCCCGCCGTCGGAGCGGTCGTGGTACGCGAGGATGAGCGGCCGCAGGTCCTGCACGGCGCCGAAGAAACCATTCAGCAGCGCCGGATCGTCCACGTCGGGACACTGGTCGCCGAGCATGCCGTGGGTCTGGGCGAGGATCGAGCCGCCGAGGCGATTGCGGCCGCAGCCCAGGTCGATGAGCACGAGCTCGGTGTCGCCCGCGTCGGTGCGCAGCTGCGGCGTGAGCGTCTCGCGCACGTCCTCGACCGGCGCGAATGCCGAGACGATGAGCGAGACCGGGCTCACGATCTCCTTGCCGTCCCAGCGCGTCTGCATGGACAGCGAATCCTTGCCGACCGGAATCGACACGCCGAGCGCCGGGCAGAGCTCCATCGCGACCGCGCGCACCGTGTCGTAGAGCGCCGCGTCCTCTCCCGGATAGCCGGCGGCCGCCATCCAGTTCGCGGACAGCTTCACGCTGGAGAGCGAGCCGATGCGGGCCGCGGCGATGTTGGTGATCGCCTCGCCCACGGCCATGCGGCCGGACGCCGGGGCGTCGATTACCGCGAGCGGCGTGCGCTCGCCGATCGCCATCGCTTCGCCGGCGTAGCCCTCGTAGTCGAGCAGCGTGACCGCGCAGTCGGCCACCGGCACCTGCCACGGGCCGACGAACGGATCGCGCGAGCAGAGCCCGCCCACCGTGCGGTCGCCGATCGAGACGAGGAAATGCTTCGCCGCCACGGCGGGATGGCGCATCACGCGGTGCGCCGCGGCGTCCGGCGCGATGGCGCCGAGCGCGATCGGCTCGAGCTTCGGCCGCGCGTGGCGCACGTCGCGCAGCATCTTCGGCGGCTTGCCGAGGATCACCGAGAGGTCGATGTCGACCGGCTTGGTCTTGAATTTCTCGTCGTTCAGGACGAGGCGCCCGTCGTCCGTCGCGGTGCCGAGCACGGCGAACGGGCAGCGCTCGCGCTCGCAGATCGCCTGGAAGGCGGCGAGCGATTGCGGGGCGATGCCGAGCACGTAGCGCTCCTGCGCCTCGTTGCACCAGATCTCGCGCGGCGACATGCCGGTGTCCTCGCTCGGAATCTTGCGCAGCTCGAGCTGCGCGCCACGCTCCGCGGACCAGGCGAGCTCCGGCACGGCGTTCGACAGGCCGCCCGCGCCGACGTCGTGGATCGAGAGGATCGGGTTCGCGCCGCCCATCTGCCAGCAGCGGTCGATGACCTCCTGCGCGCGGCGCTGCATCTCCGCGTTGCCGCGCTGGACGGAATCGAAGTCGAGATCGGCGACGTTGGACCCGGCGCCCATGGAGGATGCCGCGCCGCCGCCCATGCCGATGAGGAGGCCCGGGCCGCCGAGCTGGACGAGCAGCGTGCCGGCCGGCAATCCCTCCTTCATCGTGTGCAAGGCCGAGATGTTGCCGAGGCCGCCGGCCAGCATGATCGGCTTGTGGTAGCCGCGCGCAGTTCCTCCCACGGTCTGCTCGAAGGTGCGGAAGTAGCCGAGCAGGTTCGGCCGGCCGAACTCGTTGTTGAACGAGGCCGCGCCGATCGGTCCCTCGAGCATGATGTCGAGCGCGGAAGCGATGCGGTCGGGTTTTCCCGCCGCCGACTTCTCCCACGGGTTCTCGTGCCCGGGGATACGCAGGTTGGATACCGAGTAGCCGACGAGGCCGGCCTTCGGCTTCGCGCCGCGCCCCGTGGCGCCCTCGTCGCGGATCTCGCCACCGGCGCCGGTCGAGGCACCCGGAAAAGGCGAGATCGCCGTCGGGTGGTTGTGCGTCTCCACCTTCATCACCGTGTGAACCTTGCCCGCATGGCGCGCATAGGCGCCGTCGGCGCGCGGATGGAAGCGCTGCACTTCGCGCCCCTGCATCACGGCCGCGTTGTCCGCATACGCGACGATCGTGCCGCCGGGGGTCACGGCATGCGTATGGCGGATCATCGAGAAGAGCGACTGCGGCTTCTTCTCGCCGTCGACGATCCAGTCGGCATTGAAGATCTTGTGGCGGCAGTGCTCCGAGTTCGCCTGCGCGAACATGGTGAGCTCGGCATCCGTCGGGTCGCGGCCGAGCGACTGGTACGCGCGCTCGAGGTACTCGATCTCGTCGTCGCTGAGCGCGAGGCCGAGGTCCTTGTTCGCCTGGCGCAACGCTTGAAGCGGAACGGATGCGAGAGGCCGCGGCGGCACATGCTCGAAGAGCCGCGCGGCCTCGTCGAACGACGCGAGCACGGTTTCCGTCATGCGGTCGTGCAGCGGGCCGGCGATACCGGCGGCCTTGGAATCGACGTAATAGGCGGTGCCGCGCTCGATGCGCTTCACTGCGGCGAGGCCGCAGTTGTGCGCGATGTCGGTCGCCTTGGACGACCACGGCGAGATGGTGCCCAGGCGCGGCACGACGAGGTACAGGTTTCCACCCGCCTCACCCGCTTTGGCGCCATAGTCGAGCAGACGCTCGAGGCGCGCGCGCTGCTCGTCGCCGAGCGTCTGGTCGAGCTCCACGAAATGCCGGTATTCCGCCGCCACGGCGCGAACCGCCGGATCGATTTTTTTCAGCGCTGCGAGAAGCTTGGCGAGGCGGAACTCCGAAGCCGCTCGCGGCCCGCGGAGCTGGAGGATTTGTGACACTAGTGGCGTTTCAGTTGCGGACCTGCGGCTCCTTCACCGTGCCGCCGAGGTTGATGACCGCGGACTGCGCACGGCCGGCGTTCTTCACGTCGGCCACGATGCGGCCGGAAAGGGCGCCACTTTGCGCAATGTCCGCGCTCGCCGCGGCGTTCAGCGCGCCCGCGCCGATGTTCACGTTGCGCAGCGCGATGGCGCCACGGTCGTAGGACGCCTGTCCGGTCATCTCGGTGAACGAGGTCGTGCCGAGGGCCTGCTTGCCGCTGGTCTGGATGCCCTTCGCGAGGTCGAAGCTGCCGAGCGTGCCCTGCGTGACCGTGAAGTTGCCGTCGAGGCGGCCGGTGGTGGCGAGCTTCGCCGGCTCCGCGCCCGACATGGAGAAGCGGCCGGTGCCTTCGCCGGTGCCGTTGGAGACCAGCGCGGGCGCGAAAACCGCCGCGTTGATGCCGCGCACGGTGACGACGCCCTCCACGGTCCACGTGCCGCCCCAGCGGATGCTCGCCGTGCCGGAAATGCCGCCGTTGAAGATCGACCCGCCCCACTCGTCCACCTTCATGCCGCGTTGCGTGGCGCTGCCCTTCATGGCGAACTTCGAGAGCGTGATCTCGGGCGCGATCGGCAGCGTGAAGCCGCCGGCGACGACGTCGAAATCCACCGCGCCGTCCTTCGGCGTGATCCTCGCCACCAGCCCGTCCGGCCCGCGCAGCGTGGCGGTGCGCAGCGCGCCCTTGCCGTCGAGCTGCGCGTCGGCCTGCAGGTTCTTCGGCATCACCGCCGGCCCGGGCAGCTCGAGGTTTTTCACGACGATGCGGTCGATGGCGAGGTTGTCCGCCTTGACCGTGGCGAAGAGCGCTTCGGCGAGCGACTCCTGCGGCAGGCGCAGCCCGTCGAGCTCGACGCGGGTGAATTCCTTGCGGTCGCCGAAGATCGATCCGGGCGAAAGGCTCGCCGCCACCTCCGCGATGCGCACGTCGCCGATGCGTACGTCGCTGAAGCGGATCTCCGGTCCGGTCAGCAGCCAGTAGTGCCCGCTCGCGATCTTCACCGGCCGGCCGAGCGCCTCGGCGGCCGAGCGCTCGTAGTCGGCGACCGGCGCCGGCATGACGTGCACGGCGACCAGGCCGAGCACGATGACCACGATGAGCGTGGTCGTGATCAGCGAGCCCCACTTGATCGGCTTGCGGATGCGGACCGACTGCGCCTCGGCGCGCCGCTCGGCCTGCTCCGCCGCCTTCTCGCGCTTCCTCTGCTCTTCCTTTTCCTTGGCCTGCGTCCTGGCGAGCGCGGCCTGCTCCTTCTTCACCTCGTCCATGGCGAGGTCGTCATCCGAGATCGGGATGTCGTCCTCTTTCGCGCCGCGCCCCTCCTTCGCCATCGCGGCGGCGGTGGCCTCGGCGGCCTTGCGGCGGATCTCCTCCGCCTCGCGCTTGCGCCGCCCTTCCTCCTTGGCGCGGCGCTCCTCTTCCTCGCGGCTGCGGCGCGCTTCCTCTTCCTGGCGGCGCCGGTCCTCGTCCTCGCGGCGCTGGCGCTCGGCGTCTGCCTTTGCCTGGCGCTCGTCTTCCTCGCGCCGACGCTGCTCGGCTGCGGCCTTCGCCTTGCGCTCGTCTTCCTCCTTCGCCTTGCGCTCTTCCTCGTCGCGGTTGGTGAAGGAATCGAGATCGGCGAGCAGCGAGTCGCCAAAGCTCTGCTCCTTCTTCGGCTCGGCCCTTGGCGCGGCCGGTTTCGCCGCCTCGCGCGCCTGCGCCGCGGCGAGGAGCGCTGCCGCCTGCTCCTCTTCCTTGCGGCGCCGGGCTTCGCGCTCTTCCTCTTCGCGTTTCCTGCGCTCGGCGCGCTCTTCGTCCTCGCGCGTGCGGTCCGCCGCCAGGCGCTTGCGCTCCTCCTCCAGCTCGCGGCGGACGCGCTCGGCCTCTTCGCTCGCCCTGCGCTCGGCTTCCTCGCGCGCCTTGCGCTCTGCTTCGAGCCGGCGCTCCATTTCCTCGCGCTCGCGGCGCGCCTTCTCCTCGGCTTCCTGGCGCGCGCGATCGGCCTCCTCCTTCGCCTTGCGCTCGGCTTCCTCGCGCGCCTTGCGCTCTTCCTCGAGGCGGCGCTCCATCTCCTCGCGCTCGCGCCGGGCCTTCTCCTCGGCTTCCTGGCGCACGCGCTCGGCTTCTTCCTTCGCCTTGCGCTCGGCTTCCTCTCGCGCCTTGCGCTCCTGCTCGAGGCGCTTCTCCATCTCCTCGCGCGCCTTGCGCTCGGCCTCGATCTTCGCCTTCGCTTCGGCTTCCGCCTTGAGCTTCGCCTCGCGCGCCTTGAGCTCCGCCTCGCGCGCTGCCTTGGCCTTGGCTTCCGCCTCGGCCGCCGCCTTGGCGGCCGCAGCCTCCTTGGCGGCCGACTCGTCCTTCATCTTCCTTTCGGCCTCGGAGCGCATCTTCGCTTCGAGCTCCGCGCGCGTCTTCGCCTCCGCCTCGGCCTTGATGCGGTCGCGCTCGGCCTGCGCGCGGGCCTCGGCCTCTTCGCGCGCCTTGGCGAGGGCCGACTGCTGCTGCTTCGCGGCCCCGGGCGCCGGTGAAGCGGCCGGCGCCGGCGGCGGCGTGGCCGGCTTCGACGGCGTGCCGAGCGTGCTGAAATCGAGCTGCGAGAAATTGGGCGCCGGGGCGGCCGGCTTCGGCGGCGGTGGGGGCGGCGCGGCCGGGCGCGACGGCGGATTCGCGGGCTTGGTGGAGCCGCCGAGCGAGCCGAAGTCGAGGTCGCCGCCGATATCGGCACCCTTCGCGGCGGGTTTGACCGCGGCGGGCTTCGCCGCCGGCTTGGGCGCTGCCGGCGCGGCGGCGCCGGCCGAAACCTCGCGCACGAAGCCGTCCTTCTCGAGCTTGGTGATGAGCGTCTGGAAGGCGGGGTCGAATGCCTTGCCGACTTTCTGCGCCACGTCGGCAAGCGTGGCGCGGCCGTCGATGGCGGCGAGCACGGCTCGGTCCGTGCGCTGGAGGAGACTCGTCTTCCCCGAAGCTTCCTGGACTCCCTTACCCGACTTCGAGTAGATGGCGGTCGGATTCATCCCTTGGCCGCAATTATATTAGGGCGCGCCGTAGCCGCCGCCGCCGGGACTCTCTATAACAAAGGTATCGCCCGCAGCCATCTCGGTCTGGTCGAACGGGCCGAGCTCGGTGCGCTCGCCGTTCGTCCTCAAAACATAGTTATGGCCCGGCGCTGCGTCCTCTCCGCCGGCCATGCCGTGCGGACGCACCAGGCGATGGCCCGACAGGATCGCCGCCGTCATCGGCTCGAGGAAGCGCACGCGGCGCACCGCGCCGTTGCCGCCGCGCCAGCGCCCCCGGCCGCCCGAGCCGTGACGGATTTCGAAGCTCTCGAGCCGCACCGGGAAGCGCCATTCGAGGACTTCGGGATCCGTGAGGCGGGAATTCGTCATGTGGACCTGGACCACGTCGGCGCCGCCGAAGCCGGGGCCGGCGCCGGAGCCGCCACCGACGGTTTCGTAGTACTGGTAGCGCTCGTTGCCGAATGTGAAGTTGTTCATGGTTCCCTGCGCCGCCGCCATCACGCCCAGCGCACCGTAGATCGCCTCGGTAATGCACTGCGACGTCTCGACGTTGCCCGCCACCACCGCGGCCGGATAGCGGGGCCGCAGCATGCTGCCGTCCGGCACGATCACCTCGAGCGGCTTCAGGCAGCCGGAGTTGAGCGGGATGTCGGCGTCGACCAGCGTGCGAAAGACGTACAGCACCGCCGCCATGCAGACCGAGGTCGGCGCGTTGAAGTTGTTGGCCAGCTGGGCCGAGGTGCCGGTGAAGTCGATCTTCGCGCTGCGCCGGTCGGCGCCGATCGACACCTTCACCCGGATGTGCGCGCCGTTGTCCATCGGCAGGTCGAAGCTGCCGTCCTTCAGTACCCCAATGACGCGGCGCACCGATTCCTCGGCGTTGTCCTGCACGTGGCCCATGTAGGCCTGCACGACGTCGAGGCCGAACTGGTCGACCATGCGGCCGAGCTCCTGCACGCCCTTCTCGTTCGCCGCGATCTGCGCGCGCAGATCGGCGATGTTCTGCTCGACGTTGCGCACCGGGTAGCGGCCCGAGCCGAGGAGCTTGCGCGTCTCCTGCTCGCGAAAGCGCCCCTCCTCCACCAGCAGGAAGTTGTCGATCAGCACGCCTTCCTCTTCCACCACTTTCGACGTGGCCGGCATCGAACCGGGCGTGAGGCCGCCGATATCGGCGTGGTGGCCGCGCGAGCCGACATAGAAAAGGATCTCGGCCCCCCGGAACACCGGGGTGATGACCGTGACATCCGGCAGGTGCGTGCCGCCGTTGTAGGGCGCGTTCAGCACGTACACATTGCCCGGCTTGATGCGCCCCGCGTTCTCCCGGATCACCGTCTTGATCGATTCGCTCATCGAGCCGAGGTGCACCGGCATGTGCGGCGCGTTGGCGATCAGGTTCCCCGTGCGGTCGAAGATCGCGCACGAGAAGTCGAGCCGCTCCTTGATGTTCACCGAGTAGGCGGTGTTCTGCAGGCGCAGGCCCATCTGCTCGGCGATCGACATGAAGAGGTTGTTGAAGATCTCGAGGCGGACCGGATCCACCTGCGTTCCGATCGCCACCTCGACCTTGCGCGGCTTCGCGCGCTCGAGCACGAGGTGGTCGAGCTCCGTGACCGTCACGCGCCACTCCGGCTCGACCACCGTGGTGGCGTTCGCCTCGGCGATGATCGCCGGTCCGTCGATGCGCTGGCCGGGCGCGAGAGATTCGCGGCGGTAAAGCGGCGTCTCGTGCCAGGCGCCGGCGGTGAACATGCGCACCTGGTCTGCGGGTTTCGCCGGTCCACGCTTCTCGACCGGTGACTCGCGCGGCGCATCCCCCGGCGCGATGGCTTCCACCGACACCGCCTCGGCGATCAGCGCGCGGCTCGGCATGAGGAAGGAAAACTGCTGGCGATAGGCCGCCTCGAAGTCTGCCTTCATCTTCTCCACCGGACCGAGGTCGACGATCAGCGCCGTGTCGGTGCCGTCGTATTTCAGGTGCACGCGCCGCTCCACCCGCACGCGCTCCGGGGAGACACCCTGCAGAATGAGCTCGTTCCTCGCCTCGATGGCGAGGAGCTCGGCGACGTCCTCGAGGTCGCAGCGGTCGTCGAGCCGCATCTCCACCGCGCGCTCGCGCATGGCCGTCTGGTCGGCGAGTCCCATCCCGTAGGCCGACAGCACGCCGGCGTACGGATGGATGTAGACGCGGGTCATGCCGAGCGCGTCGGCCACGAGGCAGGCGTGCTGGCCGGCAGCGCCGCCGAAGCAGCAGAGCGTGTAGCGGGTGACGTCGTGCCCGCGCTGCACCGAGATGTGCTTGATGGCGTTCGCCATGTTGCCGACCGCGATCTGCACGAATCCCTCGGCGACCGCCTCGCTCGTCCGCCCGTCCCCGATGCGCTGCGCCAGCTCGTCGAACTGGCGCGCCACCGCGTCCGCGTCCAGCGGCTGCTTGCCGTCGGCGCCGAATACGTGCGGGAAATAACGCGGCTGGATCTTGCCGAGCATCACGTTCGCATCGGTCACGGCGAGCGGGCCGCCGCGCCGGTAGCTCGCCGGCCCGGGGTTCGCGCCGGCCGAGTCGGGGCCGACGCGGTAGCGCGCGCCGTCGAAGTGCAGGATCGATCCCCCGCCCGCCGCTACCGTATGGATCGACATCATCGGCGCGCGCATGCGCACGCCGGCGACACGCGTCTCGAACTCGCGCTCGAAGGTGCCGGCGTAATGCGACACGTCGGTCGACGTGCCGCCCATGTCGAAGCCGATGATGCGCTCGAAGCCGGCGCGCTCCGATGTGCGCGCGGCACCGACGATGCCGCCGGCCGGGCCGGAGAGGATGGCGTCCTTGCCCGCAAAGCGCCGCGCGTCGGTAAGGCCGCCGTTCGACTGCATGAAGAAGAGCCGCACGCCTTTCAGCTCGGACGCTACCTGGTCCACGTAGCGACGCAGGATGGGTGACAGATAGGCGTCGACCACCGTCGTGTC
>DATMIG010000220.1:0-5116 GCA_035554335.1 Burkholderiales bacterium
AGGACATATCCATAGTGCTGCTGTCGGCCCGCGCCGAGGAGCAGGACAAGGTCACTGCGCTCGAGTCCGGCGCCGACGACTACGTGACCAAGCCCTTTTCCGCCCGTGAGCTCCTCGCGCGCATCAAGGCCGTGATGCGCCGGCGCGCGCCGCAGCTCGCCGACGACGTGGTCGAGATCGCGGGCCTGCGCATCGATCCGGCCGCGCACCAGGTCACCGCGGCCGACAAGCCGATCGATCTGTGGACCACCGAGCTGCGCCTGCTGCACTTCTTCATGACGCACCCGGGCCGCGTCTTCTCGCGGGCGAGGCTGCTCGACGAGGTGTGGGGCGAGCACGTGTTCGTGGAAGAGCGCACCGTCGACGTCCATATCCGGCGCCTGCGCCAGGCGCTCGCGCCCACCGGCCACGACAAGCTGATCGAGACGGTGCGCGGGACGGGCTATCGGTTCAAGCCCGATCTGCAAACGGCGAACATCGCAGCGTAGATGAACGGGGCCCCCGCTTTCGCGGGGGCGACGACGGTCTACTCGACCGTGACGGACTTCGCCAGGTTGCGCGGCTTGTCCACGTCGTTGCCACGATGGAGGGCCGCGTGATAGGCGAGGAGCTGGAGCGGCACGGTCGAGACGATGGGCGAGAGGATGCCGGCGTCGTCATGCAGGTGCACCAGGTCCACCCCTTCGCCGTTGGTCAATCCGGCATTCGCGTCGGCGAGCACGTAGAGCTCGCCGCCGCGGGCGCGGACTTCCTGAAGATTGGATTTCAGCTTGTCGAGCAGCGCGTCCCGCGGAGCGATGGCGACGACCGGCATGTTGCGGTCGACCAGGGCGAGCGGCCCGTGCTTCAGCTCGCCCGCGGCGTACGCCTCGGCGTGGATATAGGAAATCTCCTTGAGCTTCAGCGCGCCCTCGAGGGCGATCGGATAGTGCACGCCGCGCCCGAGGAAGAGCGCGTGCTCGCAGCGCGCGAACTTCGCCGCCCAGCCGGCCATCTCCGGCTCGACGCGCAGCGCGTTGGCGAGCCAGTTGGGGAGCTTGCGCAGCGCTTCCAGGTATTCGACTTCCTTTTCCCGGCTGATCCGTCCGCGCTGCTTGGCCAGCACGAGCGCGAGGACGAACAGCGCGGAGAGCTGCGCGGTGAAGGCCTTGGTGGACGCGACGCCGATCTCGGGGCCGGCTCGAGTCAGGAATCTCAGATTGGCGGCGCGGATCAGCGCCGATTCGGGCACGTTGCAGATGGCGAGCGCGTTGGCCTGGCCGAGCGCTCGCGCATGATGCAGGGCGGCGATGGTATCGGCGGTCTCGCCGGACTGGGAGATGACGACCACCAGCGCCTTCTCGTTCGGCACGGAGTCGCGGTAGCGGTACTCGCTCGCGATCTCGACGTTCACCGGCAGGCCGGCGAGGCTCTCGATCCAGTAGCGCGCGACGACGCCGGCGTGGTAGCTCGTGCCGCAGGCGAGGATGAGCACCGACTGCGTGCCGGAGAAGATTTCTTCGGCCGCGGCGCCGAACACCTGCGGCTGGATGCTGGTCGCGTTCGCCACGCCCTCGAGCGTGGCGGCGACGGCGGCCGGCTGCTCGAAGATCTCCTTCTGCATGTAGTGCTGGAAGGTGCCGAGCTCGATCGCGTCGGCGGCCAGCTGCGAGACATGGAGCGGCCGGTCGACGACGTGGCCGCGCGCGTCGACGATGCGCACGCGCTGCAGCGTCACCTCGGCGCAGTCGCCTTCCTCGAGGTAAATCATGCGGCGCGTGACCTGCAAAAGGGCCGCCGTATCGGAGGCGGCGAAGTTCTCGCCGTCGCCGATGCCGAGGAGGAGCGGGGCGCCCATGCGCGCGACGACCATGCGCTGCGGATCGTCGCCGCTGATCACCGCGATGGCGTAGGCGCCGACCAGCTGCCGGGTCGCCGCCTGGACGGCGTCGAACAGGGTCGGCTCGGTCTTCAGCAGCGAGTGGACGAGGTGCGCGATCACCTCGGTGTCGGTATCGGACGAGAACTCGTAGCCGAGGCCGCGCAGGTACGCGCGCATCGCCTCGTGGTTCTCGATGATGCCGTTATGGACCACCGACACGCCGCCGGAGACGTGCGGGTGGGCGTTGCGCTCGGACGGCACGCCGTGCGTCGCCCAGCGCGTGTGACCGATGCCGACATTGCCGCGCAGCGCGCTCTGCACCGCGAGCTTTTCCAGCTCGGCGACGCGGCCGCAGGAGCGCAGCCGCTGCGTCGTCTCGTTGATGACGGCGACGCCCGCGGAGTCGTAGCCGCGGTACTCGAGGCGCTTCAGCCCCTCGATCAGGATCGGGACGACGTTGCGGCTGGCAATGGCCGCGACAATTCCACACATGGCTTTTCTTTCCTTAGGGATAGCAGACCAGTCACCGCGGCAGCGGCCGCGGCGTCGGCGATGAAATGGGCGAGCTCGGCCGTGCGGCCGGGGACGAAAAGGTGCTGCGCCTCGTTCAGGGCGCCGAAGGCGACCAGCGCGCCGAGGACGGCGAAAGGCGCCTGCCCGGCGGTGCCGTACCAGAGGAGCGCCGTGACCAGCGCGAAGGCGCCAAAATGCGCCAGCGTGTCGAGGGGCAGGAAGAGCAGCCCGAGCAGGATGCCGCTCGCGGCGACCAGGCAGGCGAAGCGGTCAGTACGCATTCTGCTTCTTCAGCACCACGAGGATCGTCTTCAGCAGGATCTGCAGGTCGAGCAGCAGCGACCAGCTGCGCAGGTAGGCGAGGTCGTACTCGATGCGCATCTTCATCTTCTCGACCGTCTCGGTCTCGCCGCGGTAGCCGTTCACCTGCGCGAGGCCGGTGATGCCCGGGCGCACCTTGTGGCGGATCATGTAGCCGCGGATCAGCTTGCGGTAGAGCTCGTTGTGCGCAATGGCGTGCGGGCGCGGGCCGATCACGCTCATGCGGCCCTGCAGCACGTTGATGAACTGCGGCAGCTCGTCGAGCGAGGTCTTGCGCAGGAACGCGCCGAAGGGCGTGACGCGCGAATCGTTCTTCGTCGCCTGCTTGACCACGTCGCCGTCCTCGGTGACGGTCATCGAGCGGAACTTGTAGACGTAGATCTGGCGGCCGTCGACGCCGTAGCGGCGCTGCTTGAAGAGCACCGGGCCGGGCGAGGAGAGCTTCACGCCGATCGCGATGGCGATCATCAGCGGCGCGAGGAAGACGAGCGCCAGCGTGGCGAGCACGTAGTCGCTCACCCGCTTCAGGAGGCCGTTGAAGCCGTAGAACGGCGTCTCGCACACCGCCACGACCGGCAGGTTGCCGATCGAGTCGACGCGCGCCTGGATGAGATCGAAGACGAAGATGTCCGGCACGAAGTAGATCGACGCCGTCGTGTCGCGCAGCTCTTCCAGCAGCTTGAGGATGCGCGGCTGCGAGGCCATCGGCAGCGCGATGTAGATGATGTCGACGTTGTGCGTGCGCACATAGTCGGCGAGCGTGCCGATGGAGCCGAGGATCTGCTGTTCCTGGATGCGCGCCGGCGCCCGGTCGTCGAAGAAGCCGGCGAGGCGCACGCCATGCATCGGATTCGCGCGCAGGCGCTCGGCGAGGCCGCGGCCGTGCTCGTTGGCGCCGGCGATGACGGCGGTCTTGCGCAGGCCCTCGGCGGCGAGGAGCCGCGGCACGAAGCGGTGCGCGGCGAAGAGGGCGAGCGGCGTGGCGAGCGCCCAGGCGACCAGCATGCGCGGGTCGAAGGCGCCGATCGTGCGCGAGGCCCAGCCAAGGAGCAGGAGCAGCCCGACGATCGCGATCCAGCCGGTGAGGATGTCGAGCGCGAGCTCGCCCGCGCTGGCCGATTCCCTCGCCAGGCTGCCGGGGAAGGTGAGCGCGAAGACCAGCAGCGCGAGGATCAGGCAGGCGCCGTCGAAGCGCCCGCCGAGAAAGGTTGCACAGGCCGCGAGCGTCGCAATCGCCACGGCAGGATCGATCGCCGCATGCAGCAGCGCGCCCGAACCGGGTTGGCTGTGCAGCACGCGAGATTGTCGGAGAGAAACAGGATTGGCTTGCAAGGCCCGACGAGTTTGGGGCACGTCGGTTCAACCACGATGTTGCGCAGACCCCTCTCTTGTAGCCTCAGCGGACTAGCGTTTTACCCCTCTGCCGTTCGAACTACGTCTTAATACACCTCTATAGTTCCCGACCATGACCACCGCACTCACAGCCACACACCCTTCGCCCGACACTGCACAGGCGCCCATTCTGCCGGGCAGCGCGGAGGCCAAGACGTCGACCGACGCGCGCTCGGCGGCGACCGACTTCCTGCAGATCGAGTCGATCGTGCTGAACCTCGACGCGTCGCTGCGCGTGCATGCGCGCGCCCACTTCTTCAGCTGGACGCAGGGCCTGCTGCAGAGCCTGATCCGGCACGAGCTGCTCATCTGCACGCTGTGCCTCGGCAAGCCGCCCGCGTTCCGCGCCGACGGCTTCTCGATGACCACGCCGGAGCCGAACCTCTTCAGCGACATGTTCCTGCGCGACACGGGCGTGGCGCCGGCGCTGCTCAAGGCGTGGGAAGAGCGCCGCTACCAGCCGGTGGTCCTCGACCTGAGCCCGGCCAACCAGATCGGCGCCGGCGGCTTCCAGCGCGAGCTCGAGCGCCTCGGCGCGACGCAGCTCCTCGTGCACGGCATCCATGATTCCGAGGGCCGCGCCATCAGCCTCTTTACCTTCGCCTGCCGTCCGGGCAGCGCGGGGCAGCGCCAGGCCTACCTGGTCCAGCTGCTCGCGCCGTCGCTCCATGCGGCATGGGTGCGCACCCAGCTCACCAAGCGCGCCGAGACCGGCGGCGACACCAAGTCCGGCGGCAGCGTGCTCACCGTGCGCGAGCTGGACATCCTGAAATGGATCTACCTCGGCAAGTCGAACTTCGAGATCGGCGCGATCCTCAAGATCAGCCCGCTGACGGTGAAGAACCACGTGCAGAAAATCCTGCGCAAGCTGAATGTCGTGAATCGCACACAGGCGATCGGCAAGGCGCTGGAGCTGCGCATCCTCAATCCGTAACGACTTTCTGTAGTTCAAAAAATGGCGACCGCGGTCGCCATTTTTTGAACTACAGAAAGTCGTTACGGATTGAGGATGCGCAGCTCCAGCGCCTT
>DATMIG010000221.1:0-18153 GCA_035554335.1 Burkholderiales bacterium
CGGTGGACTGTTGCTCGCATTTGCCGAGCAACTCACCGTGCGCTACGCGCCGATCGCCGCGGGATTCGCGCAGGGCGTGCCGCTTCTGCTTCTCATGGTTTTCCTGCTCGTGCGGCCGACCGGCCTGCTGAAAGCCCGCGCATGAAAAGCGCGCTGCGCTGGCTCGGTGCGATCGTCATCCTGTCCGCGGCGGCGTTTTTCATGTCGGACTATCACAACGACGTCTACCGCAAGCTCATGCTGTGGGTGACGCTCGCGCTGGGCTACAACTTTCTCTTCGGCGTCTGCGGCCAGGTGTCGTTCTCGCACTTCGCGTTCTATGGCATCGGCGCGTATTCGGTGGTGATCCTGCTTTTCCAGGCGCACCTGCCGCTGCCGCTCGCGGTGCTGGGCGGCCTTGCGCTGTGCCTCCTGTTCGCGATGGTGGTGGCCATCCCGTCGACGCGGCTGGAGGGTTTCTATCTCGCGCTCGCCACGCTGGCGCTCGGGCAGCTCTTCATCGTGGTGCTGAACGAGGGCGGCTCGGTGACCGGCGGCAACGGCGGCATCGCCAACTACCGGCTGCCGGACATCTTCGGCGTCCACATCCGCGGGCCCTGGTACACCGCGGTCATCGCGACGCTGCTCGTCGGCACGCTGGCGCTGCTCTGGCGACTGGACCATTCCTGGTTCGGGCGCGCCTGCCGCGCGGTACGCGACAACCCGGAAGCCGCGGAAGCGATGGGCGTCAATGTCGCGCGCGTGAAAGTGATCGCCTTCACCCTTACCGCGGTGCTCGCCGGCATCGCCGGCATGGTCTACGCGTTCGTCGACAACACCGTGAATCCGCCGATCTTCGGCATCGAGAACGCGTTCCTGCTGCTTTTCATGGTGATCGTGGGCGGCGCCGGACGGCACGCCGGAGCGGTGATCGGATCGGTGCTGCTTTTCCTGCTGCCGTTCTGGCTCTCGCCGATCGTCGGGCACCACCAGGCGCTCGTCTTCGGCGTGCTCGTGGTGGCCGCCATCCTCTTCCAGCCGCGCGGCTTGATAGGCCTATGGGATCGATTCTCCAGGTCGCGGGCCTGACCAAGCGCTTCGGCGGACTGACCGCCGTCGACCGGCTCGACTTCGAGGTGCGCGAAGGCGAGATCCTCGGCGTCATCGGGCCGAACGGCGCCGGGAAGAGCACCACCTTCAACCTCATCGCCGGCACGTACGCCGCGAGCGAGGGCGAGATCCGCTTCGCGGGCGAATCGATCGCCGGCCTGCCGCCGCACCGCATCGCCGCGCGCGGCGTGATGCGCACCTTCCAGCACAACCGCCCGTTCGCCGGCATGCCGGTCATCGACAACGTCCTGGTCGGTGCCCACACGCGCTTCGCGAACACTCTCTGGACCGTGGTGCTCGGCGCCGCGCGCCGCGAGGAAGAGGCGCGGCGGGAAAAGGCGCGCGAGCTGGTCGAGTTCGTCGGCCTGGGCGACTACCTGGGAGCGGATGTCGGCACGCTGTCGTTCGGGCAAGGGCGGCTCCTGGAGATCGCGCGCGCGCTTGCCGGCGAGCCGAAGCTCATCCTGCTCGACGAGCCGGCGGCCGGCCTCACGCCGGCGGAGACGGCGCGCCTCGCCGAGATCATCCGCGGCGTCGCGGCGCGCGGCATCGCGGTGCTGCTCATCGAGCACGATATGCATTTCCTGCTGCCACTCGCGCATCGCGTGGTGGTGCTCAACTTCGGCGCCAAGATCGCCGACGGACTGCCGGACGACATCCGCGCCAACCGCGCCGTCATGGATGCGTACCTCGGTGCTGCGGTTAACTGACCTCAGCGCGAGCTACGGCCCGGCGCCCGTGCTGCACGGCGTCAGCCTGCACGTTGACAAGGGCGAGACGGTCGCGCTGCTCGGTCCGAACGGCGCGGGCAAGTCGACGCTGATGGCGGCGATTACCGGAACGATCGCGCGCCGCTCGGGCTCGATCCAGCTCGACGGCAAGGAGCTCATCGGCTCTCCCAGCCACGCCATCGTGTCGAGCGGCGTGGCGCTGGTGCCCGAAGGCCGGCTGGTCTTCGCGCCGTTCACGGTGAACGACAACCTGCGCCTGGGAGCGATTCGCCTGGACGGCGATCTGGCCGAGCGCTTTTCCTTCGTCTATGGATTGTTCCCCCGGCTCGCCGAGCGGCGCCACCAGCCGGCCGGCACGCTATCCGGCGGCGAGCAGCAGATGCTCGCCATCGGCCGCGCGCTGATGAGCGAGCCGCGGCTGCTGCTCCTCGACGAGCCGTTCCTCGGCCTCGCGCCGCTGGTCGTGGCGGAGATCCGGCGCGCGCTCGAGAAGCTGCGCCAGAGCGGCCTCACGCTGCTGATGGTCGAGCAGAAGCTGGACATCGCGCTCGCGTTCGCGACGCGCGCCTACGTGCTGATCAAGGGCCGCCTGGTGCTGGAGGAAACGACCGACAGGCTGGCGCGGCGGCCGGACCTGTCCGACCTGTATTTCGCGCTCGCTACTTCTTCACCTGCATCCGCTCGATCCACGCCTTGAAGCCGACCACCAGCTCGGCGAGGAACTTGCGCGTGGTCTCGTCGGTGAGCTTGCCGCTCGCGTCGAACTTGGTGTGCGCGGCGCCGATGAACACTTCCGGCCGCGGCATGACGTGCCCCCAGAGTTGGGTGAGGATGCGGCGCAGGTCGTACTGATTGCGCGGGCCGCCGAGCGGGCCCTGCGTGGCCGAGAAGATGGCCACCGGCTTGTCCTGGAACACCTGGTTCGGCGGGCGCGAGCCCCAGTCGATCGCGTTCTTCAGCGGCGCGGTGAGCGAGAAGTTGTATTCCGGGCTCGCGATCAACAGGCCGTCGGCGGCCGCCACCTCGTCGCGGAAGCGCTTCGCCGATGCGGGCAGACCGGCGTCGTACACGTCCTGGTTGAAAAGCGGAATGTCGTCGATGCGCGCATAGGTCATCTTCATGCCCGCCGGCATCAGCTCCGCGCAGACGTGCAGCGCCGCCGTGTTGAACGAGCCCTTGCGCAGGCTGCCGCTGATTCCCAGGATCTTCAGATCTGCCACTTGCCGTCTCCCTTTTTAGAAGGGGGCGAGTGTACCGCGCCTAATGGCGGTGCCGGTGGTGCAGATCCGGGTAATGCGGATGCCGGTGCCGCAGCCGGCGATGCTCGTGCACGTGCGTGTGCGGCTGCCGGGCGTCGGTGCCGGCTGCGTGCGCATGCTGATGATGCTCGTCGTGCACGTGCTCGTGCGAATGCGTCAGCGGATCGTGCACATGCTCGTGCTCGTGACGCTCGCTGACATGCAGCCAGACGCCGATCGCCATCAGCGCCGCCGCGCCCCAGAAGGCGGCATCGCTCTGCTCGCCCAGCAGGAAAAGGCCGAGCGTTGCGCCGAAGAAAGGGGCGACCGAAAAGTAGGCGCCGGTGCGCGCCGTGCCGAGCTCGCGCAGCGCCACGATGAAAAGGACCAGGCTGATGCCATAGCCGAGCAGGCCGACGAGCCCGCCCAGCATCAGGGCGCCGGGCGCCGGCACATAAGCGCCCATGGCGAGCGCCAAGCCGAAGTTGACCACGCCGGCGACGAGCCCCTTCAGCGCGGCGATGCTCACGGCATCGCCGCCGGAAATGCGCCGCGTCAGGTTGTTGTCGAGCGCCCAGCCGACGCAGGCGGCCGCAATGAGCAGCGGACCCGCTGCGCCCGCCATGCGCGGCACCTGTTGCCATGACAACAGCACGCCGCCGGCAACGATCGCCATCATCCCGGCGAAGACGCGTCGGTCCACGTTTTCGCGGAACACGACCCAGGCGAGCGCCGCGGTGAATACCGCCTCGAGGTTGAGCAGCAGCGAAGCGCTCGACGCTTCCGTCCCGCGCAGTCCGTACATGAGCAGCGCCGGTGCGGCGATTCCGCCGGCGGCGATCGCGCCGGCGAGCCAGCGCCAGTCGCCCCGCTGCAGGCCGATCGGCTGGCGGCGAAGGAGGACGCCGATGCCCAGGCCGATGCCGCTCGCCAGGTACAGCACCCCGGCGAGCGCGAGCGGCGCCACGCCGCCCACGAGAAGCTTGGCGAACGGGGTGCTCGCGCCGAAGAGCGCGGCGGAGAGCAGCGCGTAAACGATGGCGCGCGAATTCACGCGCTGGGTTGCGTCAGCCCGTTATAAAGAAGATCGAACACGCGCATCGCCGCGGCGAGAAGCGCGTCGTCGCCGCGGGCCTTTTCACGCGCGCCTTTCAGCATGGCCTCGAGCACTTTCGCGTCCGGCACGGGAATGCCGCCGACGTCGAGGAAATGCACCGCCGCGCCGATGGCCGCCAGCGCCGGGTCGTGGTCGAGGCCGAAGCTGCCGGCGAGCACCTCGAACGTCACGCGGTTCTTCGCGTGCGTGAAGTCGGCGCCGTCATAGTCGTAGCCAAGCGCGTTCTTCGGGCATTGGCTCGGACGCTCGAGCCACACGAAGCGCGCCTCGCGGTCGATGAAGCGCCTGATGAGCCAGGCACTGGCCAGGCGATCGACCCAGGGCGCCTTGCGCGTCGCCCACACCCGCTTCTGGTACCGCGCGCGATCGAGCTGGCGCAGGCCGCGCTGCGACGAGCGCGGCTCGCCGCCGGCAAAGAGCTCGCGGTGCGCGGACTTGAGCGCCGCCAGGGCTTCCGTCGCCTGCGACTTCGCCCGGCCGGCAAAAAAATCGATGCGCGCGAGCTTCTCCAGCGCCCGCTCGAGCCGGCGGATCGCCGTCAGGCCGCGGCGCGCGCCGAGCTGCGGCAGGGATTTGCGCAGCCCGGACATGCGCTGTACCAGCTCGCCGTAGTCCCCGCTGCGGTCGAACAGCTTGCGGATGTCGCTGCCGGTGCGCAGCTCGCCGGTCAGCGCGAAGCCGCCGTGCGATCGGATGTCGGCCTCGATCCTGGCGAGCGCGGCGGTGTCCGCTGATGCGGGCAGGACGTAGACACCGTCGCGCAGGACGCCGCAACCGGACTCCTTGAGCGAGCGCCAGAGGCGCATGCGCAGCGTCGAGTTGCGCGTCGGCAGGCTGAGGACCAGCGTGGTAAAGCTTTCCATCGTTGTTATATGTATCACAGTGCGGTGACAAAAGTGTGCCGCTCCTATTGCGCCCGACATGCGCGCGGCGTAGCCTGCGCTGCACGTAGGCCACGCCTAGCCGGGTCGATGCAGACACCCGGTCCCAAAGGACCTCTCGTCCCAAGCGCTGCTCCAGTTCCCTTCGGGGAAAGGAGTGCGTATGAAGAACGGAATCATGGCGATCCTCGCCGCCGTTTCCCTCGCAGCGATCACCGGCTGCGACAGCCAGGCTGAGCCGAATGCATCGCTGATGCTGCGCTATCAGGTCGACGCCGGTCGGGATCGGTCCTGGTGGCTCACGCGCGACGGTGTGCTGCTCCACAGCGCAGCCCAGCCGAAGAAATTCATCCCGCTGCCCGGCTGGCTATGGGCGGCTGATCCGCATTGCCCGCCGGACTTCACGCTCGGCCCGAACGGCGAGGCGGTGGTGACGAGCAACGTCGTGCCCACCCTGTGGCGCATCGACCCCCAGACCCTGGCCGTTACGGTGCACGAGCTGCAGCTCGACTCGGATACCGGCCGGGACGTCGGCTTCGCCGCGCTCGGCTACTCGGCCGAGCAGGCCGCCTTTTTCGCCTATAGCGAACACCAGAGATCCGTCTGGCGGATCGATCGGCAGCTCGCGCGGGCGTCGAAGGTTTCGGACGTCGATTTCAGCCCCCTGCGCACCGCCCGAACCGCCAGCGTGCGCGGACCTTGCACCGAGCTCGGGCAGCGGCTGATGCAATTTGCCGGAATCGAGCGATGAAAGCGATTCGACAGGTCGGCGTTATACGCTGAAGGAGCTCGCATGAAGGAAGCCTGCGTCGCCGTCGTCACCGTTTTTGCCGCGAGCGCTGCGTTCGCGGAAACCATCAACTTCGACCGGGACCCGCCGGGCCGCCTGCCGGCGGCCTGGAAGCAGGGCGTGACGGGACGAGGCGCCGCGCTATGGGAAGTGCGGGCCGACGCTTCGGCGCCGAGCAAGCCGAACGTGCTGCAGCAATCGGCCACCGGAGCCTTTCCCTGGTGCGTGCTGCCGGGCACCTCGATCGAGGACGGCTTCGTCGAGGTGCGCTTCAAGCCGCTCTCGGGCCACGACGACCAGGCGGGCGGCGTGGTGTGGCGCTGGAAGGACGGTGACAACTACTACGTTGCGCGCGCCAACGCGCTCGAAAACAACGTCTCGCTGTATCACACGAGCGCCGGGCGGCGGATAACCATCCAATACGTCGACGCGCCGGTGCCGAAGAACATTTGGCATACGCTGCGCGTCGAGTTCGCCGGCAAGCGAATCAAGGTCGCGCTGAACGGCAGGACATACATCGAGCTCGACGACGATCACATTGCCGGTCCGGGCGCGGTAGGCTTGTGGACCAAGGCGGACAGCGTGACGGCATTCGACGACTTCTCCTACGGAAAGACGCGGTGATCGGCCGCATTCTGGCGGCGCGCGCGCTGCGTTCATTCGCCGACGGCTTCATCTCGGTGGTGCTGCCCGCCTACCTGCTCGCCCTGGGGCTGGGCACGCTCGAGGTCGGCTTCATCAGCACGGCAACGCTCCTCGGCTCGGCGTGCTCCACGCTCGCCGTCGGCCGCTGGGGTCATCGTTTCTCCATCCGCCGGCTGATGCTCGCCGCCTCCCTGCTCATGCTGGCCACCGGTGTCGGCTTTGCGGGGATCAGTTCGTTCTGGCCGCTTCTCCTCGTCGCGTTCGTCGGCACGCTGAATCCGTCGAGCGGCGACGCGAGCGTCTTCATGCCGCTCGACCACACCATGCTTGCCACGGCCCCCGATCGCACGGCGGTTTTCGCGCGCTACAGCTTTACCGGTTCGATTGCCGGCGCGGTCGGTGCACTGGCGAGCGGGATGCCGGACTACGTGCACCTCGGCCGCCTGGAGGCGCTTCGGCTCATGTTCCTGCTCTATGCGGCAGTGGGCGTCGCGGTCTGGTTTCTCTACCGCGGCCTGCCGGATCCGAAAGTCGGCGAGTCGCCGGCGCCCGTGGCGCTCGGCCCGTCCCGAGGCATCGTCCTGCGCCTCGCCGCGCTCTTCAGCATCGACTCGTTCGCGGGCGGGCTGGTGCTGAATTCGCTGTTGGCGCTCTGGCTCTTCGAGCGCTTCGGCATGTCGTTGGCCGCGGCGGGGGCCTTCTTCTTCTGGAGCGGGCTTCTATCGGCCTGCTCGCAGCTCGCCGCCGGACCGCTCGCCCGGCGCATCGGCATGGTGAACACGATGGTGTTCACGCACATCCCGTCGAGCCTGTTCCTGATCGCGGCCGCGCTTAGTCCGGATCTGCACCTGGTGCTCGGCTTTCTCCTCGGCCGGGCCCTTCTTTCCCAGATGGACGTGCCCGCGCGCGGGGCGTTCGTCATGAGCGTGGTGACGCCGGCCGAGCGTCCGGCGGCGGCGAGCTTCACGGCCGTGCCGCGCAGCCTCGCTTCGGCGCTCAGTCCGTCGCTGACCGGAGCGATGTTCGCCGCGGGCGCGATGGCCGCGCCGCTTGTCGCCTGCGGCGTGCTCAAGATCGCCTATGACATTGCCCTGTACACCGCGTTCCGGCGCGTCGAAGCGCGCAGCCAGGCACCTGCGTAGCGCGCTCGCCGCGCTCGGCCTGCTGGCGCAGATGAACGCGGCGCTCGCCTACCGCCCATTCGATTCCACGGATGCGGACGTCGCGCCTGCTGGCGAAGCCGAGATCGAGCTCGGCCCGCTGCACTACCTGCGCGAAGGATCCAGTCGCTTCGTCCATCTGCCGGCGGTGGTCGCGAATTTCGGCCTTGCCGGCGAGCGCGAGCTGGTGATCGAAGGCCGGCACGAGGTCGCGCTGGATCCCGAGCCCGGCCAGCCCCGCTCGGCGCTTGTCGACAGCGCGGTCTCGATGAAGCAGGTCCTGCGCCGCGGCGTGTTGCAGGACGAACCCGGGCCGAGCGTCGCAGCCGAGTACGGCGTGCTGCTGCCGTCCACCGACGGTGGCGGCACGGGATTCTCGGTTGCGGGCATCGTCTCGCAGCGCGGTAGCGCCGGTAGCGTCCACCTCAATGGAGCGCTGATGCAAACGCGCGAGCATGAGCCGGGCGTCTTCCTCGGCACCATCGTCGAAGGCCCTTTCGCATGGCCGGTGCGTCCCGTGGCCGAGATCTTCACGCAGCGCATCAGCGAGACTGCGCGCACCGATTCGCTGCTCGTCGGAGCGATATGGCGTGCGCGGGAAGGCCTGTCCTTCGACGTCGGCGTGCGGTCGGCGCGCGTCGGTGACGAAGCGGTGCACGAGGTCCGCCTCGGACTCACGTTCGCCTTCCCGATCGGAAACAAGGAAGCCACGCCATGAAATCGCTCGTCATCAGCCTTGCCGTGGCGGCGAGCAGCGCCGCCGCCCAGCCGCCGCTCGAGCTCATGGCCACGATCCCAATGCCCGGCGTCAAGGGACGCATCGACCACTTCGCGATCGACACGAAAGGACATCGCCTCTTCGTCGCTGCGCTCGGCAACGACACGGTCGAGGTGCTCGACCTCGCGGCCGGCCGCCATCTGCGCAGCCTGTCGGGCTTCGGCGAGCCCCAGGGCGTGGCGTATCTGCCCGAATGGAACCGGCTGTATGTCGCCAGCGGCACGGCCAATCGCGTCGACGTTCTGGACGGCACCTCGCTCTCGCCCGTCAAACGCGTCGAGCGGCTCGATGACGCCGACAATGTCCGCTACGACAGCGCCGCGCGCACCGTCATCATTGGCTACGGCAGGGGCGCGCTGCGGTTGCTGAAAGCGGAGTCCGGCGCTCCGCTCGGCGACATCAAGCTCGCCGGCCATCCGGAATCGTTCCAGCTCGACGCCACAGCCGGGCGCATCTACGTGAACGTGCCGACGGCGCAGCACGTCGCCGTCGTGGACCCCGGGAAGGGCGCCGTCATCGCCACCTGGCCTGTGCGCGCGGCGCGCTCCAACTTCCCCATGGCGCTCGACGCGCAGCAGCAGCGGCTCTTTGTCGGCGCCCGCTCGCCGGCGCTGCTTCTGGTCTACGACACGCGCTCGGGCAACCTGGTCACGAAAGTCTCGATCGGCGGCGATACGGACGATCTCTTCTACGACGCGCAGCGAAAACGGGTCTACGTGGTCTGCGGTGAGGGGCGCGTCGACGTCCTGCGGCAGGACACGGCGGATCGCTATGTCGTGGAGGCCTCCATACCGACCGCCGCCCGGGCGCGCACCGGACTCTTTGCCGACGACCGGCTATATGTAGCGGCGCCCGCGCAAGGAAGCTCGCCGGCGCGTGTTCTCGTCTATCGAGCGCACTGAGATGAACGCGCCGTACTCGGTTTGGCAGATGGCGCAGTACATGCTGAAGCTCGGCACCATCGGCTTCGGCGGTCCGGTTGCCCTGGTCGGCTACATGCACCGCGATCTGGTCGAAGAGCGGAAATGGATCACCGAGGCCGACTACAAGGAAGGTCTCGCGCTCTCTCAGCTCATGCCGGGGCCGCTCGCTGCGCAGCTCGGCATCTACCTCGGCTATGTGCATTACGGCATCACGGGCGCAACGCTCGCGGGCATCGCGTTCGTGCTGCCGTCGTTCCTGATGGTGATCGCGCTGGGCGCGGCCTATGTGGCGTACGGCGGGCTGACCTGGATGCAGGCGGTGTTCTACGGCGTCGGCGCGGCGGTGATCGGCATCATCGCCATCAGCGCGTACAAGCTGACGACGAAGACCATCGCCAAGGATTGGCTGCTGTGGGCGATTTATGTCGTCGCGGCGGCAGTGACCATCCTCACGGAGTCGGAAACCGTATGGGTGTTCCTGGTGGGCGGCATCCTCGTATGGCTCGTGAGGGCGCCGCCGCGCTGGCTGGCACGCGGCGGCACTGCGCCGGCGATCGCATGGCTGCCGCTCACGAACGTGCTGCCGGCCGCCTGCGCCCTGGGCACCGGCACCGACTGGTCGCTGCTGGCGAAGATCGGCATCTTCTTCGCCGAAGCCGGCGCCTTCGTCTTCGGCAGCGGCCTCGCCATCGTGCCCTTCCTGTACGGCAGCGTGGTCAACCAATATCACTGGCTCACCGAGCGACAGTTCATCGATGCGGTGGCCGTGGCGATGATCACGCCCGGGCCGGTCGTCATCACGGTCGGCTTCATCGGCTATCTGGTCGCGGGCCTCGCCGGCGCCGTGGTCGCGGCGCTCGCGACCTTTCTGCCTTGCTATCTGCTGACCATCATTCCGGCGCCGTACTTCCGCAAGCACGGCAAGCGCCCCGCGATCGTCGCCTTCGTCGACGGCTGCACCGCGGCCGCGGTCGGCACGATCGCCGGCGCGGTGATCGTGCTCGGCAAGCGTTCCATCAGCGACTTCCCGACCGCGCTGATCATGCTCGTGGCGCTCGGCCTGCTCTGGAAGGCGAAGAAAATTCCCGAGCCCGTCATCGTTGCAGCGGCAGCAGTGCTGGGCCTTGTCGTCTATCCGCTAGTGAAGTCCTGATTTCCCCCTGGAGGTCCTTATGAAGCGATTGGCAATCGGAGCCTTGATGCTCGGCACTTTCACCCTTGCACCGGCGGCGGACAGGGATTGGGATGCGGTCGCCAAGGCGATCGGGCGGCCGGGCACGGAAATGCCGGGCGGCATCTATCGCGTCGGCATTGGCCGCAGCGATCTCAAGGTGACCGTCGACGACGTGCCAGTCGAGCCGCCGCTCGCGCTCGGCTCCTATCTCGCGTTCAAGAAAATGGGCAAGCAGGCGATGGTGATGGGAGATCTCGTCCTCCTGCCGGAGGAGGTGAATCCGGTGATGAAGAAGCTGATCGAGCAGGGCATGGAGATCACCGCCATCCACAATCACCTGCTGCGCTCTACGCCGATGGTCATGTATATGCACTACCAGGGTCGTGGCGATGCGGGCAAGCTGGCGGCCGCCGTTCGAGCCGCGCTCGAGGAAAGCAAGACGCCCCTCGACGCGCCGGCGAAGCCGGCGTCGCTACCGCAGATCGATCTTGATACCGCGGCGATCGAGCAGGCGCTCGGCGCGAAGGGCACGAACAACGGCGGCATCCTCGCCTTCAGCATCCCGCGCGCCGAGACGATCAAGGCGCACGGCACCGAGATACCCGCCGGCCTGGGTATGGGCATCGCCATCAACTTTCAGCCGACCGGCAACGGCAAGGCGGCTATCACCGGTGATTTCGTTCTGACGGGCAAAGAGGTCAATCCGGTGCTCAAGGCTCTGCGCGACAACGGCATCGAGGTGACTGCGCTTCATAGCCACATGCTGGACGAGCAGCCGCGGCTTTTCTTCATGCACTTCTGGGCGAACGACGACGCACAGAAGCTCGCGCATGGTCTCAAAGCGGCACTCGGCAACGTCCATCGCCGGAAATGAGCTTCGCCACCTGTCGCGTACCTTGCGATGCGCGGCACAGGCATTGCTTTAGGTTGTCGTCACTCCCCCACCTAAGGAGATGGCGATGCAAGCGAAACTGGTTCATGCAGCACTTCTCACGTCGGCACTCGTCTTTTCTGCAGCCGCCACCGCGCAAAGTGCAAGCCAAGAACGGCCGTCCAGCCAGCAATATGGCGAGGGCGGCTCCAAGCACTGCGACCAACTGAGCGGCACCGAGAAGGAGCAGTGCATGCAGGACGAAGGCGCGAAAACGGACCGCAAGGAGGAGCCTGCCGCCACGCCGAGCAGCAGTGCGTCGGGCGCGAGCAGCTCCGAAGGCCGGGACACTGCCCCGGACGCCAAGGGCGACAACGCGACGCAGAAGAACGACTGACCGCCTAGCCGTTCGTCCCGGTGTAGGCGAGGGCAGGGCGCGCGAAGAAGGTGTCGAGCACGTGATACGCGCGCTCGTAGTTCTTCGAGCGCATGCTGGTGTGCGCGCCCGGCATCACGGTGAGCTGCTTGTCCGGATTGGGCAGCTTGACGAAGAAGTTCACCACGTCCTGCATCGTCGCGATGCCGTCCCACTGGCCGCGCATGATGAGCGTCGGCACGTTGAGCTTTTCCGGATCGACGAGCGGCAGCTTCTCCACCATGTCGATGTAGGTGCCGGTCGGCATCGAGTCGTCCATGGCGAGCACCGCGTCGGCGAAGGCTTCCACCACCGCCGGGTCGGCGGCATCGCCGTGTCCGTCGCGGGTGAAGATCGAGCGCACCATCGCGCGATCGATCGGCCGGCGGTTCGACGCCTTGTACTTCGGCAGGCCCTTCGCCCGGTTCTTCAGCGTCGGGCTGCCTTCGCCAGTGTAGGTGAGGGCATCGAGCGCGATGCGCGCCACGCGCTCCGGATGCCGCTGCGCGTACAGGCCGGCGCGCAACGCGCCGGATGACGAGCCATAGAGCATCGCCTTCTGCACGCCGTGGCGGCCCATGTACTCCATGACCGCGGCGATGTCGTCGGCGCCGGTCGCGACATCGGCGTTGATGTCGCGCTTCTTGTCCGACTTGCCGTAGCCTTCGCAGTCGAAGCACCAGTTGTCGTAGCCGAGGCGCGAGAACCAGTCCATCACCGAGTACTCGGGCTTTCCCGGGATCTGCAGGTCGAACACCGGCACCGATTGCACGGACGAGCCGTGCACCCAGAGGATGGCGCCCTTGCCGACGTTGACCGGCTTCTTCCGCCAGATGAAAAGCCGGACGTCGCCGTCCGGCGTCTTCTTGGTCGCGTAGTGCTCGGTGCCGACGGGCTTCGCCTGCGCTTGCGCGGCGGCAAGCGAGGGCAGGAGCGCGCCGGCAGCGATGAACTGCCGGCGGCTCGTCACTTGCCGATCCGCACGACCGTGACTTCGTTCGTCAGGCTGTTGGCCAGGAGGAAGTTGCCGTCCTTGGTGACGTCCGTGTTGCGCACGATGTTGCCCCCGCCCGGGATGGTCCAGCTCTGGAATTTCTCCGTCTTCGGGTCGAAGCGCACGATCGTGTTCGGGCTCGCCTCGGACTCGCTGTACCAGAGCACGCCCTTGATGTTGGAGATGCCGTACGGCGCCGACTTCGCTCCGCTCGGCGACTGCCACTCCTTCACTTCGCCCGTCTTCGGATTCAGGCGGCCGAGGTAGCCGCGGGAATAGTCGGTGTACCACACCATGTCGTCGGGCGTGATGGCGATGCGGCGCGGACGCGAGTCCTTGTTCGGCAGGTCGTACTCCTTCACCTTCAGCGTCTTCTGATCGATGACGGCGACCTTGTTCACGCCGAAGAGCACCGACCAGACGTTGTTCTTCGAGTCGACCGCCATGCCGTACGGACGGGACTTGGGCGTCGGCATGTCGATCAGCTTGATCTCGCCCGACTTCGGATCGAGCCGGCCGATCTTGTTGCCGCCCTGCACGCTGAACCAGAAGATGCCCTTCTTGTCGAAGATCGGCGTGTGCGGATCCTTCGCTTCCGGGTCCGGCATCTTGTATTCGGTCACTTCGCCGGTCTTCGGATTCACCTTGCCGACGGTGCTGCCGGCGTTGCCGGTGTACCAGATGTTGCCGCTGCGGTCCTCGACCAGGCCGTGCGGCCCGGAGTGCGGCGTCTTCAGCGGATACTCCTTCACCTTGCCGGTCTTCGGGTCGATGCGGCCGAGCACGTTGGTCATCTGGCCCGTGTACCAGTAAGAGCCGTCCTTCGCGGCGAGCGGGTCGTGCGGCCGGGAAGCCGGCTGCCCGACCTGCCAGGCCTGCATGGAGACCTTCACCGGACCCTGAACCACCACCGCGTCCGGACGGCCTTTCACCGGATACGTCTTGACGAGATACGACATCATCGCCGGCTCCTTGTCGGCCGGAATCTGCGCACCGTGGTTCTTCATCATCTGCATCACGGTCTTCCAGCCTTCCGGCGTGTAGCCGGTACCGACGCGCGCGGACAAGGGATGGCAGGTATTGCAGGTCCCTTCGACCAGGGCTTTGCCCGGATCGGCCGAGTCCTGCGACCAGGCTGGCATGGAAAGCGAAGCAAAGGCGAGGGTAATGACGGTCTTGGTGGGGCTCAATTGCGGCTCCTCTTCCGTGAAATGAGCAGGGGCGTTCATCGTATTCCCGGCGTTTCGCTAGGTAAACTCCGCGTTGCACAATCGAGGAGGCAAAGTGAAACGCTGGCTCGCCCTGACCGCCGCCTTGTTCGCGTGCGCGGCGCTAGCACAGACTTTTCCGGACCGGCCGGTGAAGATCGTGGTGCCGCTGCCGCCGGGCGGGTCGCCGGACACCATCGCCCGCACGCTCGCCCAGAACCTGCAGGACACGTGGAAGCAGCCGGTGGTGGTCGAGAACCGCACCGGCGGTAGCCAGAACATCGGCGCCGACGCCGTTGCGAAGAGCGCGCCGGACGGCTACACCTGGCTCCTCGCGCCGGACAACGTCTTCGTCACCAACCCGTATATCGCGAAAGCGACGACCTTCGACCCGCTCACCGATCTGCAGCCGGTGACGGAAGTCGCGCGCATCCAGTTCCTGCTCGTCGTACCGGCGTCCCTGCCGGTGAATTCCGTGCAGGAGCTGCTCGCCTACGCCCGGGCGCGTCCGAACGAGCTCAACGTCGGCTCCTCCGGCAACGGCAGCCCGCAACATCTTTCCGCGGCCATGCTGCAGCTCCTCGGTGGCATCAAGATGAACCACGTGCCCTACAAGGGCGCCGCGCCGGCGATCCAGGACCTGCTGCCCGGTCGCATCCAGGTGTGGATCGGCGCGGCGAATTCACTGCTGCCGCACATCCGCGACGGCAAGCTCAAGCTCCTCGGCAGCACCGCGCCGCAGCGCTTCGCCAACCTCGGCAACACGCCGGCGATCGGCGAGACGCTGCCCGGGTTCGCGGTCGATCCGTGGCTCGGCATTTTCATGCCGGCAAAAGTACCCGCCGACGTGCTGAAGAAAGTGAACGGCGAGATCGCGCGCGTGCTCGCCATGCCGGACATCAGGGCGAAGCTCGCGCCGCAGGGCATCGAGCTGGCGACGCAGTCGCCGGAGGAGTTCACCAAGTTCATCCGCGCGGACTACGAAAAATGGGGGAAGGTCATTAAGGAGGCTGGCATCCGTGGCGAATGAAAAGATTCTTCGTGATATGCCGGCGCCCGTGCCCCAGGCGCAGGAACATTGGGGCAGCGACGCCATCGCGGCGATGCTGCGCGAGCTCGACATCCCGTACCTGGCGCTCAATCCGGGCGCGAGCTATCGCGGCCTGCACGACTCCATCGTCAACTACCTCGGCAACGAGCGGCCGCAGATGCTGCTCTGCCTGCACGAGGAATCGGCGATCGCCATCGCGCACGGCTATGCCAAGGCGACCGGCAAGATGATGGGCACGGTCGTGCACTCGAACGTCGGCCTGATGCACGCGTCGATGGCGATCTTCAACGCGTGGTGCGACCGGGTGCCGATGCTGATCCTCGGCGCCACGGGGCCGTGGGACGCCGCGCGTCGCCGGCCGTGGATCGACTGGATCCACACCGCCTCCGATCAGGGTGCGCTGGTCCGCGACTACACGAAGTGGGATAACCAGCCCGGCTCGGTGCAGGCGGCTTATGAGGCGCTGATGCGCGCGTGCCAAATGGCGCAGACGGCGCCATGCGGCCCGACCTACATCAACCTCGATGCGGCGATCCAGGAGTCGAAGGTCGGTCCATTGCCGCCGTTGCCGGATGTGAGCCGGTTCGCGCCGCCGGCGCCTGTCCAGCCGGCGCCGGAAACGGTGAAGGCGGCGGCGCAGCTCCTTTCCGCTGCCAGGAACCCCGGCCTCCTCGTCGGCCGCGTGAGCCGCAGCATGGAAGGGTGGAAGGCGCGCGTGGCGCTCGCCGAAAAACTGCAGGCGAAGGTTTTCACCGATATCAAGACCCCCGCCGCCTTCCCGACGGATCATCCGCTGCACGCGGCGCCGCCGGCGACGTTCCCCGATGGGAAAGTGCTGCGCGAGTGCGATGTGATCCTGTCGCTCGACTGGGTGGATACCGCCGGCACGCTGAAGGCGGCGTGGGGCGATCAGCCGATCGGCGCGAAGGTGATTCGCGTCTCGGTCGACGCGCACCTCCATCGCGGCTGGAGCGCCGATTACCAGGGGCTGCCGCCCGCCGACGTCTACATGATGTGCGAGCCCGACGTGGCGGTGCCGTTGCTGCTCGACGCGGTCCGCGCGCGGCCCGCGGCCGTGCAGCCCCGCCACGAACCGGCGTTCCCTGAACCCAAGGAGGTTTCCATCCGCGCGATGGCGCTGGCGTTCAACGAGCTCACGCAGGGGATGGACGTGTGCCTCTCGAAGCTGCCGCTCGGCTGGAACGGTGCCTATCGCCATTTCCGCCATCCGCTCGATTACCTCGGCGCCGACGGCGGCGGCGGAGTCGGGGCCGGGCCGGGCCTCACGGTCGGCGCGGCGCTCGCGCTCAAGGGGACGAACCGCATGGTCGTCGGCATCTGCGGCGACGGCGACTTCCTGATGGGTAACACCGCCGTCTGGACCGCTACGCATTACAAGCTGCCGTGCCTTTTCCTCATCGCGAACAACCGCTCCTTCTATAACGACGAGATGCACCAGGAGCGCGTGGCGAAGGAGCGCGGGCGACCCGTCGAGAACAAGTGGATCGGCCAGCGCATCGACGAGCCCGACATCGATCTCGCCATGATGGCGCGCTCGCAGGGTGCGGTGGGCATCGGGCCGGTGAAGGAGCTGAAGGATCTCTGGCCCGCCTTGGCCGAGGGAATACGCCAGGTAAAAGCGGGAGCGGTGTGCGTCATCGACGTGCGTGTGCTTCCCGGTTACGACGCCGCCATGGCCGGCACGCCGCCCTCCGCTGCAAGGCGATAACTGGCTTCAGCGCTCGCGTATCCGCAGTTCCGGCGGCTGTGGTCGAGCTCGGTCTGCTCGTGGCTGTCGCAATGGATCCAGAACGCGGCGCTCGGCTGGGTGGTCTACGAGGTCACCGGGTCGGGCGCGCTGCTGGGCGCGGTGCTGGGCGTGCGCGTCATCCCGCTGCTGCTCCTCGCGCCGCTTTCCGGCGTGGCGGCCGATCGCTTCAACCGCCGGCGCCTGATGCAGGTGAGCCAGGCGCTCGCGGCGGCGGTATCGTTCGCGGTCGGCGGTGCGCTCGCGCTCGGGATGGTGAACGTCTGGATGCTCTTCCTCTTCACGCTGCTGATGGGCGCGTCGAACGTGGTCGATCGCCCGGCGCGGCTCACGACGGCCTTCGATCTCGTGCCGCGCGACGCCGCCGTAAAGGCGGTGACGCTGAATACGATCGGCTTCTCGGTGGCGCGGGTGATCGGCCCGGCCGTGGCGGGCTACCTCATCGCGTGGGTCGGCGCCGCCGGCTGCTTCATCATCCAGGGCACGTTGTACGCGGCATCGGGCCTCGTGGTGATCGCGATCGTGTTTCCGCCGCGGCAGAAGCCGGTGGGCCGCTCGGCCCTTGCGGACATGATGGAAGGCCTGCGCTTCGCGGCGAGCGACCGCAACATGCGCATCCTCATCGCGCTCGGCACGCTGCCCTACCTGCTGCTCGTGCCGATCTGGGGCACGCTGTTCCCGATCTATGCGAAGGACGTGTTCCACGCGGGACCGACCGGGCTCGGCATCCTGCTCACCGCCGTCGGCGTGGGCGGCATCGTGGGCAGCTTCCTCGCCAACGCGCTGGCGCGCGTGCAGCGCCAGGCGCTCATGCAGGCCGGCTGGATCCTGGTCATGGCGTGCGCCATCCTCGGCGTGGCGTCGAGCCCCAACGTGGCGTCGGCCGCGGCTTTCGGCTTCGTCGGCGGCGCCGCCGAGATGGCGCACACCGCGAGCAACATGGCTTCGATGCAGATGGTCGCGCCGCCGGAGATGCGCGGACGCGTGGCCAGCCTGACGATGCTCTATCCGGCGATGATCTCGGCCGGCGCTTTTCTCGCCGGGCCCCTGTCGGACGCGCTCAGCGTCCGCGGCGCGTCGGCGCTGCTCGCGGGCGTGTCGATCGTCGCGACCGCGGCGCTTTTCATCTTTTCAACGCACCTGAGGGAAATGCGCACCCAATGAAGAAGATTGCCGCCAGCAAGACCCTGATCGACGACCTCGTCGCCGGCAGCCGGATCCTCGCCGACCATGGCGTGCTCGACGCCTACGGCCATGTCAGCGCGCGCAGCGACAAGCGGCCGGACCATTTCATCATGTCTCGGTCACGCGCCCCCGCGC
>DATMIG010000222.1:0-7354 GCA_035554335.1 Burkholderiales bacterium
CTCGAGCTCCGGCGCGTGCGCGTGCAGCGCGCGCAGCACGTCGAAGCCGCTGCCCTCGGCGAGCTGCACGTCGAGCACTACGAGGTCCGGCCGCTTGGCGAGGATCTCGCGGATCGCCGCCGCCGCGCCGGAGGCATGGCCGACGATCGTCGTGCCCGGCACCTGCATGAGGAGCCGCTCGAGCCGATCGCGCACCAGCGCGGAATCTTCGACCAGGAACACTTGCATGCGAAGCAGTGTGCCGGCCCCGCGCGCGCGCGAACATCAGCGGCGGCTGAAATGCGCTGTAGGAATATTCCTAAGCTATTCGTCCACCGGCAGCACGATCATGCGGCCATAGTGCTGGCCGAAGTCGAACGAATACCAGTCCTGCAGCTGGTCGTCGCAGAAGGCGAGGATGCGATGATCCGCGTACGACACGCCGTCCACGGACGACACCGAGGAAAAAGGTCCGATCCGTCGCGGCTTGTGCTCCACGTTGTCCGGCGTTTCGAACCGGATCGTGCACGGCGAGTAGCACTCGAGACGGGAATAGCGCGTCCCGTTTTCGAGCTGCCATCGATGCTCGGCATGCCGGGCGATCAGCTTCCACTCGCCGTCCTTGAGCTGCGGCCCGTCGAAGATGAGCCGGGTGAACGGACCGAGATGGACGTCATCGCCTCGCGCGTTGGCGAAGGTGAGCTTGAGTTCGGCTTTTCTGGCAGTGGTCATGGTTCAGACGACCGCCATGTTCGGTTTCCGAGCGCCTGCGATTTTGACCTGCGTCAAACTTGACGAGGGTCAAAGGTTCCGCCGGGCGGCGGCGCACCATGGTCGCAGCAAAAGCCCATAAAGGAGACGACCATGTTAGGCCTCACTCGAGACGACTTCCGCATCAAGGCCGAAAGCTTCGACCTCACCAGGGGCGAAAACATCCTGCGCATCATGGCGGGGGCGTTCATGTTTCCGCACGTCGCCGGCAAGTTTGCCGCGATCAGCACGCTGACCCTCAACGCCGGCACCGTCGGCTTCTTCGCCAAGGCGGGAATGACGCCGGGGGAATTCTGGGTGTACCTCGCGGCCGCGGCGGAATTCAGCGCCGGTGTCTTCCTCGTGCTGGGACTTTGCACGCGCTATGCCGCGCTCGGCGCGGCGGCGATCCTCGGCGTGGCCGTGTATGCGCTGCAGGTGGTGAAGGGCTTCCAGGGCTGGACCTGGAACACGGGCGGCTATGAGTACCCGGTGTTCTGGGCGCTCGTCTGCGTCGTCATCGCCGTGCAGGAGTTCACGCGCATCGGCGTCCGCGCCGGTGCGAAAGCCGGGGCCGAAACGATGCGCGTCCGCGTCGCGGCGTGACGCTACACTCGGCTGCATGTCCAATGCCGAGCTTGACCGCTGGAACGAGCGCTACAGAGTCCCCGACTACCTCTTCGGCACCGCGCCGAACGCGTTCCTCGCCGCCAACGCCTCGCACCTGAAGCGCGGCCAGCGCGCGCTTTGCGTCGCGGACGGCGAGGGGCGGAACAGCGTCTGGCTCGCCGAGCAGGGGCTCGAGGTGGTGGCATTCGACTTCTCGCCCGCGGCCGTCGACAAGGCGCGGCGTCTTGCCGCCGCCCGCGGCGTTGGCGTGCGTTACGACCTGGCGAGCGTATACGAGTGGGAGTGGCCAGCGGCCGCCTTCGACGTCGTGGCGGCGATCTTCGTGCAGTTCGCCGATCCGCCGATGCGCGCTTTCATGTTCGAGCGCATGGCGCGCGCGCTGAAGCCGGGCGGCCTGCTCCTGACCGAGGGTTACACGCCCGCGCAGCTTAAATACGGCACCGGCGGGCCGAAGCACGTGGATCAGCTTTATACCGGCCAGCTGCTGCGCGATGCTTTCGCCGGCTTCGAGGTGCTCGAGCTGCGGGAGTACGAGGCGGAGCTCGACGAAGGCTCCCGGCACCGCGGCATGTCGGCGGTGATCGACTTCGTCGCGCGCAAGGCCTAGCCGACGAGCTTGTGCTCGAGCGCGTAGCGCACGAGCTCGGCCGTGCTGCCGAGCCTGAGCTTCTCCAGTATCCGCGTCTTGTGCGTGCTGACCGTCTTCACCGAAAGATGCAGCCGCTCGCCGATCTCGGTCGGGCCGAGGCCTTCGACCAGCAGCCGCAGCACCTCGAACTCGCGGTCGGAGAGCGCCTCGTGCGGCGCTTTCTCCGCCGCCACCAGGCTCGCCGCGGCCGCCTCGCCGATATGCACGCCGCCGGCGGCGATCTTGCGGATGGCGCCGACGAGCTGCTCGGCCGCGCTGTCCTTGTTCAGGTAACCCGAGGCGCCCGCCTTGAGCGCGCGCGCCGCGTACTGGGTCTCGCCGTGCATCGACAGCACGAGCACGCGCAGCTTCGGCTTCTCGCTCTTCAGCCGCTTGATCAGATCGATGCCGGCGAGGCCGGGCATCGACATGTCGATGACGGCGAGGTCGTAATCGGCGGCCTTGACGAGCCGAAGCAATGCATCGCCGTCGGCGGCCTCGGCGGCGACCTGCAGGTCGGTGGTGGCGGCCAGGATGCGCTTCAGGCCATCGCGCACGATCTTGTGGTCGTCGGCGAGGACGATGCGCGTCATACGGGAACCTTGATGTGCACGCGCGTGCCGCCGCGCGCCGCGCGCGCCACCTCGAAGGAGCCGCCGAAGTAGGCGACGCGCTCGCGCATGCCCTTCAGGCCGAGCGAGCGGCTCTTCGCCACGTCGGCGGCCGCGATGCCGCACCCGTCGTCCTCGACTTCCAGGTTCACGCGGCCCTCCTCGACGCCGAGCGCCACCCACGCGTTCCTCGCGCCGGCGTGGCGCGCGATGTTGGTGAGCGACTCCTGCAGCGCACGGTACAGCGCGGTGGCGACCGGCCTCGCGAGGCCGTCGAGCGCGCCGTCGCCGGCCGGGCGATATTCGCAGTGGATCCCCGAGCGCTTGGCGAAATCGTCGACCAGCCAGCCGGCGGCGTCGGCGAGGCCGAGGTCGTCGAGCATGAGGGGGCGCAGATCGGCCGAGATGCGCCGCGTCGCGCTCACCGTCTGGTCGAGCATGGCGCCCATCTCGGACGCCTTCGCGGAGAGCTCGGCGTCCGCGCCGAGCCGCTCCTTCAGCCAGGCGAGGTCCATCTTGAGCGCCGTGAGCAGCTGGCCGAGCTCGTCGTGCAGCTCGCGCGCGATGAGCGTCTTTTCCTCCTCGCGCGCTTCCAGCACGCGCGCCGACAGCTCGCGCAGCTCCTGCTCGCGGCGCTTGAGCTCGTCCTCGTACTGCTTGCGCAGCGTGATGTCGCGCAGGATCACCGTGTAGAAGCGCTCGGCGCCGTTGCCGGACTGCGAGATGGAGGCCTCGAGCGGGAACTCCTCGCCATCGGCGCGCAGGCCCCATAGGGTCGTCACGTCGCCCATGCGCCGGCTCGTGACGCCGGTCTCGCCGAAGCGCTCGACGTGGCCGCGGTGCGCGGCGCGGAAGCGCTGCGGTATGAAGCGCTCGAGGTCCGAGCCGATGGCCTGCTCGCGCGCGCAGCGGAACACCTGCTCGGCGGCGCGGTTGAAAAGCACGATGCGCTGGGCGGGATCCACGCTGATGATCGCGTCCATCGCCGAATCGACGATCGACTGGAGCTGAGCCTCGCTCGCTTCCACCCGGCTGCCGGCGTGCAGCACCTCGCGCGCCGCCACGATGACGCCGGCGCCGATGACGAGGACGTCGGCGATCACCACGGCGCCGAGCAGCCAGGGCGCGGTCCGGCCGACGATGAAGGCGGCGGCATTCAGGGCGAGCAGGGCGGCGAGCGCGGCGAAGCCGGCGCCGAGCACCACCGGGTGCCTAAGCAGCCTCGGTTTGACGGGGATCAAAGGGCCGCCCCGCACGCCGTTCATAGTTGGCTCAATGAATTACCCCGCCTCCGAGCTGGTCATCGATCCGGTGCTGATCCGCAGCCACGACGTGAGCGGGCCGCGCTACACGTCCTATCCGACGGCCGACCGGTTCGTCGAGGCCTTCGGCGCGAGCGCGCTCGAGCACTGGCTCGCCCGGCGCAACATCGGCGGCTTCCGCCAGCCGCTGTCGGTCTACGCGCACCTGCCCTTCTGCGAGAGCATTTGCTATTACTGCGGCTGCAACAAGGTCGTGACCCGCGACCATTCGCGCTCGGCAAAGTATATCCGCTACCTCGAGCGGGAACTGGCGCTGCTCGCGCCGCACCTCGCCGGCCGTCCGCCGATCGCCCATCTGCACTGGGGCGGTGGCACGCCGACCTTCCTTGCGCGAGAAGAGATGAGCGCGCTCATGCGCGCGCTCGACGAGCGCTTCGAGCGCGCGCCCGACTTCGAATGCGCCATCGAGGTCGACCCGCGCCATGCGCCGGAAGGCACGATGGCCTTCCTCGCCGACCTCGGCTTCAACCGCGTGTCGCTCGGCGTGCAGGATTTCGACCCGGACGTGCAGCGCGCCGTGCATCGCGTGCAGCCGGCCGGGCTCACCGAGCGCGTGGTGCACGAAGCGCGCGCCGCCGGCTTCGGCTCGGTGAACTTCGACCTCATCTACGGCTTGCCGAAGCAGTCGCTCGACAGCTTCAATCGCACGCTCGACCGCGCGATCGAGCTCGGGCCGGACCGCATCGCGCTCTACAGCTACGCGCATCTGCCGACGGTGTTCAAGCCGCAGCGCCGCATCGTCGATGCGGATCTGCCGTCGGCGGAGACCAAGCTGCAAATCCTCACCCTCGCCATCGGGCGCCTGACGCGCGCGGGCTACCTCTACATCGGCATGGACCACTTCGCGCGGCCCGAGGACGAGCTCGCGGTCGCGCAGCGCCAGGGCCGGCTGCAGCGCAACTTCCAGGGCTACTCGGCGCATCCGGAAAGCGACCTCATCGGCCTCGGTATCTCGGCCATCGGCCGCATCGGTCCGACCTACTACCAGAACGCGAAACGCCTCGACGACTACTACGCCGGCCTGGATGCCGGTCAGCTGCCGGTCGCGCGCGGCATCGAGCTCTCGCCCGACGACCTCGTGCGGCGCGCCGTGATCCAGGCGCTCGCCTGCCACTCCCGCGTCTCGCTGGAGTCGATCGAGCTCGCATACCTGGTGGACTTCAAGTCGTACTTCGCCGCCGAGCTCGCCGAGCTGAAAGGCCTGCAGGCCGAAGGGCTGGTCGACGTTACCCCCGAATGGATCACCGTCACGCCGCCCGGCCGGCTGCTGGTGCGCGTGATCTGCATGGTGTTCGACCGCTACCTGCGCGAAGCGCGCGCGCGGACCTACTCGAGGGTCATATGACGCTCGCGCTGAGCCTCTTTTTCCTCGGGCTCGCCGCCGGCGTGCACTGCGTGGCCATGTGCGGCGGCTTCGTCGCCGCCTTCGCCGGCCGCCGCGTGATTCCCGTGCGCGAAAAGCAGGCCCGTCGTCCGTTCCGCAGCCTTGCGCTGTTCAACGCCGGACGCATCACCAGCTACGCCATCGCCGGTGCCATCGCCGGAACGCTGGGCGGCGCGGCGACGTCGTTCCTCGGCGCGCAGCAGGCGATCTACGTCCTCGCGAACCTCATGCTGATCGCCATCGGCCTGCACCTTGCGGGCGCCGCACGGCTGCTTGCGCCGCTCGAAGCGCTCGGCGCGCCGTTCTGGCGGCTCGTGCAGCCGCAGGCGGCCAAGGCGATGAACGGGGGCGCGTATGCCGCCGGCCTGCTGTGGGGCTGGATCCCGTGCGGCCTCGTCTATGGCGCGCTCGCGGCTGCCGCGTTCGCCGGCAGCGCAGCGGGCGGCGCGGCGGCGATGGCGGCCTACGGTCTCGGCACGCTGCCCTGGCTGATGGCGGGCGGCGTGGTCTTTCGCTGGCTGCAAACGAAGGCGACCCGCGCGATCGCGGGCGTCATGGTGCTCGCGTTCGGCGTTTACGGGCTTGCGCACGGCGCCGACCTGCGCGCGCTCCTCTGTCTATAGGAAGGAGAGGCACATGAAAGCGATCCAGAAAATCCGCGACGAGCACCGTTCCATCGCCGCCGTGTTGCACGGCCTGAAGCAGCTGGCGCACGACGCGCAGAATGCGCGCGTCAAGCCGGAGTTCGCGGTGTTCCGTGCCATGCTGCGCTACATCGACGAATTCCCGGAAGAGCTGCACCACCCGAAGGAAGACCGGTTCCTCTTCCCGCCGGTCGCGGCGCGCGCTCCCGGCGCGCAGGCGCTGATCGACGGGTTGCGGCGCGAGCACCAGGAAGGCAAGCGCCTGATCCGCGAGCTCGAGCGGGCGCTGGTGCTGTTCGAGGACGCCTGGCCCGCCGCAGGCTACGAATTCCGGCGGGCGGTCGACGGCTACGCGGACTTCCACTGGCGCCACATGCGCAAGGAAGAGCACGAGCTGCTGCCGCTTGCCGAGAAGCACCTTTCGGCCGCGGACTGGCAGGCGATCGATGCCGCCTTCGACTCCAACCGCGACCCGATCGCCGACGTGCGCGAGAAGGACTTCCGCACGCTCTTCAGCCGGATCGTGAAGCTCGCACCGGAGCCGGTCGGCCTCGGCGAGCGCTGGAAGACAGCCTGAATCGAAAGGAAACCATGTACAAGCACATCCTCATTCCCACCGACGGTTCGGAAGTGGCCACCAAGGCGGTCGAGGCCGGCACGACGTATGCGCAGGAGGCCGGCGCCAGGGTGCTGTTCTTCACCGCGATGCCCGCATACGAGCTGCCCAGCGAGGCGGACATGTACGCCCGCAAGCCGGTCAAGTCGGTGACGCAGCATGCCGAAGACGCGGCGAAGGCCGCCGCCGACATTCTCGAGCGCGTGTCGCAAAAGGCGAAGGACGCGAATATCGCGTTCCACACCGACTTCGCGCTCAGCGACCAGCCCTACCAGGCGATCATCGACGCGGCGAAGCGGCATGGCTGCGATGCGATCTTCATGGCATCGCACGGCCGTCCGGGACTGGCCGGCTGGCTGCAGGGCAGCCACACGCGCGACGTGCTGACGCACTCCGACATCCCGACGCTGGTCTATCGCTGATGTGCGCCATGGCGACGGGCATCGCCCCGCTATCCCTGGACCTGCTCGATCTCCTCGAGGCGGCCCACGCGCGCATCGACACGCATCTCGCGCTCCTCGAGCGCCTCGCCGAGCGCACCGCGCAGCACGGCAGCGACGGCGACGCGCGCCACGCGGCGCGCTTCGTCATGCGCTTCTTCGACACCACCGGGTTGCAGCACCAGCGCGACGAGGAGGAGAAGCTTTTTCCGCTGCTGCGCGCAAAGGCGGCCGAGCTCGAGCGTCCGGAAGTCTCGGCGGTGATGAACGAGGTGGAGGCCGATCACACCTGACGCGGAGGCGGCGCGCTTCTGCAACAATAGTCGCGTGCTGGAGGCGGCGGAGATCGA
>DATMIG010000223.1:0-14427 GCA_035554335.1 Burkholderiales bacterium
GGTGGCAAACGGCATGGGCGGGATTTTAGGTAGACTTCGCCGCAGAGGAGGAGTCCCCATGCGATTGATTGCTGCCGTCCTGGCTGCGTTCGCTGTGGCTGCGCATGCGCAGCAGAAGGAAATCAAGATCGGCTTCGTCTACGACGCCAGCGGCCCGTTCGCGGGCGGCGGCTCGGAGGCGGCGCAGATCGGCACCAAGGCCGCCATCGACTACTTCAACGAGAAGGGCGGCGTGATGGGCTACAAGATCAACGCCATCTTCGCCGACGCGCAGTCCAAGGTCGACGTGGCCATCAACGAGATGACGCGGCTCTACGACCAGGAGAAGGTCGACCTCGTCGCCGGCGTGTACTCGAGCGCGCAGTGCGTGCCGATGGCGCAGCAGGCCGACTCGCGCAAGAAGTTCCTCTGGCTCAACGTCTGCGTGGCGTCGTCCGTGATGAAGGGCAAGAACTTCACCTACGTCTTCCGCCCGACGGTGCACAGCGACCAGTACGGCCATGCCACCTGCGAATACGTGCACAACTATTCGCAGTCCAAGTTCGGCATCGCGCCGAAGAACATGCGCATCGCGATCATCCACGAGGACGGGCCGTACGGCGCCGGCGTCGCGGCGGCGAACGAGATCGAGTGCAAGAAGATGGGCATGAACATCGTGCTCAAGGAGGGCTATTCGGCCACCGCGCCGGACCTCTCGCCGCTCGTGACCAAACTGAAGCGCGCGCGCCCGGATGTCATCCTGCATACCGGCTACAACCCGGACATCACGCTCTTCCTGCGCCAGGCGAAGGAGCAGGGACTCAAGTTCAAGGCGCTGATCGGCCACGGCGCCGGCCACAGCCAGATCGACAAGCTGCGCCAGACCTTCGGCGACGACGTCAACTACTTCCATTCCGCCGACCCGGCCGCCGCGCAGCTCCTCGAGCCGAAGACGCTGAAGCCCGGCGTGGGCGAGCTCATCAAGGAGCTGCAGACGCGCTACGAGAAGGTGAAGGGCCCCGGCGAGATGCCGCCGCACGCGGCGATGGGCTTCAACAACACCTGGATCTTCCTGCAGCACGTCCTGCCGACGGCAATCAAGAAGTACGGCGGCATCGACCCCGAGGCGCTGCGCAAGGCCGCGCTCGACGTCGACATCCCGGTCGGCGGCACGATGCAGGGCTACGGCGTGAAGTTCTTCAAGGACGGCCCGATGGCCGGCCAGAACGAGCGCTCGTTCGTCGTGGTCATGCAGTACGTCAACGGCCGCGCGCGCATCGCCTGGCCGAAGGAAGTGCAGACGACCGACCCGGTGCTGCCGTTCCCGAAGGGCCACACGTTCGCGCCCTGATAGGTGCTTAGCGTCAATGGGCTGACCAAGTCCTTCGACGGCTTCCTCGCCGTCAAGAACGTCTCTTTCGAGGTGGCCGAGGGCGAGATCCTCGGCCTCATCGGCCCGAACGGCTCGGGGAAAAGCACCACCTTCAACCTGATCGCCGGCGCGTTCCGCCCCACGGCGGGCTCGGTGCGCTTCCAGGGCCATGAGATCGCCGGCCTGCCGGCGTATCGCGTCGCGCACGCCGGCATCGGCCGCACGCACCAGATCCCGAAGCCGTTCCGCAAGCTTTCCGTCCTCGACAACGTGGCGCTCGCCGCGTTCTATGGCGAGAACCAGCGTCATGGGCGCACCGCGGCCTATGCGATGGCGGAGGAATCCCTGGACCTCGTCGGGCTGCGCGGCGAGAGCGTCGACGGGCTCGGCGCGGCGGGGCTGAAGAAGCTCGAGCTGGCCCGCGCGCTCGCCACGCAGCCGAAGCTGCTGCTCGCGGATGAGTCGCTCGGCGGCCTCGATCATTCGGAGATGGAGCAGGCGGCGGACATGCTCTCCAGCATCCGGAAGAAGCGCGGCATCACCATCGTCTGGGTCGAGCACATCATGGGCGTGCTGATGCGCGTGGTCGACCGCTGCGTGGTGCTCGACCACGGCGAGGTGATCGCGCAGGGCAAGCCCGAGCAGGTGGCGCGCGACCCGAAGGTGATCGAGGTCTATCTCGGCACGGATGCCGCGGAAGTGCAGGGCTATGCTGCGCGTCGATAACGTCTCCGCCGGCTACGCCGCCTTCCAGGCGCTTTTCGGCGTGAGCCTGCACATCGACAAGGGCGAATCGGTCGCGGTGATCGGGCCGAACGGCGCGGGCAAGACCACGCTGCTGCGCCTCATCTCCAAGCTGATCCGCCCCACCGCCGGCGATGTCGCGTTCGAGGGCCGGTCGCTCAACCTTGTCGCGCCCCACCACGTCGTCGAGCGCGGCATCGCGCACGTGCCGGAGAACCGTCGGCTCTTTCCGCGTCTCACGACCGAGGAGAACCTGCGCATGGGCGCCTTTACGTCGCGCGCACAGTTCAACCAACGGCTGGAAACGGTGTACGGCCTGTTCCCGCGCCTGAAGGAGCGCCGCCACCAGCCCGCCGGCACGATGTCGGGCGGCGAGCAGCAGATGTGCGCGATCGGTCGTGCGCTGATGAGCGGTCCCAAATTACTCCTGCTGGACGAGCCTTCGGCCGGCCTCGCCCCCGTCGTGGTGCAGTCGATCTTCGAGCTCGTGCGGCGCATCTGCGCCGAGGGCTACACCGTGCTGATCGTCGAGCAGAACATCCGGCAGGTGCTGAAGGTGGTGAGCCGCGCGTATCTGCTCGACGCCGGCCGCATCGTGCAGAGCGGGACGTCGGCGGAGCTCCTCGCGTCGCCGGATATCCAGAAGGCGTACCTCGGGCTATGACGGAAGTCTTCGACATCTTCCTGCTCGAGGCGGTGCTGAACGGCTTGCTGCTGGGGGGATTGCTCGCGCTGCTGTCGCTCGGGCTCAACCTCGTCTTCGGCGTGATCGACGTGGTCTGGATCTGCTACGCCGAGCTGATCATGTGCGGCATGTATGCCGTGTACTACCTGCACGTGCAGTACCACTGGCCGCTGCTGCTCGCCATGCTGGCCGCGATCGGCATCGTCGCCCTGCTGGGCTGGGTCCTCCACCAGTTCGTCATCCGCCCGGTGCTGTCCGCGGAGCCGATCAACCAGCTCCTCGTGACGGGTGGCGTGCTCTTCTTCCTGCAAGCGGCGGCGACGCTCGCCTTCGGCATCGAGTTCAAGAACGTCGGTGTGTCGCTGCCGTCCGTGAGGCTCGGCGAGATGTCGTTCTCGTCTTCGCGGCTGATCGCATTCGGCGTCGCGTTGGCGGGCGTGCTGGTGCTGTGGCTCTTCCTGCGCCGCACTTACCTCGGCACGGCGATCCGCGCCATCAGCCAGGACCGCGCGGTGATGCCGCTGATGGGGGTCGACCCGGCGCGCATCTTCCGCATCACCTCGGCGCTCGGCGGCGCGCTCGCCGGCCTCGCCGCGTGCCTGCTCGTCCTCCAGTACGACATCCACCCGTCGATCGGGCTTTCCTTCGGGCCGATCACCTTCCTCATCTGCGTGCTCGGCGGCCTCGGCAACATGATGGGCGGGTTCGTCGCCGCCTTCATCTTCGCGCAATTCATCGCGGTGGGCGGCTTCTTCTTCGCGCTGGAATGGGGCTACGTCATCGCGTTCGTGTTCTTCATCGCCGTCATGTTCTGGCGGCCGCGGGGGCTCTTTGGGTGAATTGAGTGGGTAATTACCCGCTGCATCTGACGATCCTCGTACTGCTTTGGGGATACATCTATACGAGCTGGTCGCTGATGGGCCGGCTCGGCCTCGTCTCCTTCGGGCACGGCGCGTTCATGGGCATCGGCGCGTACACCGTGGTGATGCTATGGAACCATTTCGGGCTCTCGCCGTGGATCGGCGCGCTGCTCGCGCTGGTCTTCACGGCGCTGGTGGCGATCGTGATCGGCTATCCGTGCTTCCGCTTCAAGATCGTCGGCCACTACTTCGCGCTCGTCACGCTGGCGCTGTCGGAGGTGGCGCGCCTCGTCATCGTCGCGCTGCGCGACCAGACCGGCGGCTCGCTCGGCGCGACGCCGAAGGGCGCCCTGCACGCCGGCGAGACGGTGTCGATCGGCGCGCTCCAGTTCGGCTCGAAGGAGGTGTGGCTCGCCATCGTGTTCGTCGTCTGGCTCGGCGGCCTGTGGGTATGGCGCGTGGTCGATCGCAGCATGGGCCGCCTCGCGCTGCAGGCGATCAGCGAGGAAGAAGAGGCCGCCGCCTCGATCGGCATCCACGTCACGCGCGCCAAGCTGCGCATCACCATCATTTCCGCGCTGATGACCTGCGTCGGCGGCATCCTCTACGCGCAGTACCAGCTGTACGTGAACCCGGACGCGGTGTCCGGCATCGCCATCAGCCTGCAGATGGTGTTCGGCGTGATCGCCGGCGGCATGTTCGTGATGCTGGGACCCACCGTCGGCGCGGCCTTCACGCTGCTCCTCGCCGAGGGTCTGCGCCTCGCCTTCGGCAACAAGTACCCGGCGCTCGACACCACGATCTACGGCGTGATGCTGGTGCTCTTCATCATCTACATGCCGAAGGGCATCCTCGGCGCGGCGCTCGCGCTCTTCAAGACCCGGAGAGCGCTTCAGTAGGGCTTCTTCAGGACGTCGCGTGGCGCGGTGCCGCCGGTCGCCGCGTCGCGCGGCTTGTCGAGGCATTCGTCGCGCAGCGGCCCGGTCAACTCGTCGCAGCGCCGCCGCATCTCGGCCGATTCCGCCGGCGAGTTGCCCGGCTCGCGGCCCGGCACGCCGGCGGTTTCGCCGGGCGCGATGGACGGGCCGCCTTTGATCGCGCCGTGCGCGGGCGCCGAGCCGTCCTGGCTGGTCCCGGGCGGCGTATTGCCGCGCGCCGGTTCGCCGGTTTGAGCGAATGCGAGAGCGCACATCACGGACAGCGTGACGAGGAACAGCGCTTCAGTCAGGAACCACGTCGCCTGCGTTCGTGAGAAGAACATTGTCACCCACCTTGAATTCGGGTTTGTCGAGATCGCGGTACTGCAGCGTGCCATCCGCCAGCCGGACACCTACCCGGTAGACCGGACGGGCCGCGTCGCTGGAAGGCGCCGAGCCGCCGGCGGCGGCGGAGCGCTCGCGCGGGCTCACGCTGACGGGCTGGACCGACTCGACGACGCCGTACCCGGGACGCATTTCCTGCGCGGGAATCGGCTGCACTACCCGCTCCTGCGCCGCGGCGATACTGCTGACGACGGCGAAAGCCAGAGTCACTGCAACTGCGCGGGCCATACTGGAAAGACTGGCGTAGGGGGAACCAGTTCCCACTATGATCGGTTCATGGACAACAAGCTGGCTCATAAGGTAAGGCGCCTCTCGAGAATGGAATTGCCTGGCGCGGGCCAGATCTACGTCACCGGCAACACCGCCTACGTGGGCCATATCACGAATCGTGCCCAGCTCGGCACGTCGATCCTCGACGTGTCGGATCCGAAGGAGCCGCGCCTCCTCGCGCAGGTGAACGTCGACGAACCCGACTCGCACAGCCACAAGGTGCGCGTGATCGGCGACGTGATGATCGTCAACGTCGAGCAGAACCTCGGCGCGCTGGGACGCAAGGGCGTCGACGGCAGCGCGGAGCAGACCGGCTACGACCACGGCGGCTTCAAGGTCTACGACGTCTCGAATCGCGCCCGGCCGAGATTGATTACCCATGTCAAAACCTGGGGCCGCGGCGTGCATCGCTTCGACATGGACGACAAGTACGCCTACATCTCGACCGAGATGGAGGGCTACGTCGGCAACATCCTGGTGATCTACGACATCGCCAATCCGTCCAGGCCGCAGGAAGTCTCGCGCTGGTGGATGCCGGGCCAGCACGTCGCCGGCGGAGAAAAGCCAACGTGGGTCGGGCGCAAGCATCGCCTGCATCACGCGCTGCGCTTCGGCGACGAGCTGTGGGCCGGGCTATGGCATGGCGGCGTCGCGGTGATCGACATCGCCGACATCCGCAAGCCGAAAACCATCGGGCGCTACAACTATCATCCGCCGTTCCCGGAGCCGTCGCATACGTTCATGCCGGTTCCCCAAACCATCGGCGGCAAGCGCATCGCAGTGGCGATCGACGAGGAAGATCACGCGCACAGCGCCGAGGAGCTCACGCGGCGCAAGGGCCGGCCGCACGGCTGCCTGTGGACCTTCGACGTCACCGACCCGGCGAAGATGCAGCCGATGGCCATCTTCGAGGTGAGCGAGCTCGACAGCCCGTGGAGCCGCGCCACGCCCGCGCGCTTCGGCGCGCACCAGTTCCAGGAGCACATGGATGGCACGCTCGTCTACTGCGCCTGGTTCTCGGGCGGCCTGCGCATCGTCGATGTCGCCGATCCCTCGGCGCCGCAGGAAGTCGGCTGGTTCATCCCCGAGCCGGCCTCGGGCCGGGTCGCGCCACAGACGAACGACGTCGACGTGGACGCGCGCGGCCTCGTCTACATCGTGGACCGCTATGCGGGGTTTGACATCCTGGAGTTCAATCGCCCTTGATCTTCGCGTCCTTGATCAGCTTGACGAAGTGCTCGTAGTCGCCGCGGTTGCGGCGGTCGAGTTCCTCGGGGGTCGATAGCTTCACCGAGACGCCGCTCTTGGCGAGCGTGTCGCGCGCCGCCTGCTCGGCCAGCACTTCGCTGAACGCGCTGCGATAGCGCGAGATGAGGTCCGGCGCCATGCCGGCCGGGCCCCAGGCCGAGAACCACGAGGTGTAGTCGAAGTCCTTCACGCCTTCCTCGTGCAGCGAATGCAGGTCCGGCGCGAGCGGCGAGCGCTCCCTGCCCGAGCCCGCGATCGGGCGGATCTTGCCCGCAGGCCCGAGCGAGAGCGCGGTGCCGAGCGGCACGAACATGGTCGAGATCTGTCCGGCCATCAGATCGGTGAAGGCGGGCGCCGAGCCCTTGTACGGGATGTGCGTGATGTTGACGCCGGTGCGCAGCTTCACCGACTCCATGATGAGGTGGTGATGCGTGCCGTTGCCCGGCGAGCCGTAGTTCACGTTCGGCCCTTCGCGCTTCGCCCACTCGAGCCACTCGGCAAAGTTCTTCGCCGGCACCGATGGGTGCACGACGAGCGCGAAGATGTTCTCCGCCACCATGCAGATCGGCGTGAAGCTGTTGAGGATGTCGAAATCGATCTTGAAGAAGATCGGCAGCGTGACGGTGGAGTTCACGCTGATGGTGATGACATGGCCGTCGGGCGGCGACTTCGCCACGGTATCGAGGCCGATCGCGCCGCCGGCGCCTCCCTTGTTCTCGACCAGGAACGGCTGGTTCCATTTCGCCGCCATGCGCGGCGCGAGCGTGCGCGCGATGAGATCCGGCGTCGTGGCCGGCGTCTGGCCGAGCACGAAGCGCACCGGACGGCTGGAAATACCCTGGGCACGAGCGGCGAGCGGCGACATCAGACCGGCGAGGATCATCCGGCGGCGAAGTTGGTTCATTCGGCTTTGGCTCCTGAATCGCGGACCACCTTGGTCCATTTCGGAATTTCGCGGGCGATGTAGGCGGCGAAGTCCTGCGGCGAGCCGATCGCGGTCTGCGCGCCGAGATTCTGCAGGCGATCGTGCAAATCCGGCCGCTCGAGCGCGGCATTGATCGCCCGATTCAGCCGCTGGACGGTGGCGGCGGGCGTCGCGCTCGGCACCACTACGCCGTGCCAGGTGATGGCTTCGAATCCCGGCACCGTTTCGCTCACCGTCGGAAGGTCGGGCACGCTCGGCGAGCGCTTGGCGGTCGTGACGGCGAGCGCGCGCAGGCGCCCGGCCTTGATGTACGGAATTACGGACGCGGAAGTCGCGAACATGAGCTGGCACTGGCCGGCGATGACGTCGGTGAGCGCGGGCTGCGCGCCCTTGTACGGCACGTGGACCATTTGCACGCCGGTCATGGCCTTGAAGAGCTCGCCGGCGAGGTGCGCCGCAGCGCCGGCGCCGGAAGACGCGTAGTTCAGCTTGCCGGGCCGGCTCTGCGCGTAGGCAATCAATTCACGCACCGAATGGACGGGTAGCGACGGGTGCACTACGAGGATGTTCGGCTGGATGGCGACCAGCGCGACCGGGGCGAAATCCTTTACCGGGTCATACCCGAGGTGGCTGTAGAGCGCCTGGTTGGTGGCGAGGACGCTGTTGTTGCCGAGGAGCCATGTGTTGCCGTCGGGCGTGCTCTTCGCGACCACCTCCGCGGCGACGTTGCCGCCGGCGCCGGGGCGGTTCTCCACGACCACCGGCTGGCCGAGCGGCGCGGCGAGCTTCTCGGCGAGCGATCGCGCGAGGATGTCGCTCGGCCCGCCGGGCGTGAAGCCGACGACGAAGCGCACGGACGTTTGCCCCATCGCGAAGCAGTGCAGCATGCCGAGGCACGCGAACAGGGCAAGGCGCTTCATCGGGTGAATGGTAGCGAGGAACCGATTGACATAGCGAGAACGGCAGGCGTACGTTCGCCCGGCTCACTACCCGGAGGAGGAGCCCATGTTGAAGCGTTCGATCGCCGTCGGCGCGCTGGCGGCGTGCGCCGCATTCGCTGCGCAGGCGCAGACGAAGAGCATCAAGGTGCAATCGAGCTGGCCCGCCAGCCTCACGATCCAGGATCACCTGCGCATCATCGCCGACCGCGTCGACAAGGTGACCGGCGGCCAGGTCAAGATCGAAGCCATGCCGGCCGGCCAGATCGTGCCGGCCTTCGAGGTGCTCGACGCCGCCAACAAGAAGGTGATCGACGGCTGGCACTCCATCTCGTACTACTGGGTCGGCAAGAGCCCGACCGCCGCGCTCTTCGCCGGACCGCCGGGAGGCCCCTTCGGCATGGATCACATGGATTACCTCGGCTGGCTCTACGTCGGCGGCGGCCTCGAGATGTGGCGCGAGTTCTACCAGAAGGAGCTAAAGCTGAACCTCATCGTCTGGCCGGCGCATCCGTCCAGCCCGCAAGCCTTCGGCTGGTTCAAGAAGCCGCTGAAATCGGTCGCCGACTTCAAGGGCATGAAGTGCCGCCAGACGGGGCTCAACGCCGAGATCTACGCGAAGCTCGGCCAGAGCGTGGTCAACATGCCGGGCGGCGAGATCGTGCCGGCGGCGCAGCGCGGCGTGATCGACTGCGCCGAGTGGGTCGGCGGCGTGGAGGACCTGCGCCTCGGCCTGCCGGGCGTCTTCAAGTACCACTACACGCCGGGCATGCACGAGAACAACTCGATCGGCGAGTTCGGCCTCAACCTCGACGTGTGGAAGACCCTCAACGCGCAGCAGCAGGAGCTGATCGGCGTGGTCATCAACGACGCCTTCATCGAGTGGCTGACCCGCTGGCAGAAGCAGAATGCCGACGCCATCGAGGAGATGATCAAGAAGCACAACGTGCAGATCCGCCGCACGCCGCCCGACATCCTGATCGCTTCCCTCAAGGCGTGGGACGAGGTCGCCGCCGAGAACTCGGCGAAGAACCCGACCTTCAAGAAGGTGTACGAGTCGCAGCGCGCGTACGCCGCGAAGGTCGTGCCGGCGAAGCGCTACATGCACCCGCCCTATTCGTTCGCGGCCAACTACTACTGGCCGGCCGAGAAAGGCGCGGCGCAGAAGTGAACCAGCCGGCTTCCCGCTCCCTGCGCGCTCGCCTGAGCGCGCAGGAGTGGGCGCTGCGAGTCGACCTCGCGGCGTGCTACCGGCTGGTGGCGCGCTACGGGATGACCGACCTCATCTACAACCACATCACGGCCCGCGTCCCGGGGCCGGAGCATCACATCCTCATCAATGCCTACGGCATGCTGTACGAGGAAGTGACGGCATCGAGCCTCATCAAGGTGGACCTCGCCGGCAACATCGTCGAGCGCGACGACCACGGCTACTCGGTGAACGCCGCCGGCTACATCATCCACAGCGCGGTGCACGAGGCGCGCGACGACGCGCACTGCGTGATCCACACGCACACGCCGGCCGGCATCGCGGTGTCGGCGATGGCGGAGGGGCTGCTGCCGCTGTCGCAGACGGCGATGCGCTTCCACGGCCACCTCGCGTATCACGACTACGAAGGCCCGGCCTTCAACCGCGGCGAGAAAGGCCGGCTCGTCGAGCACCTCGGCCGCCACAACGCGATGATCCTGCGCAACCACGGCCTGCTCGTCTGCGCACCGTCGATCCCGCAGGCGTTCAACCTCATCTACTGGCTCGAGCAGGCGTGCCGCATCCAGGTGCAGACGCTGTCGTGCCAGCGCCCGCTCCACCACGCCACCGACAAGGTAATCTCGGTGGCTGCGGAAGCGCTGTCGGGCATGGAGATCACGCTCGACAACGAGCCCGCCACCAATCCGAACGTGAAACCCGGCGCGCAGAAGGCGGGCAGCGGCTACGGCCTGCTCGAATGGCCGGCGCTGCTGCGCGCGCTCGACCGGCAGGATCCTTCCTATAAAGACTGAAAGGCTGGGCTTCGTCGGCGCCGGTCGCGTCGGCAAGGGCTTGTCCCTTGCGCTGTCGCGCGCGGGCTATCCCATCACGGGCGTGGCGAGCCGGTCGCGCGGCGACGCGCAGAGCATCGTCGACGCGTCCGACATCGTCTTTCTCACCGTACCGGACGATGCGATCGCGGCCACGTGCGCGAGCCTGCGATGGAAAGGGCAGGCTGCGGTCCACTGCAGCGGCGCGGCCGAGCTGACGTTGCTGAAGGGAACGAACGGCCCGGTCGGCGGCTTTCACCCGCTCGTGATGTTCGCCGACCCGGAAGTCGCGGCGCGCAACATCGCCGGCGCGGCCATCGCCGTCGAGGCGGCCGAGCCTTTGTCGTCCAGGCTGAAGACCATGGTCGAAGCGCTCGGCGCCCGGCTGCTCGTCATCCCGCCCGGCGCGCGCGCCGCGTATCACGCCGGCGCGCACTTCGCCGCCGCCTTTGCCTGCGCATCCGTCGCGCAGGGCGTGGAGATCTATCGCCGCATCGGCATCGCGCCGGAGGACGCGCTGCCCGCACTCATCAGCCTGCTGCGCGGCGCGACCGATGCCATGGCGCATTCGGGTCCGGCGCGCGCCATGGCCGGCTCGATCGCGCGTGGCGACCTCGATACCGTCAAGCGGCACGTCGAGGCGCTCGGACGTCTCGACCCGGAGCTGCGCAGGACCTACTGCGCGATGGCGCTGAAAACGGTGCCGCTCTCGCTTGCCGCCGGCGGCATGAGCGCGGCGCGGGCGGAGGAAATCAGGACTTTCCTGGAAACCAGCGCGCGCGACCCGGCCACCGCTCCACGAGATCGATGAACAGCGGGTCGATGGCCTGCGGATTTTCTTGCACCTCGCGCGCGAGAGGTCCCGGCTCTTCGTTGTAGGCGAGGAGCGAGAGGTCCGTCATGCGCTGCGGGTAGAGGATGCCGTCGAGGTGGTCGCACTCGTGCTGGAGGAGCGCCGCCCACGAGCTGTGCGCGTCGTAGCTCTCCGTCTTTCCCTCGAGCGTCTGGTAGCGGATGTTGATGTTGAGATAGCGCGGCACCTTGCCGTGCAGGCCGGGGATGGAGAGGCAGCGCTCCCACACCGGCGTCGTCTTGTCCGTTTTCGGCGTAATGACGGGATTCACCATCACCGTCCACGGGCGCGGCTGGATGCCGGAGCCTTTCGGGATGCGCGAGGCGATCATGCGGTAGACGACGACGCGCTTCGGCACGAAGACCTGCGGCGCGGCGAGGCCGCTGGCGCCGATGTCTTCCAAGGTTTCCGTCATGTCGGCGGCGAGCCGGCGGATCTCCGGCGCGGTCGGATCGGTGACCGGCTCGGCTTTTCCGAGCAGCACCGGATTGCCCATCTTGGCGATGCGAAGGACGGCCATGGCGCGAGTGTAAGCTAGCTGCGCGATGAATCGGATGCTTGTCCTGCTCCTGCTCCTCAGCGCGCCTGCAATGGCGCAGCGAAACGAGATTTGGTCGAACGCCGGGCTCACCGCGCGCGGCGTGCAGGCCGGCGAGCAGCAGGTCATGCTGCGCCAGCACATGTCGCAATGCCATGGCGCGGCCTTCGAGGGCACGCGCGCAGTGCAGGAAGAAGAAAAGCGCAAGCAGCTCGGCGTGGCGCTCTTCAAGCGCTGCATGGCCGAGCGGGGGTGGACATCGCGCGATGCTTCGGCGCCCAAGCCCGCGCCGAAGGCGCGGAAGCCGACGACTACTTAGGCTTTTTCTGGTGCCAGTCCGTGACGCGCTGGTAGGCGTCCGCCGCGCGTAGCAGCGCCGCTTCGGCAAACGGGCGGCCGACGAGCTGGAAGCCGATCGGCAATCCCTTGCCGTCGAACCCGGTCGGCACGCTGATCGCCGGCAGGCCGAGGTAGTTGATGCCGCGCGTGCAGTGGCCGAGGGTGCCGATGATGCGCATCACGTCCGGGCCGGTGGTCGAGTCCTGGATGGTCGGCGTGGGGATCGGGATCGCCGGGATGTGCAGCACGTCGACGCCCTTCATCGCCGTGTCGACGAACTCGCGCGTGATGGCGGCGCGCATCGACAGCGCCTCGAGATAGCGCGTCGCCGGATAGAAGAGGCCGGGCTCGATGCGGCTGCGCACCTGCAGCGAGTAATCGTTGCGCCGCGTCTGCAGCCACTTGCGGTGCACGGTCGCCGCCTCGACCGTCATCAGCACGTGCATCAGCGTATTGATGAGGTCGATGTCCGGGACCTTCACCTCCACGACGGTGGCGCCCTGAGAACGCAGGGCGTCGAGGCTTTCCTCGAGCGCGCGAGCGATTTCGGGCGGCACCGGATCATAGTAGTAGCCGCGCGCCAAGCCGATGCGCAGCCCGCGCACGTTGCCGTCGAGCGCCGCCTCGTAGTGCGGTACCGGCTCGCTCGACGAGGTGGGATCGGCGGCGTCGGCGCCGGCGATGACGTCCATGATGCGAGCGCAGTCGCGCGCCGTGCGCGCGAGCGGCCCGACGCAGTCGAGCGAGAAGGAAAGCGGCATCGCGCCGGCGCGGCTGACGCGCGTCACGGTGGGCTTCAGTCCGGTGACGCCGCACATCGCGGCGGGATGGCGGATCGAGCCGCCGGTATCGGTGCCGAGGGAGCCGTAGACGATGCGCGCCGCGACGGCCGCGCCGGATCCGCTCGACGAGCCGCCGGGCACATGGGCGGTATTCCACGGATTGCGCGCGTGACCGTAGTGCTCGTTGTAGCCGGTGGGGCTGAAGGCGAACTCCGCCATGTGCAGCGAGCCGATGTTGATCGCGCCGGCGCCGGCGAGGCGCGTGAGCACGGTGGCAGTCGTGTCCGGGACGAAGTCGCGCCGGATCTTCGAGCCGGACGCGACCGTCTTGCCGCGCAGGTAGAAGAGATCCTTGTGCGCGAGCGGCACGCCGTGCAGCGGGCCGCGCTTTCCCTGCTTGCGCTCCCGGTCCGCGGTCTCCGCCTGCTGGAGCGCATCGTCGGCGTCGAGCCGCGCGATGCAGTTCAGCTTTCCGCCGAGCTCCCTCGCGCGCTCGAGCGCCGCCCGCGTCAGATCGACGCTCGTGAAATCGCCTCGGACAAGACCGTCCGCGGCGTCGGTAAGACTCAGGTCAAGTGCATTCATCGCAGGAGAACTGCCGAAAACGTGGTCTGTCCTTGATTAGGGTTTTTTGTGGAGGAAGGCGAGGTAGCCGGCGGGCTCGTCCTCGAAGCGCAGGCGCTGGTCGGCCGCGGCGCGCACTTTCTGGTTGGTGGCCTTGGCCATGGCGGATGCGCGCTCGAGCTCGTCGGGCGGCATGGCGACTTGCTGCAGGTCCTGCGGGATGTTCTCCAATCGATCCTCCGGGGCGTTCTCGTTTACAGGCCGGCGGCGCTGCGGCGCGGCGCGCCGACCTCGGCGGCGTAGAACCACCACCAGTCCTCGGCGCTGCGCTCGCGCGCCTGGATCTGCTGGATGGTTGCGGCGGGCAAGGCCTTCGGCTCGCCATAGCGGCGCGCGAGGCTGTCCATGGCGAGGAAAGCCTCGCGCTGGATCGCGTCGACGCTCGCCTGCTCCAGCGTGTCGGCGACGAAGTCCGTGCCGTGCCCGACCTCGTGCACCACGGGGCCGTCGGCGAGCGCATCGAGCGTCGCCCGGCGCACCTCGGGATCCACGATCAGGTCGCAGCGACCGTATTGCGGCAGCGGGCCGGTGCCGATCTCGAGGCCGACGCGGTAGCTCGGCACCGGCTTCCTCCCGGCGAGCGCATACGCGCGGCCATGGACATCGTGCGTGTGCACGACCGCGCGCACGTCCTGGCGCTCGCGCAGCAGCTGCGCATGGAACCACTTGAAGCCCGGCGGCTTCGGCCCGGCGACGAGGTTGGCGTCGTAGTCGAGCACGCAGATGTCCTCCACGCCGATGTCGCGGAAGGTCTTCGACGCGCTCATGAAGAAGTGCTTGCCATCCGGGGCGCGATGGCTGATGTGCTCGAGGAACGCGACCAGCGTGCCGCGCTCCCAGAGCGCGCGGCAGCTCCAGGCGACGGCCGCCTTGAGCGCATCGTCGCCGTGTCGCGAGAGGAACGTGGCGTACGGATGCTGGCGCGGTCC
>DATMIG010000224.1:0-3240 GCA_035554335.1 Burkholderiales bacterium
TCCGACCGGCCGCGAACGAAGGCGAAGACGGTCCAGCGTCCGTCCAGCAAGTCCTCGGCAGGCAACGTGGTGCATGGCATAAAGATCACGCACCCGGAGCGGATCATCTATCCGGCGCTCGATTTCTCGAAGCTCGATCTCGCGCGCTATTACGACTCGGTCGGCGAGCGGATCGTGCCGCAGCTCGCCGGGCGGCCGCTCACGCTCGTGCGTTGTCCCGATGGCGTGGGCAAGGAGTGCTTCTATCAGCGCCACCTCGCCATGGGCGCGAGCCCCGGGGAGGTGAAGACGTTCAAGCGCCTGCGCTCGAGCAAGGGCTATTACATCTATATCGACTCGCACAGCGCGCTCATCACGCTCGTGCAGAACGGCGCCATCGAGATGCATACCTGGGGCGCGCGGGTGCCGGACGCGCAGCACCCGGATCGCATCACGCTCGACCTCGATCCGGACGAAGATCTTTCGTGGGCAGACATGGTGCAGCGGACCGAGCTGACGCGTGCGCTGGTCGAAGGGCTCGGTCTCAAGTGCTTCCTCAAGACCACCGGTGGCAAGGGCCTGCACATCGTCATTCCGATCCAGCCGAAGCTCACCTGGCCGGAGGTGAAGGAGTTCTCCGGCCGGATGGCCGAGTTCCTCGTGCGCGCCGAGCCGCAGCTCTTCACCGCCAAGGTCGCCAAGGACCGGCGCACCGGGAAGGTGTTCGTCGACTACCTGCGCAACTCGGAGACTGCGAGCGCCGTCGCGGCATTCTCGGCCCGCGCGCGGCCAGATGCCGGCGTCTCGACGCCGCTCGACTGGGACGAGCTCACGGAAGATGAAGACATTCGGAAGAAATTCACTGTGCTGACGGTGCCCGAGCGCCTCGCGAAGCAGAAGAAGGATCCGTGGGCGGACTACGACAAGACGAAGCAGACCATCACCGCCGCCATGTGGAAGGCTCTCGGCAAGAAATAATTGGGGTAATTCAGGACGACATGAGCAAGTTGGCTCATTGTCCGCAATTGTTGATCTGACCCTAATTACTTTTTCTTGATGACGGTGAACTGGCCGTCCGGCTCGAGGTAGGCCTTCTCGACCTCCGCCGGGTCGTCGACGCCGTGCTCGCGCAGCTGGCTCTCCAGCTCCTGGTCGGAGACGTACTCGACGCGCAGGTTCCGTCGCAGCACGCGGCCGTCGCGGATGAGGAGGAGCGGCGCGGGCTCGAGCAGCTTCTGCAGGCGGGGGAAGCGGTAGCCCGCCCAGTCGAAGAGGTAGTTCCACGCGATGATGGTCGAGATGAGGATGAAGCCGTCGGTGATGGTCTTGTACTCGCCCGCCATGGCGTTCTGCGACGCGTCCGAAATGATCACCAGCACGAGGATGTCGGCCATGCCGATCGCGCCCATGCGGCGCTTGATCACGACACGGAAGAGAACCAGCAGGAAAAGGTACAGCGCGCTGCCGCGCACCACGAGCTCGAGCGGCGCGACGCTGAGCCCGAACAGTTCGCCCCAATGCAGAGTCATAAATGCCGAGCCGGGCGCGAGCGCGGTGGGGAGGAGGGGGAGGGTGCGCGACCGCGCCCGGTCGGACGCCGACGTGTAATGCAGGGGTCGTGCCCGAGGGTCAGAAGCGGAAAAATCGGCAACGCGGTGACGTCGCCCGGCGACAGTAAGGCGGGACGGTGTTTTTGCAAGTGGCTGATCGAGCGCAAGAAATTTTCCCGGCGAAAGTGGTACGCAATTTGCGGACCGTATGCACCCGCCAACCATGCAAGACCTACAACGGAGTGCATAAGTGCCCCATTTGCTGCTGGTAGACGATGATCCCGAAGCGCTCGAGTGGCTGACCGAGCTCGCCAAAGGCGAAGGCTTCACGGTCTCCCAGGCCGACTCGCTGCGCGCCGCGCGCATCCACATGTCGCGGCTGCAGCCCGACGTGCTGCTGACCGATTTGCAGTTGCCCGACGGCCAGGGCATCGAGCTGGTGAACGACCTCGAGTCGAAGGAAACCACCGAGGTCGTGCTCATCACCGGACACGCGAGCGTGGAGAGCGCCGTGCAGGCGCTGCGCCTCGGCGCGACCGACTACATGGTGAAGCCGGTGGACGTCGAGCGGCTGCGCTCGGTCCTGCGCCGCGTGCCGCGCACCGGTGAGCTGCGCCAGGAGATCGGCGAGCTGCGCGAGGAGCTGAGGAAGCTCGGCCGCTACGGCCATCTCCTTGGCTCGTCCACGCCGATGCAGAAGCTCTACGACCAGCTCGGCCGCGTCGCGCCGACCTCCGCGACCGTGCTGCTGATCGGCGAAAGCGGCACCGGCAAGGAGCTCGCCGCGCAGACCATCCACGAGATGAGCCGCCGCAAGCGCGCGCCGTTCCTCCCGCTCAACTGTGGAGCGGTGTCGCCGCAGCTCATCGAGAGCGAGCTCTTCGGCCACGAGAAAGGCTCGTTCACGGGTGCCGACCGCCAGCACAAGGGCTACTTCGAGCGCGCGCACGGCGGCACGCTGTTCCTCGACGAGATCACCGAGATCCCGCCCGAGCTGCAGGTGAAGCTGCTGCGCGTCCTCGAGACCGGCACCTTCATGCGCGTCGGCACGACCAATCCCATCTCCACCGACGTGCGCATCGTCTGCGCGACCAACCGCAACCCGGAGGTCGCGGTGCAAGACGGCAAGCTGCGCGAGGACCTGTACCACCGCCTGAACGTGTTCCCGATCGCCATGCCGCCGCTTCGCGACCGCGCCACGGACATCGAGCTCCTCGCACAGCACTTCCTCGATGTGCTGAACAAGCAGGAGAGCACCGGCAAGACGTTCGCGCCGGCGACCATCGCCGCGCTCTACGCCCATAGCTGGCCCGGCAATGTGCGCGAGCTGAAGAACTACGTGCAGCGCGCTTACATCCTCGCCGACGAGGTGATCGACGCGAACCTGGCGCCGGCCTCCGTCACGCAGCAGGACTCGGCGCCGCTGCTCTCGGTGCGCGTCGGCACGACGCTCGACGAGGTGAGCCGGCGGCTGATCGAGGCGACGCTCGCCGAGTGCGGCTCGAAGCGCAAGGCCGCCGACATGCTCGGCATCAGCCTGAAGACGCTGTACAACCGGCTCGCCGCGTACAAGAGCGAGGACGTCGGCAAGCGCGACGCCGACAACGACTTCGAGGAAGAGGAGCACCGCGACGCGGCATGAAGACCAAGAAGCCGGCGTCCGTGCCGGGCAAGTCCCGCTTCCTGCGGCGCAAGCGCATCGTGCAGGCCG
>DATMIG010000225.1:0-8906 GCA_035554335.1 Burkholderiales bacterium
GAATGGCCGCCGTAGTCGTAGAACGAATGCTCGACGGTCTTGATGCTGTTGTAGCCGAGTTCGTCGGCACGCACGGCAAGGCGCAGGCACTGTTCGTAGTAATCCGCCGTTGTGCTGTCCTCGGCCCGGAAGGAAGGGAAGAAGTTGATGCCGAACTTCATCGCTTCCCTTTCCACGTCTCGAGCAGCGATGCGCGCATCAGGAATTTCTTGTGCCTCACCGGATCGTCGGCCATCGCGCGCAGCTCGTCGAAGCGCTTCTCGCGCGCCGCGGGCTCCCGCTCCTCCAGCCGCTTCTTGTTGGCGATGGTCTGCTCCTGCACGTACTCGATGTTGAGCGGCCGGCGCACCCGCTCGTACTCGTCCAGGTCGCCGCCGTCGAGCAGCTTCGACAGGTGCCAGGCCTCGTGGATGCCCGAGTTGAGTCCGAGTCCGCCGATCGGGTTGTTGACGTGCGCCGCATCACCGCAGAGGAACACGCGCCCTTTGCGGAATTCCTTGGCGACGCGCTGGTGGACCTTGTAGAGGTTGAGGTGCAGGTAGTCGCGCTTGCCCTCCGGCACATGGATGCGCCCCAGCCGCGCGCGCACGCTCGCATCCGACAGCGCCTCCTCGTCCGTCTCCTCCTCGCGCGTGTTGTACACGGCGCGCCAGCGGCCCTTGAGGTCGTCGCCGGAGACCTTGAAGAGGTTGGTCCATTCCGTCGGGTCGGCCATGTAGTCGCGGAAGCAGCAGCCGAGCGCCGCGGCGAAATCGAATTTGGTGGTGATGACGAGGAAGCGCTCCGGCCAGGTGAAGCCCTCGAACTCGATGCCGAGGCTCTTTCGCACCGTGCTGCGGCCGCCGTCGCACCCGATCACATAGTCCGCGCGCAGCGGCCCTTGCTCGGTTTCCACCGTGACGCTGTCCGCGTCCTGCGACAGGCCGGTCACGCGCGTGCCCATGCGCACGGTCTGTCCCATCGCCTTCAGGCGCTCGATGCCCATCAGGGCGAGCTTGTGCTGCTCGGTCTGCACGACGTATGGATAGCGGGTCTCGTCCTTCAGCCGGCCGAAGTCGAACTCGGCGATGAGACGCATGCTCGGCCGGTCCCAGAACTGGAACGTGGGCGCGACGAGGCCCTTGGCGATGTACTCGTCGATGAGGCCGAGCGCCTCGATGATCTCGAGGGTCGGCGGCTGCGTGGTGGAGGCGCGCGGCGCGTCGTTCACGCGCTGCTCGGCCTCGAGCAGGGTCACGTTATGCCCGAGGCGCGCGCACGCCAATGCCGCCACCGTGCCGACGGGGCCCGCGCCGACGACAACGATGTTTCGACTGCGCATGGAGACGCGCCGATTATACTGAGCCAATGCTCGAGCCTTGCCGCCTTGGCGCGAAAGAAGCCGCCCGTTTCATCGAACGCGGCGAGCTGAGCGCGCAAGACCTGATCAGGAGCTGTCGCGAGCGCATCCGCGAGCGCGAGCGCGAGGTACAGGCATGGACCTGCGTCGCCGAGGAATTTCCATCGCTTAAGAACCCGCGCGGCCCGCTCTTCGGCGTGCCGGTCGGCGTGAAGGACATCTTCGACACGCACGACCTGCCGACGGAGTACGGCTCGCCGATCTACAAGGGCTACCGGCCACGCGCGGATTCAGCCGCCGTCGCCCTCACCCGCAAGGCGGGTGGGACGATCATGGGCAAGACCGTCACCGCCGAGTTCGCCACCTTCGTGCCCCGGGGAACGCGCAACGCGCTCGATCTTTCGCGCACGCCGGGTGGCTCGTCGAGCGGCTCCGCGGCCGCGGTCGCCGACTTCATGGTGCCGCTCGCCTTCGCGACCCAGACCGCCGGCTCGCTCATCCGGCCGGCTTCCTATTGCGGCATCTACGGCTACAAGCCGACCTTCAATACCATCGCGCGCGGCGGCATGAAGCCGGGCGGCGATTCCCTCGACACCATCGGGGTGTATGGCCGCAGCGTCGAGGACGTCGCGTTCTTCGGCGCCGCGCTGACGAATCGGTGGGACCTGGAGCAGACCATCGACCGCGCGCCGCGCATCGGCCTTTGCCGCACGAACGAGTGGGACCTCGTCGAGCCGGACATGCGCAAGGCGTTCGAGGATGCCGGCCGCGCGCTGGGAGCGAAGGAGTTCCAGCTCCCTCCCGCCTACCAGGGACTGCGCGAAAGCCATACCGCGGTCCTCTGGTACGAGATCGCGCGCAGCCTCGCGGACGAGTTCCAGCGCTTCCCCGGCGAGATCGATCCGGCCCTGCGCCAGCGCTGCGCCGCCGGCTTCGATCTGGATCCGGCGAAGTACGTGCGGGCGCAGCAGCACGCGGCGGAATGCCGCGCACAGTTTTCACAAGCGCTCGGCGACTACGACGTGATCCTCGCGCCTGCGGCGACCGGCGAGGCCCCGAAGGGCATCGCGTCCACCGGCGACGTGGCGATGAACGTGGTGTGGACGCTCATGCACACGCCGGCGGTGGCCGTGCCGGCGGGGAAGAGCGCGAGCGGCATGCCGCTCGGCATCCAGGTGATCGGTCGCATCGGCGATGACGCGCGCACGCTCGCGTGCGCGCGATGGATCTCGGAAAGGATGAAATGAAAGCTCTGCTCGTCGCGCTGCTCATTCCCATGGCTGCCTGGGCCCAGTCGTGGCCGACGAAACCGGTGAAGGTGATCGTGCCCTTCCCGCCCGGCGGCGTCACCGACGCCATAGCGCGCATCACGGCTGACTGGCTCACGCAACGGCTCGGACAGTCGTTCGTCCCCGAAAACCGACCCGGCGCGAGCGGCGCGATCGCCGCGGAATTCGTCGCGCGCTCGGACCCGGACGGCTACACGCTCCTCTCGGCATCGACGCCGCAGCTTGGGGTCGTGCCGTACGTGCAGAAGATCAATTACGACCCGGTGAAGGATTTCGCGCCGATCTCCATCGTGGGCACGAATGCGTTCGCGCTCGGCTGCAACGACAAGACGCCGGTGCACACGCTGACCGAGCTCGTCAACTACTCCAAGGCGCGTCCCGACCAGCTCAACTTCGCCTCGCCCGGCGTCGGCTCGGTCGGCCATCTCACCATGGCGCTCTTCCTTGCGCGCGCCGGCCTCAAGATGGAGGCGGTGATCTACAAGGGCGGCGGGCCGGCGATGGTCGACGTCGTCGCGGGCCATGTGAACTGCTATTTCGGCAACTACAACGAGCTCATCCCGCATGCCGGCGCCGGCGGCAAGGTGCGCATCCTCGCCACCTCCGGCGAGACGAGAGCGCGCCAGCTGCCCAACGTGCCGACGGTCGCCGAACAAGGCTATCCCGGCTTCCGCACCGGCACCTGGAACGGCTACGTCGCGCCGGCCGCCACGCCGCGCGAGATCGTCGATCGCATCGCGCGCGAGATCGCGCTCGGCTGCAAGGACGCCGGCTTCGTCGCGCGGCTCGACAAGATCGGCGTCGACGCGATGTGCAGCACCCCCGCGCAGTTCCAGCAGGCCATCGCCGACGACCTCAAGCTCTGGAAAGAAGCGGTCGCGATCGCCGGGATGAAACCGCAATGACCATTCGCGTCGCGATTCCGGATCTCATCTCGCCCTCCTATTTCCCCGCCATCGCCGCGGTGGAGATGGGCTTCCTGCCGGGCGCCACGCTCGAGCTGCTTTACCCGGTCACCAAAACCTATGAGCAGCTACGCGACGGGCAGCTGGACTTCGTCGGCGGCGCCGCGCATGCCGCCCTCTACGCATTCAAGGATTGGCACGGCGGCCGCCTTCTTTGCGCCCTGGCGCAGCACATGTACTGGTTCCTGGTCGTGCGCAAGGATCTGAATCCGCGCCGAGGTGATCTCACCATTCTCAAGGGGCTACGCATCGGCGCGGCGCCGGGTCCGGTCGACGGCCTGAAGCAGATGCTGAAGCGCGCCGGCATCACCGACGTGCAGGTCGGCCCCGTGCCCGGCGCGGTCGGCGACAAGGCCTCTTTCGGCCTGATCGCCGCGCGCGCCCTGCAGGAAGGCAAGCTCGACGGCTTCTGGGCGAACGGCATGGGCATGGAGGTCGCCGTGCGCGAAGGCTTCGGCGCGGTGCTGCTCGACGCGCGGCGCGACGGCACGCCCGAGATGAAGGGCTATACGTTCCCGGCGCTCGCCTGCACGGAGAAGACGATCCGCGAGCGGCCCGATGTGGCGCGCGCCGCGATCAACGCGGTCAAGCAGGCGCAGCTCGCGCTGCGGGCGGATCCGAACCAGGCGACTGCCATCGGCAAGAAGCTCTTCCCGCCGCAGGAAGCGTCGCTCATCGCCGAGCTCATCCGGCGCGACTCGCCGTTCTACGACCCGACCATTTCGCCCGCGGCGGTGACGTCCATGAACCAGTTCGCGCGCGAGCTCGGGCTCCTCTCGCGCGAGGTCGGCTACCAGGACGTGGTGTGGACCGGCTGAAGGGCAAGGTTGCCATCGTCACCGGCGCGGGCGGCGGCATCGGCAAGGCGCTCGCCACGCGGCTCGCGAGCGACGGCGCCGCGGTGGTCATCGCCGACATCCGCAACTTCGACACCGCCGCCGCGGAAATCGCGAAGGCCACCGGGGCGCGCACGCTCGGGCTATCGGTCGATGTGTCCAGGGAAGCGGACGTCGAGCGCATGGCGACCGAGACGGTGAAGGCTTTCGGGCGCGTCGACGTCCTGGTCAACAACGCCGCGGTCTTCAGCACGCTCGAGCTGAAGCCCTTCGAGAAGATCCCGGCCGAGGAATGGCGCAAGGTGATGGAGGTCAACACGCTCGGCGTCTTCCTCTGCTGCCGCGCCTGCGCGCCGCACATGCGCCGCGGCGGTTACGGTCGCATCGTCAACCTCGCCTCGGGCGCGCCGCTGAAGGGCGTGCCGCTCTTCCTGCACTACATCGCGAGCAAGGGTGCGGTGATCGCCATGACGCGCGGCCTCGCGCGCGAGCTCGGCGCGGACGGCATCACGGTCAACGCGCTCGCGCCCGGATTCACGCTGTCGGAGAACGTCGCCGCGATCGAGGCGCACCGCCGCGTCGGCGAGGCCACCAAGATGACCCGCGCCATCAAGCGCGACGAGACGCCCGACGACCTCGTCGGCGCGGTCAGCTTTCTCGCGAGCGCGGACGCCGCCTTCATCACCGGCCAGACGCTCGTCGTCGACGGCGGCTCAGCGATGCTTTAATTGGGGTCAGATGAAAATTAGCGGACAGCGGGAATCATTTATCCCATCGGCCGCTAAAGTTGATCTGACCCCATTTAATTGATCTCCGCCGCGCGGCGCACGCTCCAGATCATCGAGGAGCGGATGAGGAAGTCGCGGGCGGTGTCGCGGTTGGCGGCGATGCGGCGCAGGTCGTCGAAGGTCTTCTCGCGCTTCGCCGGGTCGGCTTCCTCGAGCATCTTCTTGTTGCTGATCGACTGCGTCTGCACGAAGTCGATGTTCGCCGTGCGGCGCTTCTTCACGTAGAGGTCGAGCAGCGTCTCGTCCGCCTCGCCGCGGACCACCTTGCCGAGGTAGTCGCCGAGCAGGACCGCGTCGTGCAGGCCGCCGTTCAGGCCGAAGGCGCCGAGCGGATTGTTGAGGTGTGCGGCGTCGCCGGCGAGCACGATGCGGCCCTGGCGCCAGTCCTTCGCCACGCGCTGGTGCACGCGGTAGATGCCCTTGTAGGGCGTGTCGTAGGGCTGCGCGCGCTTCGAGAAGCGCTGCATGCGCGCCTCGACCGCTTCGGGCGCCAGAATCTCGGCCTCGTCCTCGTCGGGGTGCACCGGGAAGGCGAGGCGCCAGAGACCCGGCATGTGGAACACGGCCGCCCACTCGCGCGGGTCGGCGACGTAAGCGTTCGACGTGAAGCCGAGCTGGCGGAAGTCGGCGTGCGTGCTGATGACCACGAAGCGCTCGGGCCAGGTGAAGCCCTCGAACTCGGTGCCGGTGAGCTTGCGCACGGTGCTGCGGCCGCCGTCGCAGCCGATCAGCCACGGCGTGTCGAAGCTCTCGCCGGTGGTCTTCACCGATACCACGTCACCCTTCTGCGTCGCCTCCAGCAGCTGCGTCGAGAAGTACACCATGGCGTGCGGGAACGCCTGCAGCTTCTCGAACAGGATCGGCGTGAGCTTGTGCTGCTCGAGGTGGAAGCGGTAAGGGTACGGCGTGATGTCGGCGATGAGGCCGAGGTCCCACTCCACGATCACGCCCTTCTGGCGGTCGCGGATCTGCCAGCGCGGCACCTTGATGCCGTGCTTCTGCATTTCATCGGTCACGCCGAACGGCGCCAGCATCTCGAGCGTCGGCGGATGATAGGAGCCGGCACGCTGGTCGACCGTCAGCGCCGGCTCCTGCTCGATCACCTGCACCGGGATGCCCTGGTGGGCGAGCGAAAGCGCCGTCGCGAGGCCGACCGGCCCCGCGCCCACGATGGTGATCGGTTTCATGCCTTGAAGAAGCCGCGCGGCGCGTTGTGCAGCCGCTCGAACCCCGACTTCGTCACCCGGATCAGCTCGCCGACCTGCACACCGGCGGGGGATTCATTTCCCTTTGGCCGGGAGATCACGTTGGGCTGCACTACGACCGTCATGTTTTCCTCCAGTGTCATCTTCGGCAGCGGCCCGGCCGGCCGGCTGCGTGTGCCCAGGATCGGCGGAAAGTACCCGCCGCCAAAGCCGTGCATGAGATCGTCGCACACCGTAAAGCCGCGCTCCTCGATGAGGGCAGCGGCTTGCAAGATTTCATCCATGGTCGTGCCATGGCGCACCACCTTGGTCACCGCGTCGAACGCCGCTTCCGCCGTCGCGTGCAGATCGCGATAGAGCGGCGTGGGATCCGTCCCTACGCTGAACGTGCGCAATACCTGGCCCGAGTAGTCCCAGAAGCTGCCCGACAGCTCGCAGAACACCACGTCACCCTTCTCCACCTTGCGCGCCGAATGGAACTGCGGCGGGACAAAGAGTGCCGGGTGCGCCATCGGCGTGACGCCGATGTAATGGATGAAAGTGGTGCCGCCCTCGCCGACGTAGGCGCGCTCGACCAGGTTGCCGAGCTCCCGCTCGGTCATGCCGGAGCGGGTACCTTCCAACAGGGATTTGAAGCCAGCATCGCTGAATGCCGCACCGATGCGCAGCCAGTCGACCTCTTCCTCGGACTTGATGAGGCGAAGGCGCACGTACTCGGCGTCGAGCTCGACCAGGCTGAATTCCTTCTCCAGCTCGCGCACCTTGCGCGCGACGAGCGGGCCCATGAGCCCGATGCGCTTTGCTCCTCGGCGCTTGAGCTCCGCGATCGTCAATGCCATGCCGCGATGCTCGCCCCAGCGCACGTCGACGCCGGCCTTCCCTCCATGGGCGAGCTTCTTCGCCAGCGGGAAGTGGTTGTACCACTCGACGTGCATCGTCATCGGCTCGCCGGGCTTGAAGACCACGTACGCCTCGACCGTGCCCGGCCAGCCGGTGACCCACTGCGGCGCGTTGCCGGTGCGATGGTCGGTGAGGATAAGGAGATGGTCGACGCCCGCCTTCTCCATCACCGCCTGCAGCGCGCGATGGCGCCGCGCGTATTCGGCGTCGGAAAAGCGGGGATATTCCTGCGCGACGATGGCGCGCAGGCGCGGCTCGAGGTCGATCATTTCGCTGGCGAAGACTGGTGATCGATGATCAGCCATTTCCCGCCGCGGTTGCGGTAGGTCAGGCTGTACCGCGCCGGCATGGTCGTGGCCTGCCCGTCGCGCATCTCGAAGAACGTGAGCGTGCCGCTGTCGATGGCCGTGTCGCCGAAAACGCGGATCGAGCGCTCACCGAGCGCCATGCGTTGCGTCGAGCGGCGCGCGTTCGCCGTGTAGTAATCGGCGATGGCCGCGCCGCCGACCCGGGGTTTCGCTTCGGCAGCATCGGCGATGACGGCTTCGCTGTCGTAGAGCGAGGCCATGCGCTTCGCGTCGCGGCTGTTGAAGGCATCGACCCAGGCGGCGGTGGCGGCCGCCACCTGGTCGCGCGCCGGCGCATCCGGCGGCACGCCGGCGGAGCCCACCGGCTCGACCTTGCCCGAGTCGTACTGCACGCGCCGGTTCGGGCGCGGCACCGTATTGCGCACGACCGACGCCGCGGCGGTGGCATCCATGGCGCGCATCTCGACGCACTCGCGCGTGGTGCCGAGCGCGACGAAAGCGCGCGGGTTGGCGTCGAAGTCGTAGTCGAGGCGGCTTTCTTCATAACCGCCTGCCGCCCTCGGGCAATGGATAGCGAGCGAGCGCGTGCCCGCCGGCAGCAGGATCGTTACGCGCTCGCCCGAGCGCACGTCGCTCACCGGCTTGCCGCCGACCATCACGTAGTACTCCCACTCCTCCGCGATGATCGAGGATTTCGGCCGCAGCACCGTCACCTCGCCCGCCGCGGCGCCGGCGGCCACGGCGCCGAGCGCCGCCGCTAGGAGCAGCTTCATTTCTTGGGCACCCAGATGACGAGCACGTTAGCGATCACGATGGTGAAGGCGAGGAAATAGAACGTGGCGAGGAGCCCGTAGCGGTCGGCGATCATGCCGCCGAAGTAGGGACCGAGCGCGCCGCCCACCGCCTGCGCGCCGAACAGCACGCCGATGCTCGAGCCGCCCATGTTCTTCGGCGTGACATCCAGCAGCCACGCCTGGATCACCGGGCGCGTCGCGTAGAGGAAGAAGCCGAGGATCGCGATCAGCGCGATGAAGACCGGCGAGCCGCCGGCGAGCGCCATGAAGACGAGCACCACGGCGCTCGAGAGCATGCTCGCCACCAGGATCTGTTTGCGCCCCATGCGGTCCGACAGGTGCCCCGCCACCGGCGCCGCGGCAAAGCCCGCGGCCTGCACGGCGAAGAGGCAGGCGCCGACCACGAGCGGCGAATAGCCCATGTCGCGCGCGAGGTAGACCGGCAGGAAGGTGAGCAGCGCCGACTGCGTCATCGTGCGGAA
>DATMIG010000226.1:0-12873 GCA_035554335.1 Burkholderiales bacterium
CGACAGCTTCGTCTTCGAGTGGGGCAACTTCGCGCCGCTCGGGCCGTGGATCGACGCGATGGAGAAATTGCGGCTCGAGCACCCGCGGCTGCCGTCGCCCGAGCTCGCCGCGCAGGTGGACTGCGGCCTTTTCGTCGCGCTGATGTACCTGCGGCCGGAGCATCCGGACATGCCGGCGCTCGAGGCACGCGTGCGCGAAATCATCCTGCACGGCCAGGACCCGCGCCTGCCGGTGAAGTTCGGCAACCACCTCCTCATCTACTACACCTGGTGGACCGGCGACCTCGCCAAGGCGGAAGCGCTGGTCGAGACGCTGCGCACGCAGATCGACAAGCCCGGCGTGCCGCCGCTCGTGCAGATCACCTGGCACGCCATGGCGGCCGGCTACTTCTGGATGTCGGCCGACAACGCGCGCTGCCTCGAGTGCGTCGAGCGCGGCCTCGAGCTCGGCCGCTCGAGCGGCGTGCACACCTGGGACATGCTGCTCTGCTCGCAGGGCCACTTCGGCAGCCTGTCGGCCGACCAGCGCGCGACCGCGGCCGATTACCTGCGGCGCATGGAGATGCTGCTCAACATGAGCCGGCCGCTCGATACCGCGATCTACTACTACCACGCGGCGTGGTACCGGCTCGCGCACGGCAACTACGCCGGCGCGCGCGAGTTCGCCGAGACCGCGCTCGGCATGGCCGATTCCGCCGGCGCGCGCTTCCCGGCCGCCGTGATGCGCAACGACCTCGGCCGCGTGTTGCATTACCTCGGCGACGAGGCCGGATCGCGCGCGCTCATCCACCAGGCGCGCGCCGAGGGCCGCGCGATGAACGCGCAGACCATCGAGTACCTCACCTTCATCGCCGAAGCGGAGATCGCGCTCGCCGACGGCGACGAGGAGCAGTGCGTCGCGCATCTGCGCCGCGCCTTCGCGGTCGGCCGCGTGCAGCAGTTCCGCAACCACACCTGGTGGTGGCCGCAGGTCATGTCGGCGCTGTACGCCAAGGCGCTCGAGCACGGCGTCGAGGTCGAGTACGTCAGGCGCGTCATCGCTCTGCGGCACCTGCCGCCGCCGGAAGACATGCGCGCGCCGGCGCTTTGGCCCTGGCCGCTGCGCATCCGCACGCGCGCGCGCTTCTCGGTGGTACGCGACGGCGAGCCCGTCGCGCTCGAGGGCAAGCGGCTCGAGCTCCTGCAGGCGCTGGTCGCGCTCGGCGCGCGCAACGTGCAGCAATCGGCGCTCATCGCTGCCGTATGGCCGGGAATGGAGCCACAGCAGGCGCAGGCGGCGCTGGATATTTCGCTGCAGGAACTGCGCTGCATGCTCGGCAGTGAATCGCTGCTGGTGGCAAAGGGCACGAGCGTCACGCTCGACCCGGGCCAGGTCTGGATCGACTGCTTCCACGAGCGAACCACCGGTTTGCGCGAATCGGCCAAGGCGCTATAAACACGCATCCGCGCCGTCCTGTTTTTCTTCTTCGTTGCCGCCTGTGCCGCGCAGACGCGCGTGGCGGGCGACGTGCGCTTCGCGCTGATGGGCGACACGCCGTATTCGGAGAACGAGGTCGGGCGGCTCGACCGGCTGATCGAGGACCTGAACCGCGAGGACCTCGGCTTCGTCGTGCACGTCGGCGACATCACTTCCGGCAGGGGACCGTGCAGCGACGACTGGTTCCGCGAGAGGAAGGAGCAGTTCGCCAAGATCCGCCACCCGTTCGTCCTGCTGCCGGGCGACAACGACTGGACCGACTGCTATCGCACCGGGTACTCGCCGACCGAGCGCCTCGACCATTGGCGAAAGCTCTTCTGCACGCGCGAGCCGCGGCTGCAGATCGAAGTGCAGCGCGGCCAATACTGCGAGCACGTGCGATGGGAGGCCGGCGGCGCGCTCTTCGTCACGCTCAACGTGCAGGGCAGCAACAACAACCTCGGCCGCAACGCCGCGATGGACGCCGAGCATCTGGCCCGCATGACGGCGGTGCTGGCGTGGATCGACGACTCGGAGCGCGCCTTCCGCGGGCGCAGGCTGAAGTGGATGGTGCTCGCCATGCAGGCGAATCCGTTTCTGCGGCCGCACAAGGGCGCGAACGGCTACGAGGCGCTGCTCGAGCGCGTGAAGCGCCTGGTCGCCGACAATCCCGGCGCCGTGATCCTCGTCAATGGCGACACGCACACGCACCGCGACGACGAGCCGCTTCCCGGCCTGCGGCGCATCGAGCCGTGGGGCTCGCCCATCGTGAGCTGGCTGCGCGGTTCCATCTCCACCGGGTTCAACGTCGGCGTGGCCGGCCTTTATTGATGCGGTGGCTGGCCCTGCTCCTGCTCGCCGGTTGCGCGCACACCGCTCATGACGGCTTCACCTTCGCCGTGATGGGCGATACGCCCTATACGGAAGGCGAGGTGCGGCGGCTGGATGCGCTGATCGGGGACATGAACCGCGAGCCGTTCGAGTTCGTCGTGCATCTCGGCGACATCGGCTCCGCCGTCACGGCGTGCGACGATGCGTGGCTAGAGGCCCGGAAGAAGCAGTTCGCGCGCATCCGCCACAAGCTGGTGGTCATCCCGGGCGACAACGAGTGGACCGACTGCCGCGATCCGGCGGCGCGCCTCGCGGCGTGGCGCCGGCTCTTCTGCGACGTGCCGCTCGAGGTCGAGCGCCAGGGCGGCGAGTTCTGCGAGCACACCCGCTGGACGGCGGCGGGGTTCCTGTTCGTCGCGCTCAACGTCGCCGGCAGCAACAACAACGTGAAGAACGCCGCCGAGCACCGCCATCGCATGGCGGCGGTGGACGCGTGGCTCGACGATTCCGCCCGGGCGGCGAAGGAGCGACACCTCGGGCTCATCGTCCTCATGCAGGCCAACCCGTTCATCGTGCTGCCGCGCGACGGCTTCGCCGGGCTGCGCGAGCGCCTGGCGCGCCTCGTCCGCGAGCTGCCCGGTCAGGTGATGCTCGTCCATGGCGACACGCACACCTACCACGACGACGAGCCGATGCCGGGGCTGCGCCGGCTGGAAACCTGGGGCTCGCCGATCGTGAGCTACATCCGCGGCGACATCGAGCGCGGCGAGCTCAGCTTTGCCTTGCCGCGCGTGCGCTGAAAAAGCGGAACGAGCTGAAGAGCCGGCGCAGCAGGCGCGTCCGGCGCCGCCGCTTCGCGCGCTCGGTGCCGCCAAGACCGGGCGCATCCTCGAGCCGCGCGTAGCGCTGCAGCCCCGATACCACCGCCTGCTGGAGCAGCGACAGGTTCACCGGCTTGCCGAGGTAGCGATGGATGCGCGCCTCGTTGATGAGGCGGATGGCGAGGTCGGGATCCGGAATTTCCGAGATGGCGACGAGCTGCGTGTGCGGCGAGGTTTTCTTGAGGACATGGAGCAGCGCGTCGGGCTCCTCGGCATCGGGCTTCAGCTCGCTCACGACGACGCCGATCGGCTCCTGCGACACGAGGTCGAGCACGGTGTCGTCGTCGTAGGCCTCCTGCACGCCGAGCGCGCCGAGCGAGAGCTCGCGCACGCTGCGCGCGAGGGCCGGCTGGCCGAGCACCACCACGTTGCCGTTGGCGCGCTCGTAGTGGCGCCCGCCCGCCTCCGCGGCTTCCGCCGCAATGGCGACCTCGATCGCTTCGCTCAGCGTCGCTTCGAGCTCGGCCTGCTGCCACGGCTTCGTGATGTAGCGGAAGATCTCGCTCTCGTTCACCGACGAGACGATGGCGCCGAAGTCCGAGTAGCCGGTTAGGAGGAGCCGCACGGCGGAGGGCGCGGCCGTGCGCGCCTCGCGCAGCAGCTCGACGCCGGTCATGCCCGGCATGCGCTGGTCGGAGATGATGACGAGGAAGCGCTTCTGCCGCAGGAGCTCGAGCGCCTCGGCGCCGCTCGTCGCGGTGTGCACCTCGTAGGTGCCCTGGAAGAGGCCGGCGAGCGCGTGCAGCACGCGCTCCTCGTCGTCGACGAAGAGCACCGCCGGCAGCCGGCGCGGGGTAAGGAGCGGCGCGGGCGCCGCTTTCATCGCCCGCCGCAATGCATCCAGCTTGGGTTTTTTGACCCGTAACCCGTCGAGGAGCTCGCGCGCCGTCGCGGGCGGTGCGTCGAGCACCGGAAACGGCTCGGCCAGCACGCTCTTCAGCATCTTCGCCGCCGCCGCCACGTCGGCCGCCTGGCTGCCTTCGCCGGCGAAACCGATCCACTTCACGCCGGCGGCGCCGACCAGCACGTTCTCGGCGCGCACATCGCCGTGCGTGACGCCCAGCGAGTGCGCGTACGAGAGGGCCTCGAGCGTGTCCACGACGAGATCCGGCAGCGGCTCCGTCGGCGCCCGGTAGCCTTCGGCGACGTGCTGGGCGAGCGTCTTCGCCTCGACCATCTCCATCGCCACCCAGGCGGCATACGCATCCTCGCCGTACTCGTACACCGCGGCGATGTGGCCGTGGATCAAGTCGGCGCCGATCTCCGCCTCGCGCTTCAGGCGCGCGAGATCGCCCTTACTCGCGAGCGCCTTCGCCACGGTCTTCACCGCCACCTGGCGGCCGGCGTCGGGGTCGAGCGTGCTATAGACGATCGAGGCGACGCCGCGCCCCACCTCGCCCATCACCACGTATTTGCCGATCTTCGCCATGTCAGGCGGCGAGCGCCGCTTGGGCGGTTACCGGGAGGACAACGGTGAAACGCGTGCCGACCCCCGGCCGCGAGTCGACGTCGATGCGCCCGCCGTGCGCCTGCACGATGCGATAGCAAATGGAGAGCCCGAGGCCGGTGCCCTTGCCCACCTCCTTGGTGGTGAAGAACGGATCGAAGATCTTCGGCAGCACCTCCTTCGGGATGCCCTTGCCGTTGTCGGCCACCTCGATCGCCACGTGCCCGGCATCGCGCAGGCTGGTGCGCACGACGATGCTGCCGCCCAGATCGGGCGTGGCCTGCGCCGCGTTGACGAGGAGGTTCAGCACCACCTGGTTGATCTGCGATGGCGAGCAGCTGATCACCGGCACCTCGCCGAGCACCTTCTTCACCTGCCGCGGGCCGAGCTGCGGCGCGGCGATCCTGAGCGTGGTCTCGATGCCCTGGTTCACGTCGTAGGCGGCGACCGAGCCGCGCTCGAGGCGGCTGAAATCCTTCAGGCTCACCACCAGCTCCACGATCTGCGTGATGCCGTGCAACCCGTCCTCGAGCTGCGAGCCGAGCGAATCGAGGCGCTTGTCGGCGAGGAGATTGCGCACGGCGGCGAGGCGCGCGGCGAGCGACGCCTCGTCGGCCGACTCGTTCTCGATGAGCTCCAGCAGCGCGCGCGTCTCGCGCGCGAGGCGCCCGGCGTCGCCGGCGCGCGACTGCGCAGCCTCGAGGCTCGCCTTCACGTAGGCGAGCGGCGTGTTCACCTCGTGCGCGACACCGGCCACCATCTGGCCGAGCGCCGACATCTTCTCGCTCTGCACCAGCAGGGTCTCGGACTCTTTCAGCTTGCCCAGCGTGGAGGACAGCTCCCGCGTGCGCTCGCTGACCCGGCGCTCGAGGCTGCGGTTCGCGCGGCGCAGCTGGATCGCCGCCATGCCGAGCAGCGCGAGCACGAAGGCGGAGTAGTAGAGGAGCCAGGCGCGATAGCGCTCGGTCTCGCCGAGCGCATCGGCGAACGCGCGCTCCATCACGCCGCCGAGCGCGTCGAGGCGCGCCCGCGTCGGCACGCGCCAGGCGGCTTCCGCCACCGGCTCGCCCGCCAAAATCCGCTTTACCAGGATTGCTTTCTCATCGAATGCCTGCCGCACGCCGACGAGCGCGCGGCCGAGCTCGGGATGCGAGAGCTTGAGCGCCTGCGCCTCGAGGGCGGCGAGCGCCGCCTGGTGCGAGATCGGCGCGAGCGGCGTGTCGGGCCGCGAGGCGAGGCCGATCGCGGTCACCTGGTCGTCCCAGCGCGCGTCGACGGCGCGCAGGTCGGCGAGCGCGGCGCGGGCGGCATTGCCCGCGGCCAGATCGATGGTGCCGGATTGCCAGTACAGGAAACCCCAGCCTGCCGCGAGCATGAGCGCCATTGCGCCGTACACGAAGGCACGGACAACTCTCATGTCTTGTTCTGACCCCCTGCGTTACCCCTGCGGGGAGTATGCCGGAAGTTAGCGAATGACGCTGTCGATGACGACGTCCACGCCGGCGGCGTCGTTCGCCACCACCTTGCTTTTGCCCTCCATGTCGCCGGCCGCGGGCTGCGGCTTGCCGGATTTTGCAATCCGGGCGGTGACCACGATCTTCGGCTGCGACGACACGGTCATGCCCTGCGCCATGGCGAGGGAGTCGTCGAGCGAGAACTGGAGCGGCAGGTCCGCGGCACGCGCCCGGATGACGGCGAGCGGCATCGGCGGGCCCTGCGGCGCGCGCGCGAAGACGAAGAGCACGTCGTCGGGCTTCACGTCCTTTTTCAGCCTGGCGTCGAGCCGCACCGTGCCACGCACGCCGGGATGAGCGCGGGGCGAGCCGCCGATGCTGGCGAGCTTGCGGGCCTCGGCCACGTTCTCGCCGATCGCGCGCGCATCCTCCGAGCCCTCCGGCACGAGCGGCAGCATGCGCGCCCAGACCTCCGCCGCGCGCGCGAAGTCCTTGCGCTCATAGGCCGCGGTGCCGAGGAGCGCCAGCGCCTTCAGGTTCTTCGGGTCGAGCTTCACGGCCTGCTCGACCAGCCGCTCGGGCTCGCCGGCCAGGTTGCCGCCGCGCGACATCGCCAGCACGTCGGCGAAATCGGCGAGCAGCTGCGGGTCGCGCGGCGAGCGCTCCGCCGCCTGCGCGAAAGCCTTCACCGAATCGTCGTAGCGCCCCATCACCGCGTACGAGCGGCCGAGCAGCTTCCAGCCTTCGACGTCCGCCGGGTTCTCGCGCATCTTCGCCGCCAGCCGCGCCACCATCGCCTCCACCTGCGCCTCGCTCGGCGCGCCCAGGTGCGGTTCCAGGCCGCGCAGGTTGCCGGTCGCCATGTAGATGCCGATGGCCGCGAGCGGCACGGCGATACCGACCACCAGCGCCGCGCGCCGCCCATGGGACGGCACCGTCGATGGGTCGGCGGTTGCGACGTCGTCCAGCAGGCGAGATTCCAGCTCGAGCTTCGAGCGCTCATAGTCCTCCTGCGCCAGCGTGCCCGCGGCGCGATCGGCGTCGAGCTCCCGCATCTGGTCGCGGTAGATGGAGATGTTCGCCGCGCGTCGCGAGACGAGCGGATCCTTGCGCGCCTTGAGGAGCGGCCGCAGGACGTAGACCAGCGCGCCGGTCCCGAGCAGCGCCGCGATGATCCAGAAGACGATCATTCGAGGAGCTTCGCCGCCGTCGCCCGCTCGGCATCGCTCAGCTGCGGCGGCGGCACCCGGCGGCTGCGCACGAAGCGGAAAAGGAAGAAGAAGCCCAGCACCAGGAACAGGAACGGCCCGGCCCAGAGAAAGACCGTGCTCGCCTTGAACGGCGGCCGATAGAGCACGAAATCGCCGTAGCGCTGCACCATGAAGTCGAGGACGTCCTGGTCCGACTTGCCGGCCGCGACCTGCTCGCGGATCTGGTTGCGCAAATCCTGTGCGAGCGGCGCGTTCGACTCGGCGAGCGACTGGTTCTGGCACACGAGGCAGCGCAGCTCGTGCGCGAGGTGAGTCACGCGGCGGTCGAGCGCCGTGTCCTGCGCATGGACCGCCAGGCTGAAGACGACGAGCGCGACCGCCAGGCTATTGCGCACCGTTCAGCTCGCGGATGAGGGGCTCGATCTTCTTCTGCACCACGTCGGCGGTGAGCGGGCCGATCTGCTTGTAGCGGATCACGCCCTGGCGGTCGATGACGTAGGTCTCCGGCACGCCGTACACGCCGTAGTCGATGCCGATGCGGCCGTTCGGATCGAACACGATGAGCTGGTACGGGTCGCCGTTGCGCTTCAGCCACGGCAGCGCGTCCTCGCGCTGGTCCTTGTAGTTCAGGCCGACGACCGGCACGAGGCCGGACTGCGCGATGCGCGTCACCACCGGATGCTCGACGAGGCACGGCGGGCACCACGATGCCCACACGTTCAGCATCCACACCTTCCCCAGCATGTCCTTCTGCGAGAAGCGCTTGTCCGGCGTGGTGAGGAGCGGCAGGTCGAAGGCGGGCGCGGGCTTGCCGATGAGCGGCGACGGCACCTCGCGCGGATTGAGCCGCAGGCCGATGGCGAGCAGCGCGACGAGCGCGACGAAGAGGCCGACCGTCCACGCCAGCCTTTTCAAGCCGTGGCCTCCGCCACCACCTGCTTCGCCGGCGCGCTCACGCGATAGCGGCGGTCGGTGGCGGCGAGCAGGCCGCCGAGCGCCATGATCACGCAGCCGCCCCAGATCCAGTCGATGAACGGCTTGTGCTGCACCTTGACGAGCCAGAAGCCGTTGCCGAGCGGGTCGCCCAGCGACACATACAGGTCGCGCGTCAGGCCCGGATCGATGGCCGCTTCGGTCATCGGTGTCTGCTGCACCGTGTAGATGCGCTTCTCCGGGTGCAGCACGGTGACCGGTTTGCCAGCCTTCGTCACGGTCATCGTGGCGCGCGCCGCGACGTAGTTCGGTCCCTTCACGTCGTCGACCGATTCCAGCTTGAACGCGTAGGCGCCCAGCGTCACCACGTCGCCCGCCTTCATGCGCGCGTCGTGGTCGCTTTCGTAGGTCTTGACCAGCGTCACCCCGGTGACGAACACGGCGACGCCGATGTGCGCGACCACCATGCCGAGGTAGGCGCGCGAGCCGCTCGGGCGCTTCCGCAGGCTGATGAGGCCGGTCAGCACGATCCAGATGGCGAGCGCGAGGCCGAGGCCGGTCAACGCGGACCATTTGCCGAATGCGAGCGGCAGGAGCAGTCCCGCCGCCAGGCTGACGGCCAGCGCCCAGCGCAGCAACACCGCGAGCTCGGGCAGGCTCGAGCGCTTCCAGCGCGCAAGCGGGCCGACGCCCATCAGGAAGAGCGCCGGCGCCATGAGCGGCACGAACACCGTCTCGAAGTACGGCGGGCCGACCGAGATCTTGCCCACGCCGAGGGCATCGATCAGCAACGGGTATAGCGTGCCGAGGAAGACCGAGGCGGCGGCGGCGGCGAGGAGCACATTGTTCGCCAGCAGGAAGGATTCGCGCGACACGGGCGCGAAGTCGCCGCCGAGCCCGATGCGCGACGTGCGCCACGCATAGAGGACGAGCGCGCCGCCGATGAACAGCGTGAAGAGACCCAGGATAAAGATGCCGCGCCTCGGGTCCACCGCGAAGGCATGCACCGACGTGAGCACGCCCGAGCGCACGAGGAAGGTGCCGAGGAGCGAAAGGCCGAAGGCGATGATGGCGAGCAGCACCGTCCAGCTGCGAAAGCTGCCGCGCTTCTCGGTCACCGCCAGCGAATGGATGAGCGCGGTGCCGACGAGCCAGGGCATGAAGGAAGCGTTCTCCACCGGATCCCAGAACCACCAGCCGCCCCAGCCGAGCTCGTAGTACGCCCAGCCCGAGCCGAGGCAGATGCCGAGGGTGAGGAACATCCACGCCACGGTGGTCCAGGGCCGCGACCAGCGCGCCCACGCGGCGTCGAGCTTGCCGGAGAGGAGCGCGGCCACCGCAAAGGAGAACGCCACCGAGAAGCCGACGTAGCCCATGTAGAGCATCGGCGGGTGGAACACCATGCCCGGGTCCTGCAGCAGCGGATTGAGGTCCTGGCCGTCCGGCAACGGCGGCAGCTGGCGGTCGAACGGGTTCGAGGTGAAGAGCATGAAGGCGAGGAAGCCGGCGCTGATAAGGCCCATCACGCCGAGCACGCGCGCCGTCATGTCCTCGGCGAGATGGCGGCTGAAGAGGCTGACCGCCGTCATCCAGACGCCGAGCATCAGCGTCCAGAGGAGAAGCGAGCCCTCGTGGCCGCCCCACACGCCCGCCACCCGGTAGTGCAGCGGCAGCTGGCTGTTGGAATGCATGGCGACATAGACGACGGAGAAATCGTTCGTCACGAAGCTGTAGGTAAGGCAGCCGAAGGCGAAGGCCACGAGGAGGGCGAGCGTCTGCGCCGCCGGCCGCGCCACCGCGATCCACGCCGCGTTGCCGCGATGCGCGCCGGCGATCGGCAGCACCGCCTGCACCAATGAGAGCGCCAGCGCCAGCGCGAGCGCGAACTGTCCGATCTCGGGAATCATTTGGGCAACACCGTCTTCTGCGCTTTCTTCGCCTGCTCCATGGCATGCGCCGCCTCGGGCGGCATGTAGTTCTCGTCGTGCTTCGCCAGCACCTCGCGCGCGGTGAAGACGCCGTCCGGACCGAGCTGGCCTTGCGCCACGACGCCCTTCCCTTCCTTGAAGAGATCGGGCAGCTGACCGCGGTACACCACCGGCATCGACTTCGCCGTGTCGGTGACGGTGAAGCGCACCTCGACCCCTTCGCGCTTCACGCTGCCCGGCTCCACCATGCCGCCGATCCGGAACGTGCGGCCGACCGGCGCCTCGTTCGCCATCACCTGCGAAGGCGTGAAGAAGAACACCAGGTTCTTGTTGAACGCCGTCAGCACGAGCGCCGTGGCGACGCCGATGGCTCCCAGGCCGAGGGCGATCCACATGAATTTCTTGTGGCGCGGTTTCATTTCCTTTGGGTCCTTTTGCGCAGCACGACCAGCTCGATCGCCAGCAGCGCGAACGTGACGAGGTACGAGCCCCAGACATAGAAGCCGTACCCGTTCAGGTAGAGAAGATCGTTCATTGGTTTTCCCGGATCTCGCAGCGCGCGCGGATCATGATCACGGCGATGCTGTACATCCAGAACGCCAGCGCCATGAGCAGCATTCCCAGGAGCATCACTTTCGCCATGCTCGGGGCTTTCGTCAGGCTGACCGAGGCCCCTTGATGCAGCGTGTTCCACCACTGTACGGAGTAGTAAATGATCGGAACGTTCACCACGCCGACGAGGGCGAGCAGCGCGCCCGCGCGATCGGAGCGGCGGCGCTCGTCGATCGAGGCCTGCAGCGCCATGAACCCGAAGTACAGGAAGAGGAGGATCAGTTCCGAGGTCAGGCGCGCATCCCACACCCAATAGGCGCCCCAGGTCGGCCGGCCCCACAGCGACCCGGTCCAGAGCGCGATGAAGGTGAAGAGCGCGCCGGTGGGCGCAATGGCGCGCGCCATGATGAAGGAGAGCCGCGCATTCATCGCCAGCCCGACCGCGGACCAGAACGCCATCACCACGTACAGGAACATGGACATCCAAGCCGCCGGGACGTGGATGTAGATGATGCGGTAGGCCTCGCCCTGTGTCGCATCGGTGGGGGCGACCACGAAGCCGACGTAGAGGCCGGCAACGGTGAGCGCCACGGCGAGCACGCCCGCGATCCACGCGATCGTCCCGGCGAGCGGGTAGAACGTCGCGGGGGAGGAGAACCAGAACCATTTGATGCTTTGAGTCGTCATTCGAGCGAAATCCTGAGCGCTGCCGCGGTCGCCCACGGCGCGAAGGCCGCCGCCACCACCAGGAACGCGCCAAGGAGGAGCAGCTGTCCGTCCGGCGCGAGCCCCGCGCCCGCCATCTCCACCGCGCCCGCACCCATGATGAGCACCGGGACGTAGAGCGGCAGGACGAGGAGCGAGAGGAGCACGCCGCCGCCGCGCAGCCCCAGGGTCAGCGCGGCGCCGATCGCGCCGATGATGCTGAGGATCGGCGTACCGAGCAGCAATGATAAGGCAAGCACGCCATAGAGCGGGCCGGCGACGTCGTATTGGAGGCCGATCAGCGGCGCGATCAGCACCAGCGGCAATCCCGACACGAGCCAGTGGGCGAAGGTCTTGGCGGCGACGACGACGCCGAGCGGCGCCGCGCCGAGCAGCATCTGCTCGAGCGTGCCGTCGGCGTGGTCGGCGGCGAAGAGCCGCGCGAGCGACAGCATCGACGAGAGGAGCGCCGCCACCCAGATCACGCCCGGGGCGATGGCGCGCAGCTGGTTCGGCTCCGCGCCGATGCCGAGCGGAAAGAGGCTCGCCACGATCACGAAGAAGAGCAGCGCCGTCGCCACGTCGCTCTTGCGGCGCAGGGCGAGGAGCAGGTCGCGGGCGACCAGCGTGCGCGCAATGGCGAGCACGCTAGCGGCCGAGTTCCAGCACGCGCGCCTTCGCGTCCAGGGCCGTGGGCTGGTGCGTGGTGTAGACCACGCTGGCGCCGGCGCCAACGTGCCGCCCGATCAGCTCCTCGGTGTAGGCGACCGATGCCGTGTCGAGCGCCGCGAACGGCTCGTCGAGCAGCCAGAGCGGCATCGACGAGGACAGCAGCAGCCGGGCGAGCGCCGCCTTGCGGCGCTGGCCTTGCGAGAGCTTGCGCACCGGGATGTCGGGCACGGCGAGCGCCGACAGCGCCGCCGTCGATGCGTCGGCCGGAATACCCGTGAGCCGGCTGGCGAAGCGAAGGTTCTCCGCCGGCGTGAGCTCGTCCTTCACCGCCGGCGCGTGGCCGAGATAGACGAGGTGGCGCGAATACTCCTCGCGCAGCGCTCCGATGCGCTCGCCGCGCCAGCGCACTTCCCCCGCGGTGGGAGTCAGCAGCCCGCAGAGGATGCGCAGGAGGCTCGTCTTGCCGCTGCCGTTCGGGCCGGCGATGCGCAGGAGCTCGCCGCCCGCGACGCGCAACGACAGCGGGCCGAAGAGTTTCCGCCCGCCGCGCTCGCATTCGATCTCCGCCGCCTCCAGCACGCGACTATTGTTGCAGAAGCGCGCCGCCTCCGCGTCAGCCGGGGTTCGCTCGGCGGAGCGACTCCCGGGCGAACGGCAGGATGAGCGCCGCCTCCTTCGCCATGTGGCTGCGCTGCAGCCAAACGAACGAGGCGATGTCGGGCGGCGGGACCGCGGCTTCCTCGCCGAGCATGACCGCCTGCAGCCAATGCCGGATGCGCGACCACTGCAGGTCGAGCGTGGCG
>DATMIG010000227.1:0-4143 GCA_035554335.1 Burkholderiales bacterium
GGCGCCGGTCGCCGGCTACGTCGCGCGCCGCGCCGTGCAGCTCGGCCAGCGCGTGGCGCCGGGCGCGGTGCTGATGACCGTCACGCCGCTCCAGACGGTGTGGGTCGACGCCAACTTCAAGGAGAACCAGCTCGCGCGCCTGCGGCCCGGCCAGCCGGTGACGCTGGTGGCCGATGCGTATGGCTCTTCGGTCGAATATCACGGTCGCGTCGCGGGCTTCAGTCCCGGCACCGGCGCCGCGTTCGCGCTGCTGCCGGCGCAGAACGCGAGCGGCAACTGGATCAAGGTGGTGCAGCGCGTGCCGGTGCGCATCGCGCTCGATGCCAGGGAGCTGGACGCGCATCCGCTGCAGGTCGGCCTTTCGATGCAGGTCGACGTCGACACGCACGACCGTTCGGCGGGACGCCTCGAGCGCGCCGGCGCCAAGGCGGCCTACGAGACCAGCGTGCTCGGCTCGGGCGAGGCGAACGCGCAGGCCGAGGAGAGCATCGAGCGCATCATCATCGCGAACGAGCGCCCGTCGTCGTCCACGCGGCTCACCTCCGTCCGTGGCGCAGCCGCCGGAAAATAAGCCGCTCGAAGGCAGCGAGCGCCTTCTCGCCTCGCTCGCGGTGGGCCTCGCGACGTTCATGAACGTGCTCGACACGTCCATCGCGAACGTGTCGATCCCCGCCATCGCCGGCGACTTGGGCGTGTCGCCGAACCAGGGCACCTGGGTGATCACGTCGTACGCCGTGGCGAACGCGATCTCCGTGCCGCTCACCGGCTGGCTCACGCAGCGCTTCGGCCAGGTACGCCTCTTCCTCGCGACGACCGCGCTTTTCATCGTCGCTTCGCTTCTCTGCGGCCTGTCGTTCTCGATGCCGATGCTGATCTTCTTCCGCGTCGTGCAGGGGGCGGTGGCCGGGCCGATGATCCCGCTCTCGCAGACGCTGCTCCTTTCCACCTATCCGCGCGAGAAGGCCGGCGTCGCGCTCGCCACTTTCTCGCTCACCGTGCTGGTGGCACCGGTCGTCGGGCCGCTCCTCGGCGGCTGGATCACCGACAACTTCTCCTGGCCGTGGATCTTCTGGATCAACGTGCCGGTCGGCGTCGTCGCCCTCGGCATGACCTGGATGATGTACCGCGATCGCGAGACGCCGCGCCTGAAGAAGCCGATCGATACGGTCGGCCTCGTCCTGCTCGTCGTCTGGGTCGGCGCGCTCCAGCTCATGCTCGACAAGGGCAAGGAGCTCGACTGGTTCGCCTCGACCGAGATCGTGGTGCTCGCCGTGGCGGCGGCGTTCGCCTTCTGCCTGTTCCTCGTCTGGGAGCTGACCGACGAGCACCCGGTGGTCGACCTCTCTCTTTTCAAAAACCGGAACTTCACGACCGGCACCTCGGCCGTCGCGCTCGCCTATGGCGCCTATTTCGGCAGCATCGTCCTCTTGCCGCTCTGGCTGCAGCAGTACATGGGCTATACCGCGACCGACGCCGGCATCGTGCTTGCGCCGGTGGGCCTGCTCGCGATCTTCCTCACGCCGATCGTCGGCCGCACCTCCGGCGTGCGCATCGACCCGCGCTACTACGCGACCCTTTCGCTCGTCATCTTCGCGGTCGTGGCGTGGATGCGCTCGCGGTTCAACACCAGCGTCGACCTCTGGACCATCGTCCTGCCGACCATCCTGCAGGGCGCGGCGGTGTCCGCCTTCTTCATCCCGCTGGTCGGCGTCGCGCTTGGCGACCTGCGCCAGGACCAGATCGCCTCCGGCTCGGGCCTCAACAACTTCCTGCGCATCACCGCCGGCGCCTTCGCCACGTCGAGCGCGACCACGCTATGGGAAAACCGGGCCGCGCTGCATCACGCGCAGCTCGTCGAGCACATCACGCCCGGCAGCCCGGCGACCAACGCCACGCTCGACTTCCTGGCGAGCCATGGCCTGAACGAGCAGCAGCGCCTCGCCTTCATCGACCGCCTCGTGACCCAGCAGGCCTTCACGCTCTCGGCGCTCGACCTTTTCTACGCCTCGGCGATCGTCCTCGTGCTGTTGATACCGCTCGTCTGGATGGCGCGTCCCCCGCGCCGCGCGGGCGGCGCCGCCGCCGCTGGCGCGCATTAGAGCGTACTTAACAGCGTTTGCCAGATTCTTGGCAGCTGGCGCCACAGACATGCCAGCTTTGGGCCAGATGGTGGCCTCATTTATAAGCAGAATGCTCTGGTGTTTTTGCGAGGAGCCGATGACATGGTGAGAGTGCTGGTGCGGCGCTTGTGTCCATTTGCCAGCGCCCTGCTAATAATGTTCATCTCGGTGCCACGCGCTGCGCACGCTGCGAGCTTCGATTGTTCCAGGGACACATCGAGAATCGAAAAACTGATTTGCCGAGACGACGACCTATCCAGGCTGGATGACGAACTGGCGAGCGCATACCAGGCTGCGACTTCGGCTGCTGGTAAGACAGATCAAATAAGGCGCGAGCAGCGCCAGTGGCTGACGGCGCGGAATGCGTGTGCCGATCGCGCCTGCGTCAAGGCCATCTATGACCGGCGCCTCGCCGATTTGCGCGCGCTACGCACCTCGTCGCAACCGGTGCCCGTAGACAAGCAGGGCTCTGGTGCACGCGAAATTCGATCGGCTGAATTCAAGCATTTCGACGGTGTCGCGCGCATCGACGGTGGCCGCGTCGTCTTCTCGCACTACGACCAGAGCGGTAATGCGCACAACATCGTCGCGATGAACATCGGCGATGGGACCGCAAGCAACCTTGTCGAAGGCGTGAGGGGCGGGAGGTTCGTTGCCGAAGATAAGCGTTACCTCGTGTACAGCTCAGCCGGCGCCAATGCCAATCCGCTCGTTCTCTTCGATAAGCGCGTCAATAAGCGCGTAGCGTCCGTGCGCCTGCAGCAAACGATTTCCTGGGCACATATCGACGGTGACCGGCTCCTGCTCCTGCAAAGCGGGATGTCGCACAACAATGCGGCAACGGTACTCGTCTATCGGCTTCCGGCGTTGCAGCTTGAACGCACTGCCCAGATTACCGGGGGTAACGATACCGCCCTCTGGGGCGACAAGATCGTCTCCATCGGCTATCGACTCGGCATCTACGACCTTGATCTCCGCCAAATCGCCGTTGTCGATCTGCCCGTGCCCGATCCGAGCCTTCGCGTCAATTGCGGCGGCGGGCCGCTGCGCATCTCTGGCGACAAGGCCGTGGTCGGCGCAAATTGCGGGCGGCTGGCGGTCGTCGATCTGCCTGCTGCACAAGTCGAGCGCATCATTCCGACTGATTCGCTGTTCCAATCGTTCGCCATCGCCCAAGGACTGATCTTCACCGTAGACCCTGAAGGGAAGGCACGCGACGTGCGTGTCTTCGAGTTAGCCTCAGGACGCGAGCTCGCACGGATCGGAATCGACGCGAGTTTTCTCGCCATGCAAGGCAATTCCCTCCTGGCGATGAAGCGTAAGGACTTTTCGACGCCGGTGCGCTTTACGCTCTACGAGGTCGATTTCACCTCCATTCGTTCTGAGACGTTCCGCATCGCGCGTGTGGTGAACGGCTGTAGCGCCGGCGAGGAAATATTCGCAAAGACAGGCGATGTGCACGCCGCGCTGGAGACGTGCGAGAACGCCGGCATTCGGAGTTATCTCGACGCAACCTTTTCTTCCGCCGAATTGCGGCAGGCCATCGAGAAATACGCACGTTGGCTTACCCTTTCCCTTTCACGCTATGGTGAGGGCGTCACGATCCTTGAGCGCTTACCGGGCGCGGCGGCTGGCGTCGAACTGGCATCGCTTATTGCCCTTGGCAAGCGAAAGGCCCTCTATCTAGATCCACCTCCCAAGGAGGCGCAACCATCACCACAGCCTGATTCGCCGGCAGTGAAGCGCGTCCCGATCGTTTTTGGCGCGTTCTCCAACCTTATTCAATTCAGCGGGGATCGGGTATACATCGCGCGGTGGTCCTGCGGCGCCGGGCCCGGCGTGACGCTGGAAGTACTTGAACGGGCGACGTTTCGTCATATCAAGAGCATTGCTCTCGCAGACTGCGATGATCAGCAGCAGGACTCCATCAACGCGATCGGAGTCGTTCCAGGCTACATCGTCCTCGGCCTGACCTACCGCTATGAAGAGGATGGCCGGCCGACGGTAGCGGTGGTCGATGCGC
>DATMIG010000228.1:0-11836 GCA_035554335.1 Burkholderiales bacterium
GGTCGACCGGACGTTGCCCGATGGCGCACCCGCCGGGCAGCGAGACCTTCGCCTGTCCGCAGCGCGCGAGCAGCGGGCCGAGCACCAGCACGGAAGCGCGCATGGTCTTCACTAGCTCGTAGCTCGCCGTGGGGTCCTTGATGCGCGCGGCGTGCAGGGCGATGCGGCCGTCGGCCGGCGGATCGGCCGTCACGCCCATCTCGCGCAGGAGCTTCGCCATCGTGCGCACGTCCATGAGGTAGGGCACGTTGGTGAGGCGCAGCGGCTGCTCCGAGAGGAGCGCGGCGCACATGATGGGCAGCGCGGCATTCTTCGCGCCCGAGATCGGCACTTCGCCTTCCAGGCGCCGACGGCCGCGGATGCGCAGCTTATCCACCGGCGCGCCACTCCTCCAGCGTGAGCGTGCGCATGGACAGCGCGTGGATCTCCTCGCGCATGCGGTCGCCGAGCGCCCCGTAGACGAGCTGATGCCGCTGCACGCGGCTCTTGCCGGCGAAGGCGTCGGACACGATCAGGGCCTGGAAATGCTGGCCGTCGCCGATCACTTCGACGCGCTCGCAGGCGAGGCCGGCGGCGATGCTTTGCTGGATGCTCTCGGTTGTAACCATCAGGGTGTCACCCTCAGTGCCTGAGTTTGTAGCCGGATTTGAGCAGCCACAGATTGATGAAGGATACGGCCAGGACGAATGCCGCGACTATCGCAAGGCTCGCGCCCGGCGGGAAGTCCGACGCGCCGAAGAAGCCGTAACGGAAGCCGTCCACCATATAGAAGAAGGGGTTGGCGCGCGACAGGCGCTGCCAGGTCGGCGGCAGGGAATGGATCGAATAGAACACCCCCGAGAGGAAGGTCAGCGGCACGACGACGAAATTCTGGAAGGCGGCGAGCTGGTCGATCTTGTCGGAAAGCACACCGGCGATGAGGCCGAGGATCGCCAGGAGCGCCGCACCGAGGAGCGCAAAGGCGAGCACCCACAACGGATGCTGCAGGCGCAGGTCGACGAACCAGACGGTCACCACCAGCACTCCGCTCGCCACGATCAGGCCGCGCACGATCGAGGCGACGACATAGGCGGCGAAGAATTCGAGATAGGAAATCGGCGACAGCAGCACGAAGACGATGTTGCCGGTGATTTTCGACTGGATCAGGCTCGACGAGCTGTTGGCGAAGGCGTTCTGCAGGAGGCTCATCATTACCAGGCCCGGGACGAGGAACGACGTATAGCGCACGCCCTCGTAAACCTGGACGCGGCCCTCGAGCGCGTGGCCGAAGATGGCGAGGTAGAGAAGCGCGGTCAGCACCGGCGCGGCCACGGTCTGCACCGCGACCTTCCAGAAGCGCAGGATTTCCTTGTGGCAGAGCGACCAAAAGCCGCTCACGACGAGCGTCCGGTCAGGCGAAGGAACACTTCCTCGAGATCCGGCGGATGCAGCTCCATCTCCCGAATGGCGACGCCCGCTTCTCGCAGGCGCACCAGCGCTTCCTCGAGCTCGCGGTAGTTCGCCAGGCGCAGCTTGAAGTGGGCGCCGTCATTCTCGAGCACGCGTCCCGGCACGCCGGACGGCAGCGCGTCGCGGTCGAGATGCAGGCGCAGCTCGAGGCCCGAGAAGTTGCCGAGCAGGTTGCGCGTCGTATCGAGCGCGGCGATGCGGCCGTCCTTCAGCATCGCGATGCGGCTGCATTGCGTCTCCGCTTCCTCGAGGTAGTGGGTAGTGAGCACGATGGTGTGGCCGTCGCGGTTCATCTGGCGCACGAACTGCCACAGCCCCTGGCGCAGCTCCACGTCGACCCCGGCGGTCGGCTCGTCCAGCACGATGACCGGCGGCTTGTGCACCAGCGCCTGCGCGACGAGAACGCGACGCTTCATGCCGCCCGAGAGCGCGCGCATGTTCGCATCGGCCTTGGCGGTGAGATCGAGGTGGTGCATCACCTCGTCGATCCAGGCGTCGTTGCGGCGCAGGCCGTAGTACCCCGATTGCAGCCGCAGCGTTTCGCGCACGGTAAAGAACGGGTCGAACACCAGCTCCTGCGGCACCACGCCCAGCATGCGGCGTGCGCGGCGATACTCCGACACCACATCCGCGCCCATCACGCGCGCCGCGCCGGTATCGGCGCGCACCAGTCCCGCGATGATGTTGATGAGCGTGGTCTTGCCGGCGCCATTCGGACCGAGCAGGCCGAAGAACTCGCCTTCCTCGACCTCCAGGCTCACGCCGGCCAGGGCGCGCACGGCCCCGTAGCGCTTTGCCGCCTCGCGGACCTCGATCGCGTTCAGTGGTCGGGCAGCAGGCGGTCGACGCCGTAGAGGCGCGCGATGGTGCGGAGCGATTCCGGCAGGTTGGCGAAGGAGATCGGCTGCGCGCGCGCCTTGGCATCGCGCAACCAGGCGAGCAGGAGCGCGAGCAGCGCGGAATCCATTTCGCTCACCTCGCCGAGGTCGACGGTCTGTACGCCCTCGGCGATGTGCCGGCGGCCTTCCTCGAGCAGCGCGGCGACGTTGGCGAGCGTCACCGGCCCGGAAACCAGCATGCGGGCGCCTTCGCGCCGGATCATTTCTTCCCCGGCGCCTGCTGTTCCGGCGTGGCGAGGCTGCGGTTCTTCGCCGCGAGGCTCTTGATGAGTCCCTCGATGCCCGACTCGCGGATGACGTTGCTGAACTCGGTGCGGTAGTTCGCCACCAGGCTCACGCCGCCGACCATCACGTCGTACACCTTCCAGCCGCTGGCGGTCTTTTCCATCGCATAGTCGATCGGCACCGGCTGGGCGCCGGCCTGCAGCACGCGCACCTGCACCGTCACGTCGGTGTCGGTCGGCTTCGCGCGCAATGGCCGGAACTCGAACTTCTGCTCGCTGTAGGCGGCGAGCGCGCTCGCGTAGGTGCGCACGAGCAGCGTGCGGAATTCCTCGGTGAGCCGCTTCTTCTGCTCCGGCGTGGCCTTGTTCCAGTTCTGGCCGAGCGCGAGCGCCGTCATGGCGCCGAAGTTGAAGTGCGGCAGCACCTTCTGGTCGATGACCTGGATCAGCTTGGCGCGGTCGCCGGACTTGATGTCCTTGTCCTTGGCGATGATGTCGACCACTTCCAGCGTCACATTCTTCACGAGCACGTCGGGCGCTTCCGGCTGCGCGTGCGCCGCGCCCAGGCAGAGGAGCGCCGCGAGGCCCGCGAGAAGGCTAGTCAGGCTTCTTGCCGTCGTTCTGGGTGTCGGGTTCATCTTCAGGATCCTTTTGCCTTGGCGGATGGCCGTCGTAGACGAGGCTGCGGCGGCGCTGCAGATAGGCATCGCGCTGGAACACGTACTTGTCGAGCGCCGCCTCTTCCAGGATGCGGCTCGCATCGAGCAGATCGGCCCGTGTCTGCACGAGCCGCAAGCCCCATAGCGCGTACTGCGTGTGGTAGCCACGCACCTCATCGAGCGGGTCGGTGTAGATACCGACGCCGGCACCGATGCCGTCGCGCACGTCGCTCGAGCCGAGCAGCGGCAGCACGAGGTACGGTCCGGGACCGAAGCCCCAGCGACCGAACGTCTGACCGAAATCTTCGTCGTGCTTCTCGTAGCCCATGTCGCTCGCCACGTCGTGGATGCCGAGAATGCCGAACGTGGTGTTGAAGCCGACGCGCACCCAGTCGTTGAAGCCGTCGGCGAACTTGCCCTGCAGGAAGTTGTTCACGCCGATGAAGATGTCGCCGATGTTGCCGAAGAAATTGCGCACCCGGTCGCGGATCTCGCTCGGCACCACCTTTCGATAGCCGGTCGCCACCGGTCTAGCAACGTACTGGTCGACCTTGTCGTTGACGCGGTACACGCCGCGGTTGAAGCCCTCGAACGGGTCGCGCGGATCGTCCCCGCCCAGACTGGCGCAGCCGCCGGCGGCGAGGGCCATCAGCACCAGGATCAGGCGCAGAATCACTTCGCGGGCTCGGCTTTGGGCTCGGCCTTCGCCTCCGGCTTGCCCTCGGCCGCCTTATTGAACAGGAACTGGCTGATCAGGTTCTCGAGCACGACGGCCGACTGCGTGAGACGCAGGCGGTCGCCGTTCTTCAGCATCACGCCGTCGCCGCCGGCCTCGAGGCCGACATACTGCTCGCCGAGGATGCCCGAGGTCAGGATCTTGGCCGTGGTATCGCGCGGAAACTGGTAGTTCAGGTCGATGTTGAGCACGACGAGGGCCTCGTAGCTCTCGTTGTCGAAGCGCACATCGGCGACCCGGCCCACGACCACGCCGGCGCTTTTCACCGGGCCGCGCACCTTGAGGCCGCCGATGTTGGCGAACTTCGCCTGGACCTGGTAGGTCTGGGAGCTGGAGAAGGACGCGAGGTTGCCGACCTTCAGCGCGAGGAAGAGAAGCCCCGCGATGCCGGCAACGACGAACGCGCCGACCCAGAGGTCGAGGGTGGATCGATTCATTGGTGATTGCCTCCGGTGAACATGAGAGCCGTGAGGATGAAGTCAAGAAACAGGATGGCGAGAGAAGAGGTGACGACCGTGCGCGTCGTGGCGCGCGACACGCCCTCCGCGGTGGGCGGCGCGTCGTAGCCTTCATAGACGGCGATCCAGCTCACGGCGACGCCGAAGACCAAGCTCTTGATGACACCGTTCCAGATGTCGTTGCGCACGTCGACCGCCGCCTGCATCTGCGACCAGAACGCGCCCGCATCGACGCCGATCAGCTGCACGCCGACCAGGTAGCCGCCGAAGATGCCCATCGCGGAAAAGAGGCCCGCGAGCAGCGGCATCGAGATGACGCCGCCCCAGAAGCGCGGCGCGACGACGCGCGCGATCGGGTCGACCGCCATCATCTCCATCGCCGACAGCTGCTCGGTCGCCTTCATGAGGCCGATCTCGGCCGTGATCGCCGAGCCCGCGCGGCTCGCGAAAAGCAGCCCCGCCACCACCGGGCCGAGCTCACGCACGAGCGAGAGGGCGACCAGCACGCCGAGCGATTCCGAGGCGCCGAAGCGCTGCAGGGTCTCGTAGCCCTGCAGGGCAAGCACCATGCCGACGAACAGGCCCGAAACCAGGATGATGACCAGCGAAAGGACGCCGGCGAAGTAGATCTCCGCGATCGTCAGCCGGAAGCGCCGCAGCGCGGTGCCGGAGTGGATCACGAGGTAGGCGAGGAAGCGGCTGGCGAAGCCCAGGCGATGGACGTGGGAGGTCACGCCCGAGCCCAGGCGCTCCACCCGTGCGCGCAGGTCGGCTACTCGCATCTAACTGGCCGCCAGCTCGAGATCGGCTTCGTAGCCGGGCGCCGGGTAATGGAACGGCACCGGACCTTCGGAGGAGCCGTTCACGAACTGACGCACGAACGGCTCGCCGCTCGCGCGGATCTCGTCGGGCGTGCCTTCGGCGATCACCTTGCCGGCGGCCATGAAATACACATAGTCCACCACGCCCAGCGCCTCCTGCACGTCGTGCGTGACGATGATCGAGGTGGCGCCGAGCGAATCGTTGAGATCGCGGATCAGGCGCGAGATGACGCCGAACGAGATCGGGTCGAGGCCGGTGAACGGCTCGTCGTAAAGGATGAGCTGCGGATCGAGCGCGATCGAACGCGCCAGCGCCACGCGGCGCGCCATGCCGCCGGAGAGCTCCGTCGGTCTGAGATGCGCCGCGCCGCGCAGGCCCACCGCGTGCAGCTTCATCATCACGAGATCGTTCAGCAGGTCCTCGGGCAGCCCGGTGTGCTCGCGCAGCGGGAAGGCGACGTTCTCGTAGACCGACATGTCGGTGAAGAGCGCGCCGAACTGGAACAGCATCCCCATCTTGCGCCGCATGGCGTACAGGCCGTCGTGGTCGAGCGAGCCGGTAGCGTGCCCGAGCACGCGCGCCTCGCCCGCGCTAGGGCGCAGCGCGCCCATGATCACGCGCAGCAGCGTCGTCTTGCCACAGCCCGACTGTCCCATGATGCCGACCACCGCGCCGCGCGGAATGGCGAGGTTGATGTCGCGCAGCACGGGCCGCGCGCGGTCGTAGGCGAAGGACAGCCCGCGGATTTCGACTATCGCTGGTACTTCAGGGGATTGCTGCACGGCGTAATATTATCGCGCATGGGGGAGGTCGCTCGTCACACAGGGGTCGCGGTGCGCGTCGATGCGCTCGCGAAACGGTATGGAACTTCCGTCGCGCTCGGCGGCGTCTCGATGGTGGTGGAGCGCGGCGAAGCGTTCGGCCTGGTCGGCGCGAACGGCGCCGGGAAGACGACCCTCATCCGCTGCCTGCTCGATCTCGCCGCCCGCGACGCGGGCACCATCGAGATTTTCGGTATACCCGCCCGCGAACCGGCGGCGCGCGCGCGGCTCGCCTACCTCCCGGAGCGATTCGTGCCGCCGCATTACCTGACCGGCGCAGAATTCCTGCGCACGCTCACGGCGCTGGCCGGCGTCGCCTACGATGCGGCGCGCGCCGAGCGGATGGTGGAATCGCTGGAGCTGGAGAAGGACGCGCTCGCCAAACCGGTGCGCGCGCTGTCCAAAGGCATGACGCAGAAGCTCGGCCTCGCCGGCTGCTTCATCCTCGAGCGCGATCTCTACGTGCTCGACGAGCCGATGAGCGGCCTCGATCCCGCTGCGCGGGTCGCGGTGAAGTCGGTGCTCGCGCGCCTGTCCGCGGAAGGTCGCACGCTTTTCTTCACCTCCCACGTGCTCGCCGACGTGGACGAGCTCTGCTCGTCGATCGCCGTGCTCGACCGCGCGAGGCTGCGCTTCCGCGGCAGCCCGCAGGCACTGCGCCGACGCTACGGCGAGACGAACCTCGAACGGGCCTTCATGAAATGCATCCGTGATGCGCAACCCGCCGTCCACTAGGCCCCGGCTCCTCGTCGTCGACGACGACCCGCTCATCACCGACACGCTGGCGTATGCGCTCGGCGCGGACTACGACGTCGTCACTTCGGCATCGCGCGCCGAGGCGGTGGAGCGCCTGCGCGCGCTCGATGCGCCGCCGCCGCTCGCCCTCGTCGACCTCGGCCTGCCGCCGACGCCGCACACGCCGGTCGAGGGCTTCCAGCTGGTGGCTGACCTGCTCGCCCATTCGCCGGCCATGAAGATCTTCGTGCTCTCCGGGCAGAACGACGCGGCGAACGCGCGCCACGCCCGCGCGCTCGGTGCGTGGGAATTCGTCGCGAAGCCGAGTGATCCGGCGCTCCTCAAGCGGCTCCTCGCCCGCGCCCTCGCCGCCCCCGCCGGCGACGGCCCGGAGCTCGTCGGCGAGAGCCCGGCGCTCACGCGGCTGAAAAGCCAGATCGCCCAGTTCGCCGCCTCGCCATATCCCGTGCTGATCGAGGGCGAGTCGGGCAGCGGCAAGGAAGTCGTGGCGCGCAGCCTGCACCGCCAGTCGCCGCGTTCGGGCCGGCCCTACCTCACCCTCAACTGCGCCGCCATCGCGCCGACGCTCGTCGAGCCGACGCTGTTCGGGTACGTGAAAGGCGCCTTCACGGGCGCGACGGCCAACAAGTCCGGCTACTTCGAGGACGCCGAGGACGGCACCCTTCTCCTCGACGAGATCGGCGAGCTGCCGCTCGAGCTGCAGGCGAAGCTGCTGCGCGTACTGGAGAACGGCGAATACCAGCGCGTTGGCGAGACGCAATTGCGCATCGCGCGCTGCCGCGTCATCGCCGCCACCAACCGGGACCTGCGGCGCGAGGTCAAGAAGGGCGGCTTCCGGGCCGACCTCTATCACCGCCTCTCGGTGTTTGCGCTGTCGGTGCCGCCGCTGCGCGAGATGGAGGGCGACAAGCGGCGCCTGCTCGAGCACTATCGCCGCCTCGCCGCGGCGCAGGCGGGCAGGCAGCCTTTCGAGCTCGGCGCCGAGGCCAGCGCGCGCTGGCAGCAATACGACTTTCCCGGCAACGTGCGGGAGTTGCGCAACATCGTCATTCGCCTGTCCACCAAATACCCCGGGCAGCGCCTGTCGGTGTCCGAGCTCGAGGCCGAGTTCGATCTCGAGGCGCCGGCGCCGGCGGCCGCCGCATCGGGCTCGATCGTCGAGCAGGCGCTGCGCCAGCTCGAGCGCGCGGGCAGCTTCAACCTCGACGAAACGCTCAAGGCGTGGGAGCGCGGCTACATCGAGGCGGCCCTCAAGCTCACGCGGGGCAACGTGAGCCAGGCGGCCAAGCTGCTGGGCATCAATCGCACGACGCTCTACAGCCGCATGAATACGAGCGAGGACAAATAGCGGTGGCGCTCTACCTCGAGCATTTCGGCCTCAACGAGCCGCCGTTCCGCATCACGCCACACACCGATTTCTTCTTCGACGGCGCCGACCGCGGCGCGACGCTGGACGCCCTGATCTACGCCGTCACCCACGACGAGGGCATCGTCAAGGTGTCGGGCGAAGTCGGCAGCGGCAAGACCATGCTCAGCCGCGTGCTCATGGAGCGGCTGCCTGCCGAGGTCGTCACCATCTATCTCGCCACGCCGTCCCTTGCGCGCGACGAGATCCTGCAGGCGATCGGCGACGAGCTCGGGCTCAAGCTCGGCGAGCGGCGCACGGTGGCGCTGCGCGAGCTGCAGGAGCATCTCATCAAGCTGTACGCCGGCGGCCGGCGCGTCGTGATCCTGATCGACGAGGCGCACGCCATGCCCGACGACACTCTCGAGCAGGTGCGGCTGCTCTCGAACCTCGAGTCGAGCCGGCACAAGCTCCTGCAGATCGTGCTCTTCGGCCAGCCAGAGCTCGATGCCACGCTCGCGAAGCCCAGCCTGCGGCAGCTGCGCGACCGCATCACGCACAGCTTCCGCATGCGGCCGCTCGCGACGACGGAGGTGGCGAAGTACCTGGGCTTTCGCATGCGCGCGGCCGGGTACCGCGGCCCGGACGTCTTCGCGCCGCGCGCCGCGACGCGCATCGCGCGCGCCTCGGAAGGTCTCACGCGGCGCATCAACATCCTCGCCGACAAGGCGCTCCTCGCGGCGTACAGCCAGGGCAGCCATGCGGTCACCTCCGGCCACGCGAGGGCGGCGGTCGTTGACTCCGACTTCAGCGGCGAGGGCAGGCGCAGCTTCCGCCCGGCCGCCCTGATCGGGGCCGGCCTCGCCGCCGGGGCGTTGATCACGGCGGGCATCTACTGGTTCGCCGGAATGGCGGAGGCGCCGATCGCCGCTCAGCAGCCGGTCGTGCCGCCCGCCGCCAAGGCCGTACCGCCCCCGGACGCCAGGCAAGACGCCCGGCAGGAGGTCGACGCGGCGCTCAATGCCGAGGAGGAGACCGACCTCCTCTCCCAGCTCGAAGCCGAAAGCGAAGCGGCCCTCGAATCTCGCCTCACCGCCGCGCAGGCGAAGCGCTTCGACGCCTATTCCGCGGGTGGGCAGAAGCTTCTCGCCGAGCGCCTCGCCGCGACGCGCGGAGTGCTCGACAGCGAGCCCGACGATGCGTACTCCATCGAGCTTTTCGTCACGGACAACGGCGACCCCGCGCGCATGGAGCGCTTCCTCCAGCGCGCTCGCGACCTGGTCCCGCTCGACGAGCTCTTCGTGATGCCCATGGCCGGGGGCAGCCGGACGCGGCTTCGCGTCGCCTACGGCGCATTCCCGAGCGCGACCGAAGCGCTGGCTGCGCGCAAGCGCCTGCCGCCGCGGTACCAGCAGGCGTTCCGCCCTTCGCCGCGCACCTTCGGCGAGCTGCGGCGACAAATGTAAGAAGCGGAAAACCTAAGCCGGGCAGGCGGTTACGACACATTCCTCAGGGGGAGTCCGTGCTATCCTCTGCGGCGGAGGGAGTGCGCCGGGGAATGACAAGGGGTCAGTGGTTCGCAGTGCTGTCGACATGCGCGCTCGCCGCTTGCGGGCAGGCGCCGCTCAAGCCGTCCCCCAATCACATCACCGCCGAACAAACCAAACCGCAAGGCTCGATTCCCGAGCCGGTGCAAGTAACGCCGCTTCTGCCCAAGCCGAAGGCCGCCGCGCGGCCCGAAACCTATTCCGTCGTGGTCAACAACGTGCGCGCGCAGGAGCTGCTTTTCGCGCTCGCGCGCGACGCCAAGCTGCAGATCGACATCGATCCGAATCTCGCCGGCAATGTCACGCTCAACGCCATCGACCAGACGCTGCCGCAGCTGCTGAACCGCATCGCGCGGCAAGTCGATATGCGCTACGAGCTCGACGGCGACACGCTGGTCGTGATGCGCGACTCGCCGTTCCTGCGCTCGTACAAGATCGACTACCTGAGCGCCTCGCGCAACGTGAAGATGCAGTCGACCGCCTCGACACAGTTCGGCTCCGCCGCGAGCGCCGGCCCGAACACGACCGGCGCGATTTCCGTGATCGACGTCGCGGCGCAAAACAACCTGTGGGACTCGATCGTGCAGAACGTAAAGGACATGCTGCGCGAGACGGATCGGATCATCCCCGCGTCGGCGCTGGTGACGGCACCCGCAACCTCCGCCGCGCCTGCCGCGCCACTGGCGCCCGGTGCGCAACCCCCGATTCCGGCCGCTCCCGCTGCCGCCCAGCCGGCCACCACCTACCAGGAGGCGGCCTCGGTGATCGCCAACCGCGAAAGCGGCATTCTCTACGTTCGCGCGACCGCCAAGCAGCACGAGCGCGTGCAGGAGTTTCTGGATCAGGTGCTGGTCGGCGCGAAGCGCCAGGTGCTGATCGAAGCCACCGTCACCGAGGTGCAGCTGCGCAACGAATACCAGCGCGGCATCGAATGGCAGCGCCTGCAGAACCCGGGCATCTCGTTCGGCCAGCCGGCGATCCCGCCCACCACCTCCGCGACGCCGGGCTTCGTGCCGGCAAACCAGCTGCCGTTCGTGAGCTTCGTCTCGAGCGGCGGCAGCTTCACCGCGTCGCTCAAGCTGCTCGAGCAGTTCGGCGACGTGAAAGTGCTCTCGAGCCCTAAGCTGTCCGTGCTGAACAACCAGACCGCGATCCTGCGCGTGACGCGCGACATCATCTATTTCACGGTCACGCCATCGACGCAGCCCATCACCTTCTCCGGCGGCGGCGCAGGCACGAACGTGGTGCAGGCTTCCTTCACCACCACGCCGAACGTCGCCGCGGAAGGCTTCATGATGGCGGTGCTGCCGCAGATCAACCAGACCGACTCGATCGTGCTCAACGTGCGGCCGACGATCCGCCGGCGCGTGGATTCGGTCAAGGATCCCAATCCGGCCCTGCAGGTCTCGCCCACCAACCCGACGGCGATCGCAAACGAGATCCCGGTTTTCGAGACGCGCGAATTCGATTCCATCCTGCGCCTACACAGCGGGCAGGTGGGCGTGCTCGCCGGCCTGATGCAGGACATCGTCGAGAACACCGACGGCGGCATCCCGGGACTGCGCAGCATTCCGGTGATCGGAGAATTTTTCTCGAACCGCAGCCAGCTCAGCCGCAAGACGGAGCTGGTCATCTTCCTGCGCGCGACGGTGATCCGCGACCCGAGCCTTGAAGGCGACTTCGCCGGCCTGCGCAATCACCTGCCCACGGCCGACTTCCTCGCGAAGCCGAACCCCGCGCGCCTGGAGCCGCCGCTCGGACCGGGCGACCGGCCGCTGCGCTAAACCTCACGCACTGAGAGACCGCGGTGAGCCTGCTACTCGAGGCCCTGAAGAAGGCCGAAAAAGCGAAGGAAGAAGCGCAACGGCGCGCCCGTGAAGGCGGCGAGCCCGTCGAGGCGAGCGCAGCCTCGCCGGCCGCCGAGCGCAAGCCGGCCGTTCCGCTCGAGATCGCGAAGGAAGAGGTTCCCCCGCAGCCGGCCGCCCCGGCGCCGCGCGCGCAGCCGGTGGCGCTGGAGCTCGAGCCCGAAGCGCCGCCGCCGCAGCCGCGCCCGGCCGTCAAACCCGCCCCGCGTCCCGCTCCGGCAAAGGCGCCGGACAGCGATGCCGCCGGGCGAGCCA
>DATMIG010000229.1:0-4185 GCA_035554335.1 Burkholderiales bacterium
CTAAGGCACGATCGCCAAGCCAATCCTGATCTGCGACGTGCGGCGCACGTTGTAATCCAGGATCGATTCCCCGTAGCCGTTGAAGAATTGGAAGTGGAGGTAGCCGCTCACCGGCCCGACCTTGAGGTCGCGCGTGCGGCGCGAGAGATCCACTTCCAGGCTGCCCTTTCCCGCCGTGCCGACGCGCGCGACCGCCGTCGTGATCCATTGGCCGCCGGCATCGTGGCGCACGCGCCAGTCGACATAGCCGCGGTACTGGGCGATGTCGGGGTTCTCGTGGTTCGTGAGGTAGGTGTAGATCTTGGGCGTGAACTCGAGCTCGCCTCGTCCGGATGCCCAGCGCCACTCGGGGCGCAGGAAGAGCGTATTGATGGTGCGCGAGTTCTCGCCCGCCTGCCCGTTCGACTCGTGCTCGAAGCCGACGCGCGCGCCATCGATCCACGTCACGTTGTCCGTGCGTGACCAGCGCCAGAAGAACGACGGCCGGTAGCTCGTGTCGCGGAACGGCTTCGACTCGGAGGAAAGATCCCACAGCGAGCTCTGCGTGTAGCCGAAGTAGATGCCGGCGAGCCACGGCCGCTCGGCGCCGAAGCCGGCCGACTGGTCGAAGAGCCGGTACTTGAACGAAAGCTGGAAGCGAGCGTTCCAGCCCTCGCGCGGGCCGGCGACGAAGTAGACCGGATCCTGCTCGGAGAGCTGCGGCTCCTCGAGCGCCTGCTCCCGGCCGGTGAGGCGCTGCATCGTGTCGCGCCGCGCGACGACCAGCGCGATCGCATTGGAATCGCGGCCGAGGAGCGACAGCGTCCCCGGCCCGCCCGCGCCCGCCGGCATCACCGCCTGGTAGCGGCGCCGCGCGCCTTTCGCCTCGCCCTGAGCGGTGGCGGTGAAATCGACCTCCGAGAGATCGAGCTTCACGTGCAGCGACAGCTCCCCGGGCAGCTCAGCGCCCGGCGGGGCGACGACGATGAGCTCGAAGGGCTCGCCCGCCACCACGCGCTGCGGCGCGACGAGCAGCCAGTCGGGCTCCTGGGCGAGCGCGCAGAACGGAAGAAGCAGGGCGAGGAGCAGCGCTCTCATGCCGCGCTCCAGTCCTGCGCGTGCGCGAACCGCTCCACCAGGAACTCGACGAAGCGGCGCACCTTGGCGGAGAGGTGCTTGCGGCTCGGGTACACGGCGTAGATCGGCACCGGCGGCGGCACGTAGTCCTGCAGGAGCGGCACCAGCCGTCCGGCGCGCACGTCCGGGCCGACGATGAACGCCGGCTCGAACACGATGCCGCCGTCGCGCGCCGCGACCTCGGCGAGCAGGTCGCCGTTGTTCGAGTGCAGCGTGCCCGAGACCCGCACGGCCTGCTCGACGCCGGAGCGGTCGCGGAAGCGCCAGACGTTGCGCGGGGTCACGTATTCATAAGTGAAGCAGTTGTGGTTGGCGAGCTCCGCCGGCGCCTTCGGCGCGCCATGGCGCTCAAGGTACGCGGGCGAGGCGCACGGCACGAGACGTGTTTCGCCGAGCTTGCGCGCCACCAGGTTGTCCGCGCCCGGCGTGCCGATGCGGATCGCGATGTCGAAGCCCTCCTCCACCAGATCCACCACGCGGTCGGCGAGCGAGACGTCGAAGCGCACATCGGGATGCGCGGCGACGAACGCGGCGATCGCCGGCGCGACATGGCGCACGCCGAAGTTCACCGATGTCGTGAGGCGGATCGTGCCGCGCGGCACCACCGCCGCGCTCGACGCCTCTTCCTCGGCCTCCTGCAGGTCCGCGAGCAACTGGACCGAGCGCTCGTAGAAGGCACGGCCGCTCTCGGTGAGGCTGACCCGGCGCGTGGTTCTGTTGAGGAGTCGCGTCTGCAGATGAGTCTCGAGCTCCGCCACGTGACGCGAGGCGGCGGAGGTGGACATTCCCAGGCGCTCGGCCGCCTTCGCGAAGCTGCCTGCTTCCACGACCTGGGCGAACACCTGCATGGCGGAGAAGCGGTCCACGCTCCAATACTATCCCGAGTATCGGCATAATCTATCCCACATCGGCATCTTTATCCCTGGGTGCGATGGAAGCACACTGCCGGCTACTGGCTCAACACCAAGGGGATACGCAGTGGAACGGACTCAACCATACGGCGCACTCGTCCTTCGCGTCGCGCTCGGCACCATGTTCATCGCGCACGCAGGGCTCAAATATTTCGTCTTCACGCTGCCCGGCACGGCGCGTTTCTTCCAGTCGCTGGGCCTACCCGGAGCGCTCGCTTACTTCACTTTTGCCGCCGAGCTCGCGGGCGGTCTGCTGATTCTCGCTGGCCTGTACGGCCGCTGCGCCTCGGCGGCGCTGGTTCCGATCCTGCTCGGCGCGACGTGGGCGCATGCCGCCAACGGCTGGGTGTTCACCGCGCCGAATGGCGGCTCGGAATACCCGGCGTTCCTCGCCGTCGCGGCCGCGGCGCACGTCCTGATCGGCGACGGCGCATTCGCCCTTGCAAATACGCTGCGCGCACACAAATTGCGGCAGGAGGCTTTCGCATGAAGAAACAGGTGATCACCGCCCTCGCGCTCGCGGCGCTCTTCGCCAGCGCGTTCGGCGCCGTACAAGTCACGAATACCGTCCGCGAGGCGTGCATCCCGCCCGCGGTTGTCCAGGCTTGGTCCTAAACCCACAAGGAGGGAAACGCATGAAGCTCTACTACGCACCCGGTGCTTGCTCGCTCTCGCCGCATATCGTCGCCCGCGAACTCGGCCTGCCGATCCAGCTGCAGAAGGTGAACACGAAGGACAAGTCGATGGAAGGCGGCGGCGACTTCTGGAAGGTGAACCCGCGCGGCTACGTGCCGGTGCTCGAGCTCGACAACGGCGAGAAGCTGACCGAAGGCCCGGCGATCGTGCAGTACCTCGCCGACCAGAAGCCCGAGGCCGGCCTCGCGCCGAAGAACGGCACGATGGAGCGCTACCGCGTGCAGGAGTGGCTCAACTTCCTCACCTCGGAAGTGCACAAGCAGTTCTCGCCGCTCTTCAAGCCGAACACGCCCGACGAGTACAAGAAGATCGCGAAGGAGAACCTGGCGGGGCGCTTCGACTGGCTCGACCAGCAGCTCGCCGGCAAGGACTACCTCACCGGCAAGCAGTTCACCGTCGCCGACGCGTACGCGTTCGTGCTGCTCGGCTGGACCAAGCCGACGCAGATCGACCTCGCGAAGTGGCCCAACCTGCAGGCCTTCCACAAGCGCGTCGCCGCGCGGCCGAAGGTGAAGGAAGCGATGCAGGCCGAAGGCCTGATCCCCAAGGACCAGCCGGCGCGCTGACCATGGTCCCGCTGCCGAGCGTCTTCATCTCGCACGGCTCGCCGATGCACGCCCTCGAGGCGGGCCCGGCGGGCCTCGCCTGGGCGGCGCTCGGCAAGCGGCTGGGCAAGCCGAAGGCGATCCTCATCGCCTCCGCGCATTGGGAAACCAACATCCCGATGGTGACGGGCACCGATCGTCCGCAGACCATCCACGACTTCTCCGGCTTCCCCGAGCCGCTCTATCGCCTGCGCTATACCGCCCCCGGCTCGCCCGAGGTGGCGCAGCGCGTGGCGACGCTCCTCAAGCAGCAGGGCGTCACGGCGGCGATCGACGGCACGCGCGGCCTCGATCACGGCGCGTGGGCGCCCCTTCTCTATATGTATCCGGACGCCGACGTGCCGGTGGTGCAGATCTCGCTGCAGCCGGATCTCGGCACGCGCCACCATCTTCGCCTGGGTCGCGCGCTGCGGGCGGTGGAGGAAGACAACGTCCTCATCATCGGCTCGGGCCACATGACGCACAACCTGCGCGATTGGATGAGAGGCCGCGGCGAGCCGCAGCCGTACGCGCAGGAATTTTCCGAATGGGTGCGCGCGCGCCTCGAGCGCCACGAGCTGGATGACCTCGCCGACTATCGCGCCAAGGCGCCGAGCGGCGCGCGCGCGCATCCGACCGACGAGCACTTCCTGCCGCTTTTCTTCGCCCTCGGCGCCGCGCGCGAGGACTACAAGGCCGAGCGCTTCTACAGCTCCGTCGACGCGGGCGTGCTGTCGATGGACGCATACGTCTTCAACTAGGCCGGCGCAGCACCACCGACGTCTCGATCTGCCGCGCAGGAATCGACCAGTACTTGCGCAGCAGCCGCTCCTTGTCCGCGTGCGAGACGACGGTGTAGCCGTTGCGCACGTAGAAAT
>DATMIG010000230.1:0-7477 GCA_035554335.1 Burkholderiales bacterium
GTGGTGTTCGTCTGCGAGCGCGACCTGCGCGCCGAGCGGCTGCAGCGCTCGGACCTTGTGCCCGGCGTCGTCGCCGTTGCCGCCGCCAGCGACTGGGTGAACGGCTCGCCGAGCGAGGCCGACCTCGAACTGCGCCGCCTCTGCTCCTGAGCTGCGCAGGAACCGGTCAGGCGAAGTTCGGGCTGCGCGGGTAGCTGAAGTTGTCCTGCGGCGCCGGATCCGGCGCGCTGCCGCCTTGCGAAGCGATGCTGGAGCAGCCCGCGAGGACGGCGAGGGCGAGGGCGAGAAGAGTGGTCTTCATAAGTACCTCCGTGGTGGTGGGGGTGATTGAACCGCAGCGGCTTGCGACGCGCTGTAGAGCGCGCCACACGATTGGAGCGAAAGATTCACCTTCAGTTGCTCAAAGTCGCCTGGCGATGCGAGTAACCCTCGCCCCAGCCCTGCTGGAATCGTGCCGTGTCGAACGAGCTGCACGCTGCGGCATAGAGCTCGCCCTGGCGTGTGGTGCCGACGCGGCCGTCGTGCTGGCCGAGCTCGTACCAGTCGCGATCGCAGTCCCCGCCGACGAATTGCGCGCAACCGGCGACGAGCACGGTCAACGCCAGGGCGGCGACTTTCATGCGCAAGGCGATGCGGTCATTGGCTCGTCTCTCCATGACGGCAGGCTAGGCGCGCCTCGCTTCAGCTCGATGTCGGTGGGGGCGGCGGAGGTTTCAGCTGCAACGATCGGCGCGCCTGGACCACGCACGCCACGCCGATGGCGGTCACCAACGCCAACAGGGCGAAGCTGGCGCTATAGGTCAATCCGGCATGGTCGTGCAGCGCGCCGAAGAGCGAAGGGCCGGCCATGACGCCAGCGTAGGTGAAGACGAGCGTGCCGCCGGTCGCCAGGCCGACTTCGTGCGGCGCGCTCTGGCGCGCGATCACGGCGATGAAGACGCCGTTCCAGCCGATGGCGCAGAAGCCGAAAACAACGGTGACGAGCGCGATGGCCCATGCCGGCCACGCCAGCGAGATCGCCGCCGTGGCGAGGGCGCCGACGATGGCGAGCACGCCGTTAGCGATCAGCGCCGCGGAACCCGAGCGCACCCGGTCGGCGATCCAGCCCCACGCCAGGCGGCCGAGCGCGCCCGAGGCGTGGGTAATGGAGAGGATGGTGCCGGCCGCGAGCAGCGAGAGGCCGCCTTCCGCGACCAAATAGGTGACGAGGAAGCCCGTCAGCGAGAGCTGCACCCCGGAGTAGGCGAACGACGAGATCGCGATCCAGCGCAGCACCGGGCGGCGCCAGACGAGCACGATGCTGGCGAGCGGGTTGCCGAACGGTGCGCGCGTGCGGTCGGTGTCCCACCGCCGCTGCACCGGCAAGAGCGCGATGCTCAACAGGGCGGCGAGGAGCGCGCAGGCCCAGAGCCCGGCTTTCCAGCCGAACGCCAGCGTGATCGGCGGCAGCAGCACCCCCGAGATCACGCCGCCGATCGGCACGCCCGACTGCTTGAGCGAGAAGACGAGGTTCATGTTGCGCTTGATCGCCGCGCGCGTGAGGAGGTGCGACGCGGCCGGGTTGGTCACGCCGTAGCCGAGGCCGATGATCCACGCACCGATCGCGATCGCGGCGAGCGAGCCGAGCGTGGAAACGATGCAGCCGGCGGCGACGAGCGCGAGGCCGCATTGGCTGGTGCGCGTGGCGCCGATCCGGCGCAGCACGCCGCCGCCGAAGAGCGCCGCGAGCAGGGCGCCGAAATAGACGATCGCCACCTGGTAGCCGATCAGCGCCGGGCTGATGCCGAGCTCGGCGGCCGCCTTCGGCGCGACGGCGGCGAGCGCCAGCGCGCCGAGCGTGGTCAGCACCTGGGTCGAAGTGGTGACGGCGAGGACTTGCGCGATCGGAAGGGCGCTCACCGCGCTCCTTTATCACACTTGAAACGCGGGGACCGCGCGAAGACACGGCGCCGTAATGCGGCGCGGCCACCATGGCGACCATGCCTACGACCCCAGCCCCGGCAAAGCCCGACCGCTACGCGGGCGTCGCGCTCGGCGTGGAATGCGCCTGGCCGGTACCGGCTCTTCTAGTAGACCGTCTCGACCGGCACGCCGAAGACGTAGCCGGCGCCGCGCTCGGTGCGGATGTAGCGTGGCTGCGCCGGGTCGACCTCGATCTTGCGGCGTAGCCGCATGATCTGCACGTCGACCGAGCGGTTGAACACTTCGTCGTTGTGCAAGCGCGATAGGTCGAGCAGCTGATCGCGCGTCAGGATCCGCTGCGGCGAGCCGAGCAGCACCACGAGCAGGCTGAACTCGCCGTTGCTGAGCGTCACCGGCTTTCCGCCAGGCGCCGCGAGGCGCCGCGTGTTGAGGTTGAGCTCCCAGCCGTCGAAGCGGTACGCCCGCACGCCCTCCGGGCGTCCCTGGCGCACCTCGGCGCGGCGTCGGCGAAGGATGGTGCGGATGCGCGCGAGGAGCTCGCGCGGGCTGAACGGCTTGGTGAGGTAGTCGTCGGCGCCAAGCTCGAGGCCCATCACGCGGTCGGCCTCCTCCGCGCGCCCGGTGAGCATGATGATGGGGATCGCGGACTCGTCGCGCAGCCGCCGGGCGAGCGTCATGCCGTCCTCGGCCTGGAGCCTGAGATCGAGCACCACCAGGTCCACGACGTGCTCGGCAAGCACCTGCTGCATGCCGTGGCCGTCGGCCACCGTGGTGACGCGCAGCTCGTTCTGCCCCAGGTAGTCGCTGATCAGCTGGCGGATGGTGGGATCGTCGTCGACCGCGAGGACGTGCGGCGCTGCGGCGGCCGGCGATGCTGACTGTGCATTCATGGTGATCTGGCTCGTCACGCCGTGCAAATATAGGCAGCGGCGCCCGGCGCCGTTACAGCTGTAACGCGCCGCGGATACGCGTGTAAATTACCCGCAATCCACAGGCTGTGGAATACCCTCTTGAGCGACCCAAGCCGAAAAGCCCCCGACGTCCTGGTCATCGACGATGACCCCATCATGCGCGACCTCATGGTCGACTGGCTGGAGGCGGCCGGCTATGCGGTCCACAAGGCGTGCGATTGCCGCGCCGCCGCCGCCGAGCTCGACCAGCCGCCGGCGTTGGTAGTGAGCGACATGTGGATGCCCGGCCCGTGCGGCGCCGAGGCGATCCGCTGGATGCGCGAGCGCCACCCGGGAGTGAAGCTGATCGCGGTCTCGGGCCACTTCGGCTCCGGCCAGGGCTGCACCGAGCATGACGCCGTCGACGCGGGCGCGGCGCGCGCGCTCGGCAAGCCGGTGAAGCGCGCCGCGCTGCTCGGCGCCGTGGCCGAGCTCATCGGTCCGCCGAAGAAATAGCGCCCATGCCGACGGCTCGCGTCCGCTCGGCCCTCTCCCGCATTCCCCTCGGCCGGTCGCTGATCGCGCTCGCCGTCGTGCTGGTCGGCATCAACATCTGCTCGGCGATCTGGGAAGTACGCGAGGCGCGCCAGCGGACCGAGCAGCGCGCGCTGCGCGACTTCTCGAATACGACCCGGCTCCTCGCCGAGCAGACGGCGGCCTCCCTCGAGGCGGTCGACCTCATCCTGCGCGCCGTCGGCGGCAAGAGCGCCGGCGAGCTCGCCACCCTCGAGCCGCAGCTGCACGACGAGCTCTCGCGGCTGCCGCATATCGCCGCGCTGGTGGTCTTCGACGCCTACGGCCAGGTGATGGCGCGCAGCAACGACATTCCGGAATTCGTCGCCGGCGCGGCCGGCAGCCCGTTCTTCGACGATCAGCGAGCCGCGCCGGGCGCCAACGCCCAGGTGAGCGAGCCGTATCGGCTGGGACCGGACGGGGCGTGGCGCTTCGTCGTCTCGCGCCCGCTGCGCGACGAGAAGGGCGCCTTCGCGGGCGTGGTGGCCGCCGCGATCGAGCTGGAGAGCTTCGACCGGCTGTACCGGTCGATCGACCTCGGCGACGGCGGCTTCCTCACCTTGCTCACCAGCAACGGCGTGCTGATGACGCGGGTGCCGGACCCGGGGAACGTGCGCGGTCGCGCGTTTCCCGAGGCGCATATCCTGCGCGACGGCGGCGGCCGCTTCGCGGGCTGGGCCGAGAGCCCGATCATGTCGGACCACGTGCTGCTCGTCAGCTCGCCGGTGCGCGGCTTCCCGCTCCTCGTGGCGAGCGGCGCGCGCCGCGATGCGGTGTTCGCCCCGTGGCGCGACGAGGCCTGGCAGGTGTTCGACCGCACGCTGACCACCTCGGCGGCCATGCTGGTGCTGATCGGGCTCGCCGCATGGGGCCTCGCGCGGCGCGAACGCAAGCTCGCCCACACCTGGCGCAAGTACCAGGCGATGATCGAGCACAGCTCCGACGCGCTCATCCTCGCGCGGCCGATGGCGGGCGGCATCGTCTATGCGAGCCCGGCCATCGAGCGGATGCTCGGCTACGGCATCGACGACCTGCGTGGCCGCGAGGTGATGGACCTCATCCATCCGCAGTTCCTGGACACGGCGCGCAAAAAGCGCGCGGAGCTGCTCGCCGCGCCCGGCAAGGTGGCGGTGGACGAGGTGAAGCTCGTGCACAAGAACGGCTCGTCGCGCTGGGTCGAGCTCACGCGCAAGAACTTGCTCGCCGAGCCGGCGGTGGAAGCCGTGGTGTTCAATTTCCGCGACATCAGCGAGCGCAAGCTCGCCGAGGCCGAGCGGGCGCACCTCGAAAGCCGTTTGCGCCAGGCCGAGAAGATGGAGGCGGTGGGGCGCCTCGCCGGCGGCATCGCCCACGATTTCAACAACATCCTCGGCGGCATCCTCGGCTACGCGGAAATGCTGGCCGAGAACGCGCCGGGGAACTCCCCGCTCAAGCGCTATGCGGACAACGTGCTGAGCGGCGCCAACCGCGCGAGCGGGCTGGTCGAGCAGATCCTGCTCTACAGCCGCAGCCAGCGCGGCAAGCGCGTGCCGACGGATCTCTGCCGCGCCGTGTCCGAGACGCTGGAGCTCGTGCGCGGCTCGCTGCCCGCGGCGGTGCGGCTGGAAGCCGAGCTGCCGGCGGCGTCCTGCCATGTGGTCGGCGATGCGACGCAGCTCCACCAGGTGACGATGAATCTCTGCACCAACGCGATCCACGCCATGCCGAACGGCGGCACGCTGCGCGTGCGCCTCGAGGCGGCCGATGTCGCCGTCGACCGGATCCTCGCGCACACCACGCTGCGCGCCGGCGCCTACGTCTGCCTCGGCGTCGAGGACACGGGCAGCGGGATGGACGCCACCACCCTCGAGCGCATCTTCGAGCCTTTCTTCACCACCAAGGAGGTGGGCAAGGGCACCGGCCTCGGCCTCGCGCTCGTCTACGGCATCGTCACCGACTCGGGCGGCGCGATCGACGTGACGAGCGAGAAGGGACGCGGCAGCCGCTTCGCCGTCTACCTGCCGCGCGTCGAGTCGCCGGTCGTCGCGGAGAGTGCCTCGAGCGCGCCGGTGCATCGCGGCAACGGCGAGCGCGTGCTCGTCGTCGACGACGAGGCGGCGCTCGTCGCCGTCACCTTGGAAGCCCTGAAGCGCATCGGCTACGAGCCGATCGGCTGCTCGGACGGCGCCGCCGCGCTCGCCGCGTTCCAGGCGGCGGAGGGCCGCATCGGAGCCGCGATCGTCGACGAAGTGATGCCCGAGCTCTCCGGCACCCAGCTCGCGCTGCGCCTGCGGCGCCAGCGCCCCGACCTGCCGATCGTGCTGGTGAGCGGCTATACCGGCCCGCTCCTCGTCGAGCGCGCCGCCGGCGCCGGCATCACCGAGATCCTCACCAAGCCGGTGCAGTCGCGCGACATGGCGGCGGCGCTGGCCCGCGTGCTCGGGCACGCGTGACGTTTCACCTGTAACGCGCCGCCGCCGCCGCGAAACAGGAAAGCATCGCGCGCGGCCGATGATGGCCGCCATGATCCAGCTCCAGAGAGGAAACGTCCTTCGGCTGCAGCCGGGCGCCGGCCGGACGGTGACGGCCTGCACCGGCACGTTGTGGATCACGGAGCAGGGCAGCGCGCGCGACGTCGTGCTGCGCTCGGGCGAGAGCTACCGGCTCGGCCAGAACGGCCTCGCGCTCGTCGAGGCTTTCAGCGACGCGTCGCTCTGGCTCGAGTCATGAAAATACTGATCGGCGCGCTTGCGCTCTTCGTCGCTGCCACCGTGTCGGGGTGCGATGCGGACGAGTTCACCGTATGGGCGACGGTCGTCGGCGTGGAAGAGCTCGACAGCGGCCCGCAGCCGCCGGAGCTCACGCTGCGCGACGAAGACATCCGCATCCCGGAGGTCGCCTGGAAGATCGAGGTGCGCACCGACGACGGGCAGACGGCCAGCGTGCAGCGCCAGGGCGCCCGGCACTACGAGCCGGGCGAGCGCGTGCGCGTCATCCGCACCGATGGGGGCGATCTCCTCCTGTAGCGAAGCATGCACCTCCCGGCCGCAGTGGCGCGGCCCCAACCTCTCCTCCCCTACGGGGGCCGCGAGGGCCGGGAGGTCTTTTCGATAGGAACCGGCATGAGCGCCTTCTTCGCCTTCCTGCATCACGTCGCCGCGTTTACGCTCGTCGCGGCTGTTGCCATCGAGTTCGTGCTGCTGCGCGGCGAGCTGACGCTCGAGCGCGCGCGCCAGATCCGCTTCGCCGACCTCGCCGTCGGCATCGCCGCGGGCGTGGTGCTGGTCGTCGGCATGCTACGCGTGCGCTTCTTCGAGAAAGGCGCGGAGTACTACCTGCACAGCATCCCGTTCATCGCCAAAGTCTCGCTCTTCGTGATCGTCGCGCTGCTCTCGATCTATCCAACGCTTCAGTTCCTCTCCTGGAAGGCGGCGCTCGCCCAGGGCAGGGCGCCAGCGGTGCCCGCCGCGAAGCTGCGCCGGATCCGCACCCTCGTGCATCTCGAGCTCGCCGGCGTCGTCGGCATCATCCTGTGCGCCGCGCTGATGGCGCGCGGCATCGGGGAGTTACGGCTGTAACCCATCGCACGCCGGCGGTAACGCCCGCGTCGCCACCGGTGCTCATGCTGCCGACCGAAGGAGATAAACCATGAAACGAATCCGAATCGTCGCGGCAACGGTGGCCGCGCTGGCCGTGCTGGCGGGTGGCGGCCTGTACCTGCGCTCGTCGAGCGCCGAGCCGAAGCCCGCCGCGGCCTCGGGGCAGGCGCTGGCCGTGCCGGTCGCCACAGTCGAGGAAACCGAGGTGAGGCTGTGGGACGAATTCTCCGGCCGCCTGGAGGCCGTCGAGCGCGTCGACGTGCGCTCGCGCGTCGCCGGTGCGGTCAAGTCCGTGCACTTCACCGAGGGCGCGCTCGTGAAGAAGGGCGATCTGCTAATCACGATCGATCCGGATCCCTATGCGGCCGAGGTCGACCGCGCGGCCGCGCAGGTGTCGGCGGCGGAGGCGCGCGCCGTGTATACGAAGAGCGAGCTGGAGCGGGCGAAGCGCCTGGCGGAAGAAAGCGCCATCGCGCGCCGCGAGCTCGACGAGCGCGTGAACGCCGCGCGGGA
>DATMIG010000231.1:0-8080 GCA_035554335.1 Burkholderiales bacterium
GACGTTGTCCTCGATCGAGAACCAGGGAAAGAGGTTCGCGTCCTGGAAGACGACGCCGAGCTCCTTCAGCGCCGTCGAATCTCGCTGCGCGCCGTGCCACAGGCTGCGCTCGCCGATGCGGATCTCGCCCGACGACGGCGCCAGCAGGCCGCCGATCATCTTCAGCATCGTGGTCTTGCCGCAGCCCGACGGGCCGACGAGCGCGAGCAGCTCGCCGCCACGGATGCGCAGATCCGTGCGCTCGAGCGCGACCACGGTTCGCTCGGGCGTCGCGAAGCGCTTCTCCACGCCCGCAAGCGCAATGTCCGGAATCGATTCGCGATTCATCGCTGTGCTAGGCTTTGTGCATGCCTTCCATCGACCGTCGTGACTTCATTCGAGGGGCCGCCGCCCTCGCCGGCGCCGCGCTCATTCCCGCGGCGCGCGCGCAGCAGTTGCGCAAGATCAATTTCATCACTCCGTTCGGCTTCCTGATCGGCTACGCGCCCACGCTGAACGCGCAGGCCGGCGGGCATTTCGCCAAGGAAGGCCTCGACGTGACGGTGCTGCCCGGCAAGGGTTCGGCGGTCGCCGTGCAGCAGGTCATCGCCGGCCGCGCCGTCTATGGCCGCGGCGATCCGCTGGCGGCGTCGAAGGCGATCGCCGAAGGCGCGCCGATCGTTTCCTTCGCCACCATCGAGCATACGTCGCCGATCGTGGTCTACAGCTCGCCCACCAAGCCGATCCGCAACGCGCGCGACATGGCCGGCAAGACGATCGGCATCGCGGCGAAGGGCAGCGCCTCGGACAACCTGCTCGACATGATGCTCGCCATGGCCGGCATGCCGCTCGATGCCTGCCGGCGCGAGGCGGTCGGCAACAGCCCGGGCGGCTGGGGCCTGATCCAGTCGGGCCGCATCGACGCGCACATCGTCAGCATCGGCACCACCACCACGCTGCGCGAATCCGGCGAGAAGATCGTCATGTGGAGCACGAGCGACGCGGTGCCGACGCCCGGGCAGGCCTACTTCGCGCTGCGCGAGACGGTGCAGAAGGATCCGGACGTGCTGCTTCGCGCCATGCGCGCCGAGCGTGCCTCGGTCCTCGAGCTGAAAAAGGCCAACGGTCGCGCGATGGTCGAGCGCATGAGCAAGCTGTGGGAGATCGAGGGCGCGAAGCAGGTGGATTTCACCGCGACGGCGATGCGCGACGAGGAGCATTTGTGGTGGCACGACGATCCGAAGAAGCTCCTGAAGAACGATGCGGCGGTCTGGAAATCGATGGTCGAGGCGATGATCAAGGCGGGCCTGTTGAAGTCCGGCACCGCGAGCCAGTTCTATACCGACGAGATCGTTGCCAAGCTCTAGCGCGGCCGATCGTACAGAAATTCTGACCGCCCCGTACAGCGAGATCGAGCGCACGCAGGACGAGCGGCTGCGCCACATGCTCGCGCTCTGCGCGCGCGGCCACGAGTACTACCGGCGCAAATGGTCGGGCATCGACATCGGCTCGATCCGCGGCGTCGCCGATCTCGAGCGCCTGCCGCTCACCTCGAAGCAGGACCTGATGGCGGACCCGGAAGCGTTTCGCCTGCGCCTGCCCGACCTGCCGCTGCACGAGCGCGCCCTCTGGGAAGTGATCTATACGACAGGTTCCACGGCCGATCCGACTCCGGTCTATAACACCACGCACGACTACCACGCCTACCTCTTCCAGTCGCGGCGCGTGGCAGAGATCTCCGGCATCCGTGAGACCGACGTGATCGCGAACCTTTTTCCGCTCACGGCGGCGCCGATGGGCGCGTTCCTGCGCTCGGTGACCAATGCCTATGCCGCTGGCGCGACCATCTGCGCGGCGCTGCCCGGCGCTACGCACGGCAGCTTCGATGTGCACCGCTCGCTCGACCATGCGGTCCGCACCGTCGGCGTGCACCGGGCCACCATACTTTGGGGCGTGCCGAGCTTCCTGCGCCGAGTCCTGCTGCGCGCCAAGGAGCTGCAGGCCGACTTCCGCAGCGTGCGCATGTGCGCGATCAGCGGCGAGGCGACGACGCCGGAGATGCGCGAAGAGCTGCGGCGCTGCCTGCGCGAGCTCGGCGCAGCGGGCACGACGGTGTTCGACCGCTACGGCTCGACCGAGCTCGGTGCCTTCGCGCAATGCCGCGAGGAGGGCGACTGGCACAACCCGGCGCCGGAGATCCAGTACCACGAGGTGGTCGATGCCGAGACCGGGCGCCGGCTGCCGGACGGCGAGCGCGGCGCGCTGGCCGTGACACACCTGGACCGCCGCGGCACCGTCCTCATCCGCTTCCTGGTCGGTGACATCGTCAGCCTGACCCGCGCACCGTGCCCGCACTGCGGCCGTACGACCGAGCGGGTCGTCGGCCCCGTGGTGCGCGGCAGCGACCTCGTCAAGGTGAAGGGGATGCTGATCAACCCGGGCGCGCTGGTCGCCGCGCTCGCCGCGATGCCAGGCCTGGACGAATTCCAGGTCGTCGTGCGGCGCGAGAAGGCGTCCGATCCGTACTCGATGGACGAGCTCGTTGTGCGCGTTGCCTGCAACCCGGCATTGGCGCAGCAGGTGGCGGCCTGCGCCCTCGAGGTGACGCGCGTGCGAGCCAAGGTCGAGCTCGTCGATGCGAAGGACATCTACGACGCCGGCCGCCAGACGAAAGCCAAGCGCTTCGTCGACCTGCGCAAATGAGCCGCGTACCGGCGATGGAGGTCGATCCGCAGGCGCGCGTGGAGGAGCTGCTGCGCTTCTACCGGCAGCGCGGCTATGACCGGCGCGTGGGCTTCGGCGAGCGACCGGCGATCCTGGTCATCGACTTCAGCCGCGCCTTCACCGGCGGGCGCTCCGATTTCCCCGGCGGCGAGTTTTCCCGCGAGATCGCCCAGACGCTGAGGATGCTGGAGGTCGCTCGGCGCGCAACGAAGGTTCCGGTCATGTTCACCACCATCGCGTACGACGAGCCGCTGCGCGATGCGGCGCTCTGGGGAAAGAAGGTGCCCTGGCTCGAGCATTGCCGCGCCGGCACGCCCATGGTCGAGATCGACCCGGCGCTCGGCGTCAAGGCCGGCGAGCCGGTGATCGTGAAGAAGTTTCCGTCCTCCTTCTATGGCACCCGCCTGGACGACATGCTGCGCGAGAAGCAGATCGATACGCTCATCCTGGCCGGCTGCACGACGAGCGTCTGCGTGCGCGCCACCGCGCTCGATGCCATGCAGCGTGGGCTGCGCTGCGTTCTAGCGGCCGAAGCGGTGGGCGAGTTCGACCGCGCGCTGCACGCGGTGCATCTCGTCGACCTCGACGCCCGCTATGCGGACGTGGTGCCGGTCGACGAGGTCGTGCGCTACCTCGAGGACGTCACTCGAACTTGAGCTGGCGGTCCTTGACGAGCTTGGACCACTTCTGCACGTCGCTCTGGATGGTGCTCGCCAATGACTCCGGCGTGCCGCCGACGATCTCCGCGCCGAGCGCGGTCAGGCGCTCGCGCACGTCGGGCAGCTGCAGCGCGCGGTTGATCTCGCGGTTCAGCGTCTCCACCACGTTATGCGGCATCTTCGCCGGGCCCAGGATGGCGAAGAACGTGCCGCCTTCGACGCGGTAGCCCTGCTCGGCGAGCGTCGGCGTCTGCGGCAGGAGCGAGAACCGCTTCGCGCTCGCCACGCCCAGCAGCTTGAACTTGCCTGCCTTGATGTGCGCATTCGCGGTGGCGTAGACGTCGAGCGAGCTTTGCACCTCGCCGGCGAGGAGGGCGGTGATCAACGGCGCGCCGCCCTTGTAGGGCACGTGCACTACCTCGATGCCGGCGACCTGCTTGAAGAGCTCGTAGGCGAGCTGGTTCGAGCTGCCGTTGCCGAACGAGCCGTAGTTCAGCTTGCCCGGGTTCGCCTTGGCGTAGGCGACGAACTCCTTCGCATTGCTCGCCGGCACCGACGGGTGGACGAGGAGCAGGTAAGGCGTGCTGGCCATCATCACCACCGGCGTGAAGTCGTGCACCGCGTCGTAGGAGAGCTTCGGCATGGTGGCGGAGTTGGTGCCGAAGGTGCTCGCCGTGCCGAGCAGGAGCGTGTAGCCGTCGGGCGGCGCCTTCGCCACGAACTCCGTGCCGATCGAGCCGCCGGCGCCGGTGCGCGTCTCGGCGATGAAAGGCTGGCCGAGCGCGGCGCTCACCTTGTCGAACACCACGCGCAGCACCGCGTCGCCCGAGCCGCCGGCGGGGAAGGTGTTGATGATGCGCACGACGTGGTCGGGATACTGCGCCCACGCGCTGGCAGAAAAGAGCGCGGTGGCGATGGCGATAGCGAAGCGTTTCATGGTCATGTGCCGAGGTTAAGGACGATGCCCGACAGCTGTCCAGCGCGAGGCGAGGCGAGAAAGGCGACCGTGTCGCCGACCTGCTCGGGCTCGATCATCTGGCCGAACATGCCGCCTTGGCCCACCAGCTCTTTATAGCGATTCTCGTCGCCGAGCTTCGCCTTGGCGGCGGCCTTCATCACCTGGAGGATGCGGTCGGTGCGCGTGGAGGGCGGATGGATGCCGACGACCCGCACGCCGTGCTCGACCGAGCCCTTGCCGAGCGCCTTGGTGAAAGCGGCGAGACCGGCGTTGGCCGTCGCGCCGCAGATGTATTCGGGCGACGGATTCTCCGCCGCCATGCCGATCACGTTGACGATCACGCCGGAGCGGCGCGCCTTCATGCGGCCAAAGACGGCGCGCGTGAGGTTGATGTAGCCGAACACCTTCAGCTCCCACGCGTGGCGCCATTTCGCGTCGTCGAGCGACTCCAGCGTGCCGCCGGGAATGTCGCCGGCGTTGTTCACCAGGATGTCGACGTCCGCGCACTGCGCCGCCAGCTTCTGCAGCGCCGCGGCGTCGCGCAGGTCGACCGCATGGGCGGTGGCGCCCTCCGGCACCTGCCGCGGATCGCGCGAGGCGAGATGCACGCGGCAGCCTTCCGCCATGAAGGTGCGCACGCAGGCGAGGCCGATGCCTTTCGAGCCGCCGGTGACGAGGACTGATTTGCCCTTCAGCTTGAGATCCACGTATAAAGCATCGATGTCCGACGCCAAACCCGCAAGCCTCTATTTCGAAGATTTCCAGCCTGGATCGCGCTATCCGACGCGCGTGCGCACCATCACCGAGGAGGACCAGGACGCCTTCTGCCGCGTGGTGGGCTATCGCGTGCCGATCTTCCTCGACGACGCGGCCGCGCGCGCCCGCGGCCTGCCCGGACGCATCTGCCCCAGCCACCTCATCATGTCGTTCACGACCGCGATGACCGGCGATCTGTTCTCGGAGAGCATCATCGCGCTGCGCGCGCTCGAGAACGCGCAGTTCCTCGAGATGGTGCGGCCCGGCGACACCATCCGCACCGAGGTCGAGGTGGTGGAGAAGCGGCCTTCCAAGCAGGCCGACCGCGGCGTGGTGGTGTTCCGCGACCACGTCTACAACCAGCACGGCACCGAGGTGTTCCGCAACGACAAGATCGCCCTGGTGCGCCGCCGGGCGAAGTGAGCCGGCAATTTTGATCTGACTCCGATTAGCGGTTGACTGCTGCGCCGCAGCAAGGCATTATTGCCCGGGCAATGGTTGCTCAGGCAAACAAGTCGCCGCTATACGACATCCGCACGTTCGACAGCCGGCACTCGGCCGGCGCGCTCATCGGGCGCACGCGCAAGGCGATGTACGAGGAGTTCGAGCGCGAGCTGGCGCCGCTCGGGCTGACGGCGGCGCAGGCGCTGGTGCTGATCGTGCTTGCCGACCAGCCGCAGGCCACCGCGGCGGCGATGTGCCGCACGCTTTCGCACGATGCCGGCGCGATGACGCGGCTCGTCGACAAGCTGGAGAGCATGCGGCTCGTGCGGCGGGTGCGCGAAGAGCGCGACCGGCGCAGCGCGCGGCTCGAGCTCACGAAGGAAGGCAGCGCGCGCCACGCGCAGGTGCGGCGCGTGCAGATCGCGATGCTGAACAAGATGCTGCACGGCTTCACCAAGGCGGAGGCGCGGACCCTGGAGGCGCTCCTGAAGCGCATCCTCGAGAACGCGAACGGGGAGGGCGCGTGAAGCGCTGGCCGATCCTCGCGATCGCGGCCGTGGCGGGGTGCGCGAGCTACCGCGGCGTCGATCCGCGCGGCAGCATGACCGACCCGGCCACGCTGCAGGCCGAGGCTTCGCTCGCGCAGGCCGGCACGGGTGCCTGGCCCGAGCTCGACTGGTGGAAGCGCTTCGGCGATCCGCAGCTCGACGCGCTGATCGAGGAGGGGCTCGCCGGCAGCCCGAACGTCCGCCTCGCGCAGGCGAGGCTCGACCAGGCGAACGCGGCGGCTCGCATCGCCGGCGCGGCGCGCTCGCCGCAGGTCGGCGCGAGCGGCGACCTCACCCGCGCCCGCTTCTCGGAGAACTACATCTTCCCGCCGCCGATTGGCGGCTCGACCTACACCACGACGCAGCTCGCGCTGAACGCCGGCTACGAGCTCGACTTCTGGGGCAAGAACCGCGCGGCCTACGAGGCGGCGATCGGGCGCACGCGCGCCGCCGAGGCGGAGAGGTTCGCCGCGCGCCTCGTGCTCGCATCGGCGCTCGCCGGTGTCTACGTGCAGCTCGAGCGCTCCTATGAAGAGCTCGACATCGCGCGCCGCACGCTCGAAGACCGCGAGAAGGTGCAAAGCCTGACGAACGATCGGGTGCGGGCCGGGCTCGATTCGAAGCTGGAGCTGAAGCAGGTGGAGACGTCCATCCCGGCGGCGCGCGCACGAGTAGCGCAGGCCGAGGAGGCGATCGCGCTTTCGCGCAGCCAGCTCGCCGCGCTCCTCGGCCAGGGCCCGGACCGCGGCCTCGCCATCGAGCGGCCGAATCTGCGCCTCGCGGCGGTCACGCTGCCGTCGAACGTTCCCGCCGATCTCCTCGGACGGCGGCCGGACATCGTGGCGAGCCGCCTGCGCGCGGAAGCGGCGTCCAAGGACATCGCTTCGGCCAGGGCGGCGTTCTATCCGGACGTGAATCTCTCCGCGCTGATCGGCGTGCAGTCGGTCTCGCTCTCGCATCTGCTCGATCCGGCGAGCGGCATCCCGAGCATCGGCGCCGCCGTGCGGCTGCCGATCCTCGACGGTGGGCGCCTGCGCGGCAATCTGGCCGCGCGCGACGCGGAATACGACGCGGCGGTGGAGCAGTACAACCAGTCGCTCGCCGACGCGCTGCGCGAGGTCGTCGACCAGCTCACCTCCATGCGCTCGGTGCAGGCGCAGCGCACCGAGGCCGACGCGGCGCTCGCCTCGGCGGAGGAGGCGTACAGCCTCGCCCTCACGCGCTACAAGGCCGGCATCGGCAGCCTCCTGCAGGTGATCACGGTCGAGACGCAGGTGCTCGACCAGCGCGCGCTGCGCACCGAGCTCCATGCGCGCGAGCTCGCGCTCTCCATCAATCTCATCCGCGCCCTCGGCGGCGGATTCGACGTGAACATGGCCATGCAATGAAGAAGCGTCAGATCCTCATCATCGGCGTCGTCTCGCTCTTTCTGCTGGCCGGCGCGGGCTACGCCGCCTGGTACTGGGTCCACGGCCGCTACCACGAGACCACCGACGACGCCTATGTCGGCGGCAACCTCGTGCAGATCACCGCGCAGATCGCCGGCACGGTGGTCTCGATCCACGCCGACGAGACGGACTACGTGAAGAGCGGACAGCCGCTCGTGCGCCTCGACAAGGCGGACGCTCAGCTGATGGTCGCGCAGGCCGAAGCGCAGCTCGCGAAGACCGTGCGCGAAGTGCGCAACCTCCGTGAGACGAGCACCGGCGGCGAGGCGAACGTCGCGGTGCGCCGTGCCGAGCTGAAGAAAGCAGAGCAGGACCTTGCGCGCCGTCGCGCGGTCGAATCGTCCGGCGCCGTGTCGGGCGAGGAGCTGCAGCACGCGGTCGACTCCGTGAGCGCGGCACGGGCGGCGCTCACCCAGGCCGAGCAGCAGCTCGCCGCGCAACGCGCGATGGTCGATCACACCGAGGTGCGCGACCACCCGGACGTGCGCGCCGCCTCGGCCAGGGTGCGCGAGGCCTACATCACGCTCGGCCGCACGGAAGTGCCGGCGCCGGTCGCCGGCTACG
>DATMIG010000232.1:0-4930 GCA_035554335.1 Burkholderiales bacterium
GGCCAAGGACCTCGAGTTCCTGGACAAGGGCATCGGCATCGTCCAGCCCATCATGGGGGTCGCGTTCTGGAAGAACGACGTGACCGTGAAGCCGGAGCGCGTCACCGTGGCCTTCGAGGAAGGCGCGCCGACCGCGCTCAACGGCCAGCGCTTCGCCGACGCGGTGAAGCTCATGGCGGAGGCGAACGCCATCGGCGGCCGCCACGGCCTCGGCATGTCGGACCAGATCGAGAACCGCATCATCGAGGCGAAGAGCCGCGGCATCTACGAGGCGCCGGGCATGGCGCTCCTGCACATCGCCTACGAGCGCCTGGTCACCGGCATCCACAACGAGGACACGATCGAGCAGTACCGCGCCAACGGCCGGCGGCTCGGCCGGCTCCTCTACCAGGGCCGCTGGTTCGACCCGCAGGCGCTTATGCTGCGCGAGACCGCGCAGCGCTGGGTGGCGAAGGCGATCACCGGCGAAGTGACGCTCGAGCTGAGGCGCGGCAACGATTATTCGATCCTCGACACGAAAAGCCCGAACCTGACCTACAAGCCCGAGCGGCTGACGATGGAGAAGGGCGAGGAAGTGTTCTTCACGCCGGCGGACCGCATCGGCCAGCTCACCATGCGCAACCTCGACATCGCCGACACGCGCGACAAGCTCGGCGTCTATGGCGATGCGGGGCTGCTCGGCGAGCCATCGGCCAGCGGCGCGCTGATGCTCGGCACGGAGAAACGGAAGAAAAAAACCTGACGTCGCTCTTTTGATATGCTCTTCGCGGCGAGGAGGCAGAAGGCCCGTCCTCCGCCGCGAAGTGTTCCGCGCGCAAAAGGGGAGGCGTAGTGGACACCGTTGCACTCAATCTTCTTGCTGGATGGCTGGGGGTGCTCGCCGGAGTCCTTTCGGGAGCGGCGATCGGCATTTTTTTTCACAATGAAGCGTGGCTGGGCGGCTACGGCTCGTTTCGCAGGCGCATGACGCGGCTCGGCCACATCGCATTCTTCGGCCTCGGCTTCATCAACCTGATGTTCGCGTTCAGCGCGCGCGCGGTGGAGCTTCCGCCGCTCGAGGCGAAGGTCGCGTCGTACGGGTTCCTGGTCGGCCTCGTGGCGATGCCGCTGTGCTGCTTTCTCACCGCCTGGCGCCTGCCATTCCGGCACCTGTTCTTTATTCCGGTGGTTGCGGTCGCGACCGGCGTGATCGCGCTGGTGAAAGGACTGCCGGTCGCATGAGGCTCGGCCTGATTGCGATGAGCGGCGTGCGCGCCCACAACCCGGAGCTGACCGAACTCGGCCTGACGCTGCCCGGCTTCGTCGAGCGCAACAAGGTCATCGCTTCGCTGCCGAGCTTGGGGCTGCTGACGCTCGCGGGCATGACCCCGGAGGACGTCGAGGTGCGCTACGTGGAGGTCCCTGAGCTCGCCGCAGTCTCGGGTTTGCCGGGGGAGTTCGACGCGGTCGCGATCTCGAGCTTCAGCGCGCAGATCAAGGAGGCGTATCAGCTCGCCGACCGCTATCGCGCCGCCGGCACGACCGTGATCCTCGGCGGACTGCACGCGTCGGCGCTCCCACACGAGGCGGGGCGGCATGCGGATGCGGTGGTGATCGGCGAAGGCGAGCCGGTATGGCCGCGTCTTGTCGCGGAGCTCCGGAGTGGGCAGCTGCAGCCCGTGTACGACGCGCGCCGCGCGCCTTTCGATCTCGCCGAGGCGCCGATGCCGGCCTACCACCTCCTCGACATCGGGAGGTACAACCGCCTGACGGTACAGACGCAGCGCGGTTGCCCCTGGCGCTGTGACTTCTGCGCGGCCTCGATCCGCATCTCCCCTACCTACAAGCTGAAGCCCGTGGCGAAGGTCATCGGCGAGATCCGCCGCATCAAGGAGCAGTGGCGCCGTCCCTTCATCGAGTTCGCCGACGACAACTCCTTCGTGAACAAGCGGCATTCCAAGGAGCTATTGCGCGCGCTCGCAGGGGAGCGCGTGCGTTGGTTCACGGAGACCGACGTCTCGGTGGCCGAGGACGACGAGCTGCTCGGCCTGATGCGCGACAGCGGCTGCGCGCAGGTCCTGATCGGCTTCGAGAGTCCGTCGCGGTCGGCGCTTGAGGGGATGGAAGAGCGCAAGAACTGGAAGGCGAAGCAGCTCGAGCGCTACGCGCGTGCTATCGCGCGCATCCAGCGCCTCGGTATCACGGTGAATGGTTGCTTCGTTCTCGGGCTCGATGGCACCGATGCCTCCAGCTTCGACGAGGTCTGGGCGTTCGTCCGCGACAGCGGCCTCTACGAGGTCCAGATCACCGTGCTGACGCCATTCCCCGGCACACCGCTGTACGAGCGCCTGCGGGCGGGCGGCCGGCTGTTGCGCGAGAGCGCGTGGGAGCTCTGCACGCTGTTCGACGTGAACTTCAGGCCCGAGCGCATGACGGTGGCCGAGCTCGAGGCGGGTTTCCGCGCGCTGGCCGCGCGCCTGTACAGCGAAGAATTCACGAGGCAGCGCCGGGAGGCCTTCCACGACCGCCTGCGCAGCCTTCACGAAGCCAGAAGCCACGTTCAATGGGAGGCATGACCATGGTCGCGAAATGGATCAAACCGTTCTTCATCGTATCGGGCCTGTACGACGGCATCCTCGGGCTCGCGTTCCTGTTCGCCTGGGCGCCGATCTACGCGCACTTTCATGTGACGCCGCCGAACCACGGCGCCTACGTGCAGTTCCCGGCGCTGCTGCTGCTCATCTTCGCGTCGATGTTCTTCAGGATCGCGCGCAATCCGGTCGCGAATCGGGACCTGATGCTGTACGGCGTGGCGCTCAAGGTTGCCTACAGCGGCACGGCGTTCTGGTACGCGATCGCCGAAGGCGTCCCGGCGATGTGGCTGCCCTTCGCGTGGGCGGACCTCGTTTTCCTCGCTCTGTTCCTCGTGGCGTGGGCGAGCGTCGGGCAGGGCGCGCGGGCGCAGCCGGCCTAGCCTGCGCGACGTGCGTGCCAGAGCGCCGCTCGCTTCGGGCGAGCGCGAGTTCCTGCGGGGCCTGAACCGCAAGTCGCGGCAGGAGAGCTTCGACGCCGCGGCCGATATCGACTGGAGCGCGCGCATGAGCGACGCCGAGTACCTCGCGCTCTACCAGGCCTGGAGCCTGCTTGCCGGAACCGGCCGCGACGCCGCGCTCGCCGAGCGCGCGCGCATCGATTTCGCGCGCTACCAGCAGATTAATCTCATGCTCTTCACCGAGCTCCTCGAGCGCCACGGCTTGCGCGTGCTCCGCAGGCTGTGCACCGAGGAGGACGACCCGGACCTGCTGGAAGCGCTCGAGCATTTCGCGGCGGAGGAGAAGCGCCATCAGCTGATGTTCGCGCGTGCCATCGGCAAGCTCGAGGCCGAGATGCCCGGCGCGCCGCCGCTTCCACGACGGCACGTCGACGCCTCCTTGCGCGCGATTTTTGCGTTGCTTGATGCGCTGCCGTCGCGCCCGTCACGGGTTGCGGCGGGGTTTCTGCTGCTCGAGTTCGCCGAGCAGATCTCGATCATCGCCCACACGATCTCGAGCCGCGCAATCGCGCGCCGGGAGAGCTTCGTGCCGCGCGTTTGGGCGCTGCACGCGCTCGACGAGGCGCGCCACCTGCGCTTCGACGCGTTCATCCGCGCCCGCTACCGCCTATCGCGCCTCGCGGCGCTCGCGGTGAACAGCGCCGCGATCTCGCTCGCGGTGTTCAGCTCCTTCCTGCTGAACGCCAATGACGTCTGGGCCGCGCGCCGGGTCGGCGCCCGCGTCTCCCTCTGGCATCTTCCCGGGCTGGTGCGCAAGACGCAGGCGCCGTTCAAGCGCAGCGTCTTCGCGATGCTCAAGAAAATGTTCGCGCGCCCCGGATGAACGCAGGAGAGTTTCCGCGCGCGGCCGCCGCTCGCATCCGCGAGTCGCGTTCGCTCGCCGGGGTCGAGGGCTATCTGTGGGCGTTCAAGCGGCGCGCCCAGTTGCACCACTGCATCGGTTACGGCACGCTGCAGGTGGAGATCGACCGGCTGGCGGCGCTGCGCAAGCGCTACTCGCACGAGATCAGGCCCGTGACGCTGCTCCCGGCGCTCATCAAGGCGATGGCCCTCGCCGTCGAGCGCAACCCGCAGGCGAACGCGATCCTCTTCAAGAAGCTCTTCGGCTACCGGATCGTCAGCTTCGACCGCGCCGACGTGAACGTGCCGGTGACGCGTCTGCTGAACGGCGCGCCATTCATCTTCCTCGTGACCGTGCGCGACGCGGCGCGTAAGCGCATCGCCGAGATCCAGGACGAGATCGCGGCTGTCCAGCGCGAGCCCGCCGAATCACTGCCGCAGCTCCAGCGCATAAACCGGTTCGCTCGCGTGCCGCTCTGGGTGGCGCGCCTGTTCCATGCCGTCATGATGCGCAGCCCGGCGTTCTACGTGCGCAATGCCGGCACCTGCGGGCTCACCACGCTCGATCGCGCTGCCGCCGACTATTTCTTCCCGATCGGGCCGACGAGCGCGGTGTTCTCGATCGGCGCCGCGCGCCCGACGCCGGTGGTACGAGACGGGCAGATCGTCGTGCGGCGCATGCTGAACGTCTGCGTGGCGATCGATAATTACGTCGTACCGGGCCCGGCCGGGGCGAAGCTCGTGCGCGATTTCAAGGACCTCGTCGAAACCGGGCGCTTCATGGAAGAGGAGCTGCGTTAGAGATCCAGGGGCCGATGGCGGAGTCCTCGGCGCCGAGTGCCGCCGCTCGGTCGAATAGCGCCTACCGCCCTACGGCGAGCTTGACGCCGAATCCGACGAGCATGGTGCCGGCGATGCGATTCAGCCAGGCGGCGACGCGCGGGCTCGCGCGCATTCGGTCGGCCGCGAAGTGCGTGATGGTGATGACGATCACGCAGTAGAGGAAGGTGAGCACCGCGATGGTGAGTGCCATCACGCCGAAGGTGGCGAGGCCCTGGT
>DATMIG010000233.1:0-38583 GCA_035554335.1 Burkholderiales bacterium
CGCGCGCAGCGCGCCCTGGAAGTTCTTCGCCGATTCGTCGTAGTCGCCGGCTTCGTACTGCTGCATGGCGAGCTTGAAGGGGGACGAAGCGGCCTTGAGCTGCGCGAAGATAGGCCCCCAGACCGGATGGCCCGCCTCGGCGGCGCTCAGCTCGAGATCGGGCTTCAGGGCCAGCGCGCGGCGGAATTCCTCGCGGCACAGGCGTTCGCGCCCGGAAGCGCAATGGATGAACGCGAGGTGCTTGTGCGCGGTCGCCCGTTCGTCGTCGGTGAGGCCGAGGTCGATCGCGGTCTGCAGATCCTGGCCGGCTTCCGCGTAGTCGCCGTTATCGTATTCGCGCAGACCGGCGCTCAGCACGCTAGACCCCTTGCTGGTCTCGAACAGCCCGCGCAGCGGGGGCGAGCTGCACGCGGCGAGCGCAAGCAATGCCACGAGCGCGGCAGCGCGAGCGGTCATCTGAAGCGGTGGCGGATCTTGACGGATTCGCCCGCCTTCACCTGCACCTGCTCGACGTGCGCGGCGAAGGTGGAGTTGCGGATTTCGACGGTATGCGGCCCGGCCGGCAGGTCGAGCGTGCGCAGCGGCGGGCTCACGCCGCGGCTCTTGCCGTCCACCAGCACCTCGCCCCAGGGAGCGACGGCAAGCTCGATGCGCCCGGCTCCGGCCTGGACCGGTCCGCGGTTCTCGGGCCGTTTCTCCACGCGCGCAATGATTTTCTTCGACGGCGCGACCTCGGTTTTCGCCGCCGGGCTGGCGGCCGAAGGAGATGCCCTGGGCGCCGCCGTGGCCGGCGCCGGCTCCGCGCCCGGCTCCATCAGCGTGCGCGCGGTGACGCCGCCGGCGACGATAGCGAGGAAGACGACCCCTGCCGCCACCATCGCGGAGCGGCGCAGCCCCAAGGGGCCGCTGCGCGCGAACCAGCCGGGCGCCGCTTCGCCGTCGAGCGTCTCGCTGATCGTATCGGCGAGGCGGCGCGAGGCGGGCGTGCCGCCGACCACCGAATACACATCGTGCTCGCGCACGTGCTTGTCGGTGCGCGCGCCTTCGTGGTTGAAGAGGTTGGCGTAGTCGCGCGACAGGCACGAGACGACCTCGTAGAAGGAGCGCGAGACGAGGAGCTGGCCGGGGCGCGCGAAGCTCATCACGCGCTGCGCGACGTTGATGCCGTCGCCGATGATGTTCATCTGGCCGTTCAGGTCCTTCACCAGCCGCACCGGGCCGAGGTTCACCCCGCAGCGCACGGCGAGCGCGCCGACGCCGTCGCGCATCGCCATCGCGGCGAAGAGCGCATCCTCAGGGTCGCCCACGAAGGTGACGGCGGCGCCGTCGCCCGTATCGAGGATGATGCGATCCCGCGGCGGCACGTGGTCGAGCGCCTTGGTCAGCACGCGGTTGAATTCCTGCTTGAGCTGCAGCTGCTCGGCAACCGGCTTCTTCGAATACTCGACGATGTCGAGGAACAACACGCTGCAGACGAGCGTGCGGCCGGAGCTTTCCATAGTAAGTGCTATTTTATTTCACGCGCATGCCGGGTTCCGCCCCGGCATCCGGCGAGACGAGGAATATGCCCGGCCCTTCGCCGGAGGCGGCGAGCACCATCCCCTCGGATACACCAAACTTCATCTTGCGCGGCTCCAGGTTCGCCACCACGACGGTGAGGCGGCCCTCCAGCTTTTCTGGCGCATAGGCGGACTTGATTCCCGCGAATACGGTGCGCGTCGCGCCGCCCAGGTCGAGGGTGAGCTTGACCAGCTTGTCGGCCCCGTCCACGGTTTCCGCTCGCGCGATGCGCGCGACGCGCAGGTCGAGCTGGTTGAAGGTGTCGATGTTGATGGAGGTCACCGAATGCTCCTTTGCGGCGTTCTGCTGCGGCCCGGCGGCCGAATCGAACAGGCGATCGAGCTGCTTTGCATCGACGCGGCCGAGAAGATGCCGGTATTCCTGGATGCGGTGCCCTGCAGGCAGCAGCGTAGCGGCATCGGTCCACTGCAACGGCCCGACGTCGAGAAAGGCCTCCGCCTGCGCTGCCGTGTGCGGTAGCACGGGCTTGAGGTAGAGCGTGAGCAGCCGGAAGAGATTCAGTGCGGTCGAGCACACCTCGGCGAGGCGCTGATGGGTCCCGCCCTGCTTGGCGAGCTCCCACGGCTTCTGCTCGTCGACGAACTGATTCGCTGCGTCGGCGAGGCGCATCACCTCGCGCAGGGCCTTGCCGAACTCGCGGCCGTCGTAGAGCGCGGCGATCTCCGCCGCCTTGGCCTGCGTCTCGGCGAGGAGCGGGCTCTGCGAAGCGCCGAGCGCGCCGCCGAACTTGCGGTTGATGAACACCGCGCAGCGGCTCGCGATGTTGACGTACTTGCCGACCAGGTCGGCGTTCACCCGGGCGACGAAATCCTCCGGATTGAAGTCGAAGTCCTCGACGTTCGCGTTCAGCTTCGCCGCGATGTAGTAGCGCAGCCATTCCGCGTTCATGCCGAGCTCGAGGTAGCGCAGCGGGCTGATGCCGGTGCCGCGCGATTTCGACATCTTGTCGCCCGACACGGTGATGAAGCCGTGCACGTAGACGTGGTCGGGCACCTTGTAGCCGGAGAATTCCAGCATCGCCGGCCAGAAGAGGGTGTGGAAGTAGATGATGTCCTTGCCGATGAAGTGCACCATCTCCGCGCCGGCGCCCGGCTTCACGAACGCTTCGAAGTCGAGGTCCTTCTTGCGGCAGTAGTTCTTCAGACTGGCGAGGTAGCCGATCGGCGCGTCCAGCCAGACGTACAGGTATTTCTCTTCCGCGATGTCCGGGATGCGGATGCCGAAATAGGGTGGGTCGCGCGAGATGTCCCAGTCGGAGAGCGCCTTCTCGCCGTCTGCGTCGAGCCACTCCTTCGCCTTGTTGACGACCTGGCTCTGCAGCCGCCCCGGCGTCTCCAGCCATTGGCGGATGAACGCCTTGCACTTGGGATCGGACAGGCGGAAGAAGTAGTGCTCCGAGGACTTCAGCACGGGCGTGGCGCCGGACAGCGTCGAGTAGGGGTGCTTCAGTTCGGTGGCCGAATAGACGGTGCTGCAGTTCTCGCATGCGTCGCCGTACTGGTCCTTCGCGCCGCAATTGGGGCATTCGCCCTTGATATAGCGGTCGGCGAGGAACATGCGCTTCACCGGGTCGTAGAACTGCTCGACCGGCTTGGCATAGATGAGCCCGGCCGCCTTCAGGCGCCGGTAGATGCCCTGCGAGAGCTCGGTGTTCTCCGGGGAGTGGGTCGAATGCCAGTTGTCGTAAGAGACATGGAAGCCGTCCAGGTACTGCTGGCGGCTTCGTGCAATGTCCGCGACAAATGCCTCGGGCGACTTTCCGGCCTTCTCCGCGGCGAGCATGATCGGCGCGCCGTGCGCGTCGTCGGCGCCGACGAAATGCACCGTGTGGCCTCGCATCCGCTGGAAGCGCACCCAGATGTCGGCCTGGATGTACTCCATGATGTGGCCGATGTGGAAAGGCGCGTTTGCATAAGGCAGCGCCGTGGTGACGAAAAGCGTGCGCGCGGACATTTCGAAGCCGGGAAAAGACCAATTCTAGCGGCGATTTAGGTACACTTAGCCGCTTTCCCCCGCCGCTCCATGCCCCTCAGCGAAGCGCAAGTCCAGTCGACCCTCCGCGGGCTCGTCGATCCGAACACCGGCAAGGATTTCGTGTCGACGCGCTCGGCGCGCAACATCAAGCTTTCCGGCGACGACGTGTCGCTCGACATCGAGCTCGGCTACCCGGGCAAGAGCCAGCACGAGCCGATCCGCCGCCAGGTGACGCAGGCGATCAAGCAGGCAGGGGCCGCCAACGTGGCGGTGAAAGTAACTTCGCGTGTGGTCGCGCATGCCGTCCAGCGCGGCGTGAAGCTCATTCCCAGCATCAAGAACATCATCGCTGTCGCGTCGGGCAAAGGCGGCGTCGGCAAATCCACCACGGCGGTAAACCTGGCGCTCGCGCTTTCGGCGGAGGGCGCCTCCGTCGGGATGCTGGACGCCGACATTTACGGTCCTTCCCAACCCATGATGCTCGGCATCGGCGGGCGGCCGGAATCCAAGGACGGCAAGCGCATCGAGCCGATGGAGGGCCACGGCCTGCAGGCGAGCTCGATCGGGTTCCTGATCGACATCGACACGCCGATGGTGTGGCGCGGCCCGATGGTGACGCAGGCGCTCGAGCAGCTGCTGAAGGAAACGAACTGGCGCGACCTCGACTACCTGGTGATCGACCTGCCGCCGGGCACCGGCGACATCCAGCTCACGCTCGCGCAGAAGGTGCCGGTCACCGGCGCGGTGATCGTCACCACGCCGCAGGACATCGCCCTCATCGACGCCCGCAAGGGGCTCAAGATGTTCGAGAAGGTCGGCATCCCGATCCTCGGCGTGGTGGAGAACATGTCGTTCCACGTCTGTCCGAAGTGCGGCCACGAGAGCCACATCTTCGGCTCCGGCGGCGCCGAGCGCATGTCCAAGGAATACGGCACCGAGCTGCTCGGCCAGCTGCCGCTCGACGAATCGATCCGCAGCCAGGCCGACTCCGGCCGGCCGACGGTGGTGTCGGATCCCGACGGCCAGGCGGCCGAGATCTACCGCCGCATCGCGCGCCGCTGCGCGGTGAAGATCGCGGAATCCCAACGCGACATGACTTCCAAGTTCCCCAACATCGTGGTGCAGAACACCTGATGAGCCTCAAGTCGGACCGCTGGATCCGCCGCATGGCGGCCGAGCACAAGCTGATCGAGCCGTTCGAGCCGCGCCAGGTGAAGGAGGTGTCCGGCCGGCGCATCGTCTCCTACGGCACCTCGAGCTACGGCTACGACCTCCGCTGCTCCACGGAATTCAAGATCTTCACCAACATCAACTCGACCATCGTCGACCCGAAGATGTTCGACGAGAAGAACTTCGTCGATTACACGGGCGACGTCTGCATCATCCCGCCCAACTCGTTCGCCCTCGCGCGGACGGTCGAGTACTTCCGCATTCCAAGGAACGTGCTCACCATCTGCCTCGGCAAGTCGACGTACGCGCGCTGCGGCATCATCGTCAACGTTACGCCGCTCGAGCCCGAGTGGGAGGGCCACGTGACGCTCGAGTTCTCCAACACCACGCCGCTGCCGGCGCGGGTCTACGCCAACGAGGGCGTCGCCCAAGTGATCTTCCTCGAGTCCGACGAGCCGTGCGAGACGAGCTACCGCGACCGCGGCGGCAAGTATCAGGGCCAAAAAGGCGTGACGCTGCCGCGTATCTAGCCCTCGGGTTTTCGCGCACCACAATACCTAGTAGTTGGACCCCGTCCGGGGCGCTATAGGGACCGTAAAAACGGGTCAAAAAACCCTTGACGTCGGGGGCCAAAGCCCCATAATCCGCTCAAGTTTCGTGGACCACTTTTGCGAGGAAAAGGAGGTCATCATGAGAAGCCAGAGAAACTCGTATCCGGTGTTCGCAGTTTGTATTCGGGATATTCCTGAAACTTAGTTCGCGACCTGGAGAGATGAATGGGGGATCGACCCGTTAACGTAGTGCGCACCCGGCAGTCCGCAGTCACCAAGCAGCAACCGCTCGAGCAGCTCTTCGACACGCATCCCGAGGTCAGCCTCGACTTCGAGATCGTGCGCCAGGCGGCAGCCCAGAAGTACACCCGACCGTTCCTGATCGTCGACACGGCCATCGTGCGCGAAAAGGCGCGCCGTTTCCGCGCGGCCATGCCGCGCGTGCGGCCGCACTACGCCGTGAAGGCCAATCCGGACCGGCGCGTCCTGAAGGTGCTCGTCCAGGAAGGCTGCGGCTTCGAGATCGCCTCGACCACCGAGCTCGACCTCCTGATGAGCCTCGGCGTGCCGGCGTCGGAAGTCTTCTTCTCCAACCCCGTGAAGTCGCGCGAGGCCATCGCCTACGCGGCCGGCAAGGGCGTGGAGTGGTTCGTGATCGACAGCGCGGACGAGATGCGGCGCATCCATTCCGTGAAGCCGGACGCGAAGCAGTACCTGCGCATCGCGACCCCCAACATCGGCAGCGACTGGCCGCTCTCCGGCAAGTTCGGCGCCGGCGCCGCGGACGCGCGCGAAATCATCGCCACCGCGGCGAAGACCGGTGTCGACCTGGCGGGCATCACCTTCCACGTCGGCTCGCAGTGCCGCAACCCGGAGAACTGGCGCGTGGCGCTGGAGAAGTCGCGTACGCTGTTCGACGTCATGCTGAAGGCGGGCCTCAAGCCCCGCCTGCTCAACATCGGCGGCGGCTACCCGGTGCGTCACGTGAAGCCAATCCCCTCGATCGAAGTGATCGGGACGGTGGTGAACGAGGGCCTGAAAGCCTTCCCGGACGACGTGCAGGTCATCGCCGAGCCCGGCCGCTACCTGGTCTCCGACGCCGGCTACTTCGTGTGTCGCGTGCTCGGCACGGCGATGCGCGCCGGCAAGCGCTGGATGCACTGGGACGCGGGCCTCTTCGGAGGCGTGATCGAGTCGAGCGAGGGCCTCAAGTACCGCATCCGCACCGATCGTTCAGGCCCGGACATCGCCTGGACGGTCGGCGGACCGACTTGCGACTCCGTCGACATCGTCATGCGCGAGGAGCCGCTTCCCTCCGACCTCCAGGAAGGCGACTTCATCTACATCCGGAACGCGGGCGCTTACACCACGGCCTACGCGAGCCAGTTCAACGGCTTCCCCTTGCCCGAGGTGCGTGTTTTCGAATCGAAAAACCGCGCCTAAGCTGGTTCGTAGAGGACGAAGTCAAACTTCATCCCGTCCGCGCTGACGTGACGCTCGCGCTGGCTCTCCCGCCAGCGCGAGCGGTCGTATTCCGGAAACCAGGTGTCACCGTCGTAGTCGCGGTGGATCTCCGTCATCACGATTCCCGCCGCGATCGGCAGCGATTCGGCGAAGAGGCGGGTGCCGCCGATGACGAAGGCGATGGGCTCGCCCTGACAAAGGGCGAGCGCTCCTTCCAGCGAGTTGGCTACGGCCGCGCCGGGTGCGTCGTAGCCCGCTTGCGTGGTGACGACGATGTTGTCCCGCCCGGGTAGCGGACGCTTCAAAGATTCCCACGTCCGGCGCCCCATGATCACCGGGTGGCCGAGCGTCAGACGCTTGAAATGCTTGAGGTCTTCGGGAAGATTCCAGGGGAGTTGCCCGTTCTTACCGATGACGCCGTTGCTCGCGACCGCGACGACGAGATAGATTTTCGGGCTCGCGTCGGACATTCTTCCTTAAATTATAAGGACATGGCCAAGACATTCCTCGGCGGGATCGCCGTGCTCGCGATGGCGGGCTGCGCGCAGCTGCTGCCGCCGGCTTCCCCGCCATTAGCGGAAGTGGACGCCGTGATGGCGGCTGCCGTCCAGGCGGGGCGCGCGCCAGCGGCGGAGCAAAAGGGCGTGCTCTCGCGCGCCGAGCAACAGCTCGCGGCCGAGCCGTCGCCGATCAACCGGTTGCGGCTCGGTACTTTGCTCGCGACGTTGCCCGAGCCCTTACGCGACGATGCTCGCGCAGCCGAGCTGCTCGAGCCCATCGCGGACGCGAGTGCTCCGGGAATCGGCCGCTTCGCCGCGCTTCTCAGCTCGCAGGTTTCCGAGCGGCGTCGCGCGGCGCGCGAGGCCGAAAAGGTCGCGCGCCAGCGCGAGGCGAACGACAAGGAGCGCGACAAGCGCGAGGAAGCGCTCAAGCAGCAGCTGGATGCGCTTCGCTCCATCGAGCGCGGCATACTGGAGCGCGAGGAGCGCCTGCGCCGGCGGGCGAACTAGCGGCGGCCGAAGGCCCAGCGGCGCGTCGCCGCAATAAGGAGCGCGCAGGCGAGCGCAAAGCCGCCGAGCACGTAAAAGCCGGTGACGATGCCGTAGCGGTCGGCGACGAATCCCATGAGGAGCGGCGTGCTGAGATGCGAAACGCTCCAGCCGAGGCCGCCGAGCGCGAGCGCCGAGCCGCGCTCCTCCGACGTGCTGGCTTCCGAAATGGTGATCTGGAAGTAAAGCGTCATGGCGGCCGTGCCAGCCCCCACCACCAGCATCCAGAAGGCGATCGGAGCGGCATGGTTGATCATCGGCACGAAACCGATCGAAGCGGCGACGGCGAGCCCGCACATGACGGGCCATAGCGTCTGCGGCCCCGTACGCACGAACCCGCCCGCGAGCAGGCTCGCGAAAATCGACCCTACGGCCCGCAGCGCGAGCAACACCCCGGACTCGCCTTCGCCGTGCCCGTACTGAGCCAGGAGCAGCGGATAGAACGACATGCTGAGGGAGAACGGCAGCGCCGAGAGATAGGCGCACATCATCGTGTAAACCATGATGCGCTTGCGCAGCAGCGGCAGGTACGCGGCCAACGGGTGAGCATGCGTGGAGGGCGCTTTTTTCGGCCGATGTGGCGTCGCAAGGCCGGCGATCAGGGAGACGATCCCGGTACCGGCGAGGGCGAGGAACGTCGTCGCGAAGCCAGTGGCGGCGAGCAGGAAGCCGCATAGCCCGGTGCCGACAATCTGGCCGAAGCTTGTCACCGCGTTCAGCCGCCCGAGCTGCACGCCGCGCTCGCCCGGCAGCTCGCTCGCCATCGCCCACGTCGCCGGCCAGAAGGCGGCGCGCGAGAGAATCAGGCCCAGCTGGCCCGCCATCAGCATCCAGAAGCCATGCGCGGTCGTGAACCAGATGCCGACGGCGACGACCACGAGGCAGGAGCCGAGCATGATGCGGCGGCCGCCGATGCGGTCGGTATAGGCGCCGCCCACGAGGTTGAGCGGCGCTTGGGCGAGCACCGGGGCGGCGAAGAGCGCCCCGATCTCGGCATTGGATAGGCCCTGCGAGTACGCGTATAACGGTACCGCGAGCCAAGTCATGCCGAGACCGAAGTTCCACGCCGCCGAGGCGAGGAAAAAGGAGGCGTGCTGCACGCCGCATTATCGGCGGCGCGCTGTAAGCGCGCGGCGGCCATTTCGACCAACGCTCATGCGTATCGCACTTCTGGCTGTCATGGCCGCGGCCGTTCCCGTTTTTGCCCAGGCGGCAGCGTGCACGGCCCGCTCTCCCGCCGTCACCACCGCGTTCGTCGAGCTCTACACGTCGGAAGGCTGCAACAGCTGTCCGCCGGCCGACCGATGGCTTTCGGCCACCGCCAAGGCGTACCCGCGCGATCGCGTCGTGCCGCTCGCCCTGCATGTCGACTATTGGGACTACATCGGCTGGAAAGATCCGTATGCGCGGCGCGAGTTCTCGCAGCGCCAGCGGCGCCTGTCGCAGCTGCAGCGCGTGGCGCTCGTCTATACGCCGCAGGTGATCCTGCAGGGGGCCGATTTCCGCGCCTGGGGCGGAGCGGAGTTCGACCGGGCGGTCGAACGGATCAACGCCCGCCCGGCGAGGGCACACCTAGGGCTCGCCATCCTCGAGCACGGAGCGACCGCGTTCCGCGTCCAGGTGGACGCCCGCGGCACGGCGCCGGAGGCGCGGGTGTACGTCGCAGCGTACGAGAGCGGGCTTTCGAGCCAGGTCCTCGCCGGCGAGAACCGTGGCCGGCTCCTGCCGCACGACTACGTCGCCCTCGAATGGAAGGGGCCCTACGAGCTCGGCCGGCACGACGTCGACCTTGCCTACCTGCCGAAGGCGAAGCCGGCCGATTCCGGAGTGGCCGCTTTCGTCCAGAATCACCGCACCGGCGAGGTGCTCCAGGCCCTGATGCTGGGGGTCTGTACCCCCTAAAGTATTGGAACGGCGCGGGCTCTGAGCCCGTTTTTCCTTTATATTCGCGCCGGTACGCCCGCCGGGGGGGCGGGGCACTGAGGAGCGTCCATGCAAGCGACGCAGATCCGCCAAAAGGACGGCGTCTTTTACTTCGTCAACTACCGCGCCAAGGACCTCATGGCGAAGGTGCGGTTCATCAGTCGTTTCTACGGCGAAGGCGAGGAGATCGCTCCGACCCGCGTTGCGGAGGACGACGATATCGCGCAGTTCATCGCGCGCATCGAGAAGAACGACGAGGCCTTCCAGCGCTCCATCTCGCGCTCGAAGGTGAAGCAGCTGAAGAACTTCTACGAGACCGCGGTCTCCCAGCCGCCGATTCCGGGCACCGTGCTCCTTTTCACCTCCGAGCGGCTCAATTTCCGTGCGAGCGGCGACGGCGGCCACGGCAGCATCGCCGAGCCGAGCTCCAAGTACTTGATCATCGACGGGCAGCACCGCCTGGCGGCGCTGCACTTCTACATGCAGGAGCGGCCCGACGACGCGGCGACCATCAACGTGCCCTGCATCATCTTCGACGGGCGCAGCGAGGATTTCGCCACGGAGATGTTCGTCATCATCAATTCGACGCCGACGCGCATCAACAAGAGCCATCTGGTCGACCTGTACGACCGCGTGTCATTCGCCGCGCCGGATCGCAAGTTCGCCGCGCGCCTGGTCGAGAAGCTGTACATGGAAGGCGACAGCCCCCTGCGCTATCGCATCAACCGCCTCGGCGGTCGCAGCCAGCGCGACAAGTGGGTGCTGCAGGCGGAGCTTTTCAACGAGCTGCACCGCTGGGTGCGCGGCCGCTGGCGCTCGATCCAGCTCGCCGGCGGCAGCGCGAAGGAGGTGCCGCGCTACTACGGCATCATCCGCGACTTCTTCAAGGCGGCGCGCGCGGTATTCGGCGAAGCGGTGTGGGGCAAGGACAACTTCATGGTCACCAAGCCGGTGACCATCAAGGCGATGGTCCGCGTGTGCGCCGACCTCGCGCGCGACGACGGCGAGCCGGAGAACGGGCGCCTAGCGCGCTGGGAGCAGCGGCTCGCGCCCTGGTCGGAGATGGCCAAGCAATTCCGGGAAGAGGGCTTCTACGAGCGCTTTCCCGCGAAGGGCGAAGTCGAGCGCGTGGCGCGCGTGCACCGCGACCTCGCGCGCGCGGCCGGTATCGACACGAACCGCCCCAAGCAGTAGCGGAATACGCGGGCTTGCCGCCTGTTCGCGGCGGTATGAGACGCTTTCTTGTCCTAGCTGTCGTTTCGCTGTCAGCGTGCGCCGCTGCCGATCTGAAGGCCGACCAGTGCGCCGCACCGTACGAAGTCGGCTTCCGCGATGCCATCATGGGTCTCAATCCGCAGGACAACCTCTATGGCGCGGCGTGCAACCGTAACGGCGCCCCATTGAATCTCGCCGCCTACCGCGAAGGTTGGCTCGAAGGCCACTTCCAATATGAAAATCGCACGCCCCATACTGAATAGCGTCGCGGCTCTCGCGATAGCCGGCTGCGCTGCGCCGATGAGCGCCGAGCAATGCCGCAGCACCGACTGGTATCGGCTCGGCTACCGCGACGGCGACGTCTACGGCCTGCAGGCGCAGGTCGACCAGTATGCGAACCAGTGCGCGAACGTCGCCCTCGACCGCAATAACTACATGGCCGGCTGGCGCGACGGCTACGCGGAGTTCCGCAGCCGCATCGAGAAGACCGAAAGCCCCTAGACCTGCACGGCGCCCTGGGCCGCCAGGGCATCGATCTGCGGATCCGCGTAGCCGATCTCGGCCAGTACCTTGCGCGTGTGCTCGCCGACTGCGGGTACCGGCTCCATGCGCGGCTCGAAGCCGCTCAGATTGAAGGGTGGCTTGAGGGCATCGATCGGTCCGGCGGGCGATCCCACGCTCGTCCAGCGCTCGCGCGCCGCAAGCTGCGGATGGCGCCAGAACTCCTCCATCGTGTTCAAGCGCGCGTTGGCGATGTCGGCGGCCTCGAGCCGCTTGATGACTTCGTCGCCGGTCAGGCGCGAGAAAACGCCGTCGATGTGCTCATGGAGCGCGGCGCGGTTCGCGAGGCGCGCCGGGCTGGTCGAAAAGCGCGGGTCGCTCGCGAGCGAAGCGTCGCCCAGGACGATTTCGCAGAAACGAGCGAACTCCCGCTCGTTCTGCACGCTGAGGAACACCGTCGAGCCGTCGCCAGTGCGGAACGGCCCATAGGGGGCAATAGTTGCGTGATGCGCGCCCGATCGCTCGGGCGCGCGTCCGCCGTAGGCGGTGAAATACGCCGGGAAGCCCATCCATTCGCCGAGGGCCTCGAACATCGTGATGTCGAGCGTCGCGCCTTCGCCCGTGCGCAGGCGGCGGAGGAGCGCCGCGAGGATGGACGAGAAGGCGTACATGCCGGCCGCGATGTCCGCCACCGGGATGCCGGCCTTTGCCGCCGCGTCCGGCGTCCCGGTGACCGACAGTAGACCCGCCTCGCATTGCACGAGGAGGTCATAGGCTTTTTTCTCCGCGTAAGGTCCGCTCGGTCCGTAGCCCGAGATCCCGCACCAGACGAGCTTCGGATGGCGTTCGCGCAGGGTGTGCGCGCCGAGGCCGAGCCGCTCGGCCGCGCCCGGCGCCAGGTTCTGCACGAAGACGTCGGCGCGGTCCACGAGCCGCGCCAGGACCTCCCGCGCCGCGGGATGCTTCGCGTCGAGCGCCACGCTCTCCTTCGAACGATTGGTCCAGACGAAGTGCGACGACTGCCCCTTCACCGTGCGGTCGTAGCCACGCGCCGCGTCGCCGCCGCCGGTGCGCTCGACCTTGATGACGCGAGCGCCGAGCTCGGCGAGCTGGCGCGTGGCGAACGGGCCGGCGATGACCTGCTCCAGTGATACGACCGTAATGCCTTCCAGCGGTCTCATATGAACTCGATAGTGAGCCCGGGGAGCGCGAGGCCGGCAATGCGCGTGCTCCAAACCTCGCCCGGTCGCACCGGATGGGCGTCCGTGATGACGCCCGTGGTGACGATCTCACCCGCCTCGAGCGGCGGCGCGCCGCGTTGGCGGGCAAGTAATGCGACGAGGTGCTCTAGCGCCTTCAGCGGACTGTCCAGCACGTTCGCGCCGCCGCCGCGATCGACGAGTTCTTGCCCACGGTAGAGCTCGACCTGCACGGCGGGCAGAAGCGCTTCCACCCCCCTCGGCAGCGGCATCGGCGTGCCGACGATCAGCCGCCCGTGCAGGCCATTGTCGGCAGTGGAATCCGGCAGCGCCAGCTTCCAGGCGGGGTGGTGGCACTGCACGATCTCGACGGAGTGCGCCATCCATTCGATGCAATCGACAAGGCGCCCGCCGCCCGGGGCGGCGCGAAGGCCGAAGCAGATCTCCGGCTCGATCCGTGGATTGACCAGCCCTTGCAGCGGCACCCGGGCGCAATTGTCGACGGCGCGCACGAGCGTGCGGTCGTACACCGTGCCCCAGATCAGCTCGTAGACGCCATAGCGCGGCCAAATGGTGCGGTTGGTGAAGCCGATCTTGCGGCCGACGCGCCGCCATCCGGCGGCCACGCGGTGCTCGTGGAGGGCCTGCGCCGCCTCATAGCCGGCTTCGGCGGTCAGGCCGGGGTAGGTCGCACTGAAGGCAGGAACCTCGCGCGGCGTCTCATGAACGGAAATCAGCTCGCGCGCCAGCATCGCGCCGATTGTAGATGGCAAAATCCGCCCCATGGACCCCGCGCTCGCCTGGGCCATCCTCGGCATGGCGCTCGTGATCATCGAGCTCCTGAGCGGGACGTTCTATCTGCTGATGCTCGCCATCGCCGCCTTCGGCGCCGGCGTGGCCGCGTACTTCGGCCAGCTGTTCCCCGTCCAGTGCATCGTGGCCGCCCTGCTGGGCGCTGCCGGCTGCTACGGCGTGCATATCTATCGCGCCCGGTCGGCGCCGGGGCGCATGCCGCCCATCGACGCCGGCATGCCGGCGAGCTTCGAAAGCTGGCTCGACTCCGGCTCGCGCCTCGCGCGCGTGCGCTATCGAGGCGCGAGCTGGGATGCGCGCGTCGAGGGCACCGAGGCAATGGAGCCCGGCGCCACCGTTTTCGTGCTCGCTGCCGATGGCAACACGCTCAAGGTCGCCAAGACAAGCCCATCTGGAAAATAAGGGGGGAAGCAGCATGGTCTGGAAGCTCGCCGCGGCCGTCGTCGCCGCCATCGTCGCCGCCCAGTTGCCGGGGCTGCAGCATTATTGGGGATGGGTACTGCTCATCGGCATCGTCGTCGCCTTCGTGGTGGAGGGCGTGCGTATCGTGCCGCAGCAGAGCGCCTGGGTGGTCGAGCGGCTCGGCCGCTACCACGGCACGCTGGAGCCCGGCCTCAACCTGATCATCCCTTTCTTCGACAAGGTGGCCTACATCCATTCGCTGAAGGAAGTGCCGCTCGACGTGCCCGAGCAGGTCTGCATCACGAAGGACAATACGCAGCTGGGGGTCGACGGCATCCTCTACTATCAGGTGACCGACCCGCGGCTCGCCTCGTACGGATCGTCGAACTATGTCGCCGCCATCACGCAGCTCGCCCAGACCACGCTGCGCAGCGAAATCGGCAAGATGGAGCTCGACAAGACCTTCGAGTCGCGCGAGGAGATCAACCGCCAGATCGTGCAGTCGCTCGACGAGGCGGGACGCAACTGGGGCATCAAGGTGCTGCGCTACGAGATCAAGAGCCTCACGCCGCCGGAGTCGATCCTGCGCTCCATGCAGCAGCAGATCACGGCCGAGCGGGAGAAGCGCGCTTTGATCGCCAAGTCGGAAGGTGAACGTCAGCAGGAGATCAACGTCGCCGACGGCGAAAAGCAGGCGGCGGTGCTGCGCTCGGAAGGCGAGAAGCAGGCCGCGATCAACCGCGCGCAGGGCGAGGCGACGGCGATCCGGGTCATCGCCGAGGCTACGGCCGCCGGCGTGCGCTCGGTGGCCGAGGCGATGGGCGACAAGGGCGGGCTGGACGCGGCCAACCTCAAGGTCGCGCAGCAGTACATCGACGCCTTCGCCAACCTCGCAAAGAGCTCCAACACGCTCATCATCCCGTCGAACACCGGCGACGTGGCCGGCTTCGTCGCTACGGCGATGAGCGTGCTCGAGCGGACGAGGGCGGCGCCGTCCGCGCCGGCGCGGACCTAGCGCGCGCGCGAGCGGCGGCCCAGCCAGACGTGCAGGGCGCCGAAAAGAAGCACCGCACATCCGATCGCCCAGTGCACCACGCTGGCTACGCTGCGCAGGCCTTCATCCCCCGCGTAGTAGAGCATTGCCCCGGTTGCCACGAGTACGGACAGCGTGAGCGTGAAGATCGCTCCAGACAGCCGGTTCTTGCGCTCCCGCCAGCCGGTCGGCGCGTGCAGCGCGGCTACGGCTCCGACGAGGACGAGGAGCACCATGGTCGCGCTGCCGTGTACGGCCATGCACGCGGCAGCGACGCGGCGCGAGCCTTGCGGCGTCAATAGCCACGTCACGCCGCTGCCCGCGACTATCAGCCCGACCAGGTAAGTCGCCGCGCGCAGGCTAGCCGGCAGGCGCATGCAGGCGGCCGTTCGCATCGAGAGCGAAGGCGGCGGCGTCGAAGCGTTTCAGAAGCGAACTGACCGGGCCGAGCAACGCCGTGGCTTTGGTGAGCGCGTCGGCGACCAGGCATGTCGTCGCCGCCACCGTCACGCTCCACTCCATGGCACCGCTCGCACCGGTACGGGGATCGTAGAGCCTGGCGCCGAACGCGCCGCTGGAGGTCGCATAAGCCGGGTAGGGGAGCAGCGGCAGTTGCACCGATTGCGCGGGTTGCCCGGGCACGCGCACGTTGACCGCCGGGTGCTTGGCGCCGAGGAAGCGCAGATCCCCCCCGGCATTGACGCTGCCGGCGCCGGCCCCCCACCGCTGCAGCAAGTCGACTGCGACGTCGACGGCGAATCCCTTGGCGATGCCGCCGACATCAACCTGCGCAGGGCGGCGGAGCCGAACGGCACCGTTTTCCAGAACGATGTCCGTGTGGCGAGCGCCATTACCAGGGACAACCACGTCGAAGGCGCCCGCGGTCGCTTCGCTCACATCAAGCGCGCGCTCCAGCACCTCGAAGGTCCACGGATCGACCGCCACGGGGTGGCGATGCGCGCCGCGATTGACGCGCCCAATGTCGCTGTCCGGGCGTTGCGCGCTCATGCAGGCATGAACGCGCGCGATTGCAGCAAAGGCCGCCTCGACGGCGGCGGGCGCAGCGTCCGCGGCGATGGCGACGATCGTTCCGAGGAGCGGCCGGGCGCGGCGGATCACGGTGCCTTGAGCGCCAGGCGATGCAGGACGAGCAGGCGGCGCACGCCGTCGGTGATATGGCGGCAGGAAAGCGTCGCGCCGCTCAGGTTCTGGATGTCTTCGCCGAGCCGCACCGGATCGCGCGGCCCCTTGCCGACGAACTGCGCGCGCCAGCGCGGATCGCGAACTTCGCCGCCGCGCGTTTCGCGATAGTCGAGAATCTCGACGCCGCGCACGGTGCCGTGCGGGTCGATCGCCACCGCATAGGTGATGAGCTCGTGCTTGCCGATCACCTCGTCCACCATGAACGAGCCGAGCAGCGTGTCGCCGCGCAATGCCTGCCAGATTCTCGGCTCACCGGCATCGGCCTGCGCGCCTGCTTCGGCCTCGATGCGCGCGCGCAGCTCGGGCGAGAGCCGCAGCGCGACCGGTGCGAAGCGCTCGGCCGCCGGATAGAGCTGGCGCTGAGCCTGCTCGACGGTCAGGTATTGCGTCGCAAACGCGACGCCCGGCATTGACGCCGCGGCGACCGGAATCCACAGCGCGGCGTCGAAGCGCGGCATCAGAACATGTAACCCAGGCCGAGATTCAGCCGGTCCTTGCTGCGGTCGGTCTCATAGCGTTGCAGGTCCGCCTTGAGCACGACCTGTGGGTGGACGTAGAAGTTGACGCCGAATGTCTTGATGCGCTCTTGGTTGTTCGGGTCCTGCAACACGCCGAGCGCGGCGTCTTCCTGCTGGCGGATATCGATGCGCTCGAAGCGCGCGAATGGCGCGACGTCGATGTCGCCACGACGATAAACGTGATAGGCCGCCTGCGCGTACCAGCCCGTCATCGAGCGCGGCGCGGCAAAGGGCGTGGGCGCTGCGGACGTGACGGCATTCACACGGTCGGCATCGCCCAAGGTGCCGCGCGCATAGAGCGCCTGGAGGTCCCATCCCGCGACGCTGTATTTCGCGTGAAGATCCCAGAGCGTGAGGCGCGCCTGCACGCCGCGTAGCGCGGCTGCCGCCTGTCCATTCTGCCCCGTGTCTCCCGTGAAGATGCCGCCGCCGACGAGCAGGCCCGGGCGCTGGTAGTTAAGGGCGCCATAGATCGAAAGATCATGCGCATCGGCCTGCGAGCCTTCCTGATGAGCGCTGCGGATGCCGGTATTCGGATCGTCGAGCTTGCCGGAATTGAAACCGGTGGTGACGCCGACGTCGTAGCCGAAGCCCTTGTTGCCGAGAGCGCCATGCATGCCGAAGCCGAGCTCGCGCCAGGTGGTCGGAATGATCCGGGTCTCCACCTCGTTGCGTTCCACACCGTAGTAGGTGGGCGGCTCGTGCGTCAGGTTGAGGATGCCGAGCGGGATGAGGAACAGCCCGCCCTTTACATTCACGGCTTCGCTAAACCGGTAGTTGAGGTACGCCTGCTCCATCTCTACCTCGCCCTGGTCCTCCGCGCTGGCGATGGCGTGCTCGATCTCGAGCTCCGAGTTGAAGCTCAGCCGGTCGTTGAAGCGATGGCCGAATCCGATGACGAAGCGCCGCAGGTCCGCCTTGCTCGTGCGCTCGCTATCGCGGTAGCGGTTGTAGTTGAACTCGCCGTAACCAAAGATCGACGTCGCGCTCTCGGTTGTGCGGCGCTGCTCGCTGCGCATGCGCGAGACGTCGGTTTTGAGGCGCTCGATCTCCTGCTGCAGTCCTTCGATCTTCTGCTCGGTGCTTTGCGAATGGACGACGGGCGCGTACGCGCAGGCAAGCGCCAGCGCGGCGAGCGTTTTTGCGAATCGATGCATTGGTAGCCAGCTCCCATTGAGGGTTGTTGTCGAAGTGCTGGCTGGCAGCCGGGAAGGCCGCTGGCTGGCGGAAAACAGGAATTACGAGGTCAGGCGGGCACCCAAGCGGCCCCAGCGCCCCTTCACGCCCGCGAATGCCAACCACGCGGCGGGTACGAGGACCAGCGCATAAGTAAGCATGGCGCCGTATTCGCCTTCGGGACCGTACGGCTCGGTGGCGATGTGCCAGTAAGCGTTATCGATCGGAAGCAGGTTCGCCTCCGTCGATTCGTGGAAGGCATAGATCAGCAGCTGCACCGCGAACAAAAGCAGGAACATGGACGTCACCCGAAAGAACAGCGCGAGGTCGACCCGGTGTCCAAAGCGCGACCACGCCCCGGCGAGCGCGGCCGCGAGACCGAGGCCGACGAGAGCGCCGAGAACGAAGTGCGCCGTCTCGGTCTGGCGGAAAAGCGATGCCGTAATGAAGGCCGTCTCCATGCCTTCGCGCGTGATCATCAGCACGACGAAGAGAAAGACGGCGAGCCAAGCGCCGGGGCGAGCGGACGCCGCCTCGAGCCGCTCGCCAATGTCGCGGCGCAGGTGCCTGGCTGCGCTCAACATGTAGACCACCATGGAAATCACCAGCACTGCGGCGACGAGGGCAAGAAAGGACTCCGCTTTAGGCGTGACGGCGGTCTCGGCGAGCCACACGCCGAGCACGACCGACATGGCGACCGCGACGCCCGCTCCCCAGGCAACGGCCGACAGCAGCCCCCCACGGCCGGTCTTGCGCAAGTAGGCCGCGGCGATAGCGACGATGAGGAACATCTCGATGCCCTCGCGCAGGGTGACAAGGAGAGCTTGGCCCATGATCAGGCGGTAAGGATCAGCTTGCCGTTTTGCGTCACCCGCAGGCAGTACTCCCGCCCGTTATGCGTGATGACGAGGGTGCGCGCCTTGCCGAGCAAAGCTTCGCTCTTCACCTTCGGAGGCACGGCTGACGTCGCGACGGTCGGCTTGGTTTTGTCCACTATAATGAGACGATAATAATTCTCATTGTGTTCGTCAATCATTCTCAAATATCGTTTCGCCCGCAGTTTCAATTCTTTGCTAGTTAGTGAGCGCACGCAGTTTGACATGGAGTTGTCGTTATGATGATAATGCTTCTCAATACAGAGAGCGCACCCCCTTGTACATCTGTCTTTGCAACGCTGTGACCGAGAGGGCCGTCCGCGAGTGCGCGAAGAACGGCGCTTGCTCGCTGGAGCACCTCGCCGCGGAGCTAGGCGTCGGGGCAGGCTGCGGCCGCTGCTGCGACTGCGCGCGCGAGGTGCTGCGCGACGTGCACGGCGAGCAAACCTCGCTTTCCGCGGCAGAGGCCTGACGGATAATTTCCGGCTTCCCCTCTGGAGGCCGCATGAAAGGCTATGCAAAGGTCATCCAGCACCTGAACAAGGTGCTGTTCAACGAACTGACCGCGATCAACCAGTACTTCCTGCACGCCCGCATGTTCGATAACTGGGGCCTGAAGAAGCTCCAGGAAGCCGAGTACAAGGAGTCGATCGACGAGATGAAGCACGCCGACCGGCTCATCAAGCGCATTCTTTTTCTTGAGGGACTGCCCAACCTGCAGGACCTCGGCAAGCTGCTGATCGGCGAGAACGCGCTGGAAGCGCTGAAGTGCGACCTGAAGCAGGAAAAAATCGCCCACCCGGTGCTGAAAGAAGGCATCGCCTACTGCGAGCAGGTCAAGGACTACGTGTCCCGCGAGCTGCTGGAGGACATCCTCGAAAGCGAGGAGGAGCACATCGACTGGCTCGAGACGCAGATCGGCCTCGCCGACAGCCTCGGCCTGCAGAACTGGCTGCAGTCGGCAGCGGGCGGCCCGTCCTCCGCTTCATAGCCCGCGTCGAACGCGGCGCTTAAGTTAATTCATTGGACGCTCGCCGGCGTCGATCCAACAATGACAAGAAAGGAGCGCACATGAGCACCAAGATCGACATCGGCATCGAGGAAGCGGATCGTGCCCGCATCGCCCAGGGGCTGTCGCGGCTGCTGGCGGACACCTACACGCTCTACCTGAAGACCCACAACTTCCACTGGAACGTCACCGGCCCGATGTTCCAGACGCTGCACCTCATGTTCGAGACGCAGTACAACGAGCTCGCCCTCGCGGTCGATCTCATCGCCGAGCGCATCCGCGCGCTCGGCCATCCTGCGCCGGGCACCTACGCCGAGTTCTCGAAGCTGACGTCCATCCCGGAGCCGAAGGGCGTGCCCTCGGCCGAGGACATGATCCGCGAGCTGGTCTCCGGGCAGGAAGCCGTCGTCAAGACGGCGCGCTCGGTGTTCCCGCTGGTGGACAAAGTGAACGACGAGCCGAGCGCGGACCTGCTCACGCAACGCATGCAGGTCCACGAAAAGACTGCGTGGATGCTGCGCAGTCTTCTCGCCTAGACGACTCTCGTCTTCACCGGCTTGCCGGCGAAGTGCAGGCGCAGGTTCTCGATCTGCAGGTCGCCCATCGCCTTGCGCGTCTCCACCGTCGCACTGCCGACATGGGGAAATAGGACGCAGTTCTCCAGCGTGAAGAACTCCGGCGGCACGCGCGGCTCATCGACGAACACGTCGAGCCCGGCGCCGGCGATGCGCTTTTCCTGGAGATAACGCAGCAGCACCGGCTCGTCGATCACCGAGCCGCGCGCGATGTTGACGAGGAAGCCCTCCGGTCCCAGCGCATCCAGCACCTTCGCATTCACGAGCTTGCTCGTCTCCGAGCCGCCGGGCGTCACCACGAGCAGCACGTCGCTGTTCTTCGCCAGCGTGACCGGGTCCGGGTCGTAGGGGTAGGGCACGTCCTTGCGGTTGCGATTGTGATAGCGGACCTTCATGCCGCAGGTCATCACGCGCTTCACGATCGCTTCGCCGATGCGACCGAGGCCCAGCACGCCGAGCACCTTGCCGCCGAGGTCCGTGGTGAGCGGGTAGGGTCCCCGCGCCGCCCAGTTGCCGGCGCGCAGGTACTGCTCCGATTGCGGGAATCGCCGTACGGTATTGAGGATCAGCGCGAGCGCCACATCGGCCACCGCTTCGTTCAACACGTCTGGCGTGTTGGTGACGATGATGCCGCGCTTCTTCGCGTCGTCGAGGTTGATGGCGTCCACGCCGACGCCGAAGTTCGAGATGATCTCGAGCTTCGGCAGCTGGTCCATCAGCTTGCCGTCGACCGGCGCGGGACCGAAGGTGGCGAGGGCGCGCACGCCGGGGGCGTGCTGCTTGAGGAACGCCGCCCGGTCGGGCGCATCGGCCATCAGGTGCGCGGTGAACTCGGACTGCAGGATGGCCATGGTCCCCGCATGGCCGCGGGCGGTGATGATGATTTCGGGTTTCATGATTTCTTGAATTTGGCGGCGAGCGCTTCGGCGCCGCGCGCCAGGATGCCGACATCGGCGCCGACCGCGACGAACAGCGCGCCGCAGTCGAGCCAGCGCCGCGCGTCTTCCTCGCTCGGCGTGAGGATGCCGGGCGCCTTTGCGGCCTTGCGGATGCGACGGAGGGCGTCGTCGATGGTCGGCTTTACCGTCGGGTTGGCGATCTCTCCGGTGTAGCCCATCGAGGCGTGCAGATCCGCGGGGCCGACGAATACGCCGTCGACGCCGTCGACCGCGCAGATGGACTCGATGTTGTCCAGCGCCGCCTGGGTTTCGACCTGCACCAGCACGCAGATTTCCTCGTGCGCCCGCTTGGCGTAGTCCTTGATGCGCCCGAAGCGCGTCGCCCGCGTGGTGCCCGCGACGCCGCGCACGCCTTTCGGCGGATAGCGCGTATGCGCGACGGCTGCGCGCGCTTCTTCGGCGGTCGAGACGTAGGGCACGAGCAGCGTCTGCGCACCCACGTCGAGGATGCGCTTCATGGCGACCATGTCGTTCCACGGCACGCGCACCACCGGATGCGCGGGATAGGGCGCGGCGGCCTGCAGCTGCGCGAGCAGGCTCTCGAGGTCGTTCGGCGAGTGCTCCATGTCGAGCAGGATCCAGTCGAATCCGGCGCCGGCTATGACTTCGACCGAATAGTTCGACGACAGGCTCGACCAGAGGCCGATCTGCGCTTTGCCGTCCTTCAGGGCGTGCTTGAAGGCGTTGCGGGGCAGGTCCATGGCTAGTGAATCTCCGGCTCGGGTGTGGGCTGCGTGCCTTCGAGGAAATCGAAGTCGCAGCCCTCGTCGGCCTGGCGCACGTGCTGCGCGAAGATCGCGCCGTAGCCACGCTCGTACTTGCGCTGCGGCCGGCGCCACGCCGCCTTCCGTCGCTGCATTTCCTCGGCGGAGACCATCAGGTTGAGCTCGCGCCGCTCCACGTCGAGCTCGATCAGATCGCCGGTCTTCACCAGCGCGAGCGGCCCGCCGACGTAGGACTCCGGGGAGACGTGCAGCACGCAGGTGCCGTAGCTCGTGCCGCTCATGCGAGCGTCCGAGATGCGCACCATGTCGCGCACGCCCTGCTTGAGCAGCTTCTTCGGCACCGGCAGCATGCCCCACTCCGGCATGCCGGGACCGCCGAGCGGCCCGGAATTACGCAGCACGAGCACCGAGTTCTCGTCCACCTCGAGATCATCACGGTCGATGCGTGCCGCCATGTCGTTGTAGTCGTCGAAGACGACGGCTTTACCGGTGTGCTTCAAAAGCTTCGGCGAAGCCGCCGCTGCCTTGATCACCGCCCCGTTCGGTGCGAGGCTGCCGCGAACCACGACGAGCCCGCCCGAGGCCTTCAGCGGATTCTTCCGGCTGCGGATGACATCGGGGTTGTAGATGCGCGCCCCCTCGAGATTCTCGCCGAGCGTCTTGCCGTTTACCGTGCGGCAGTCGAGGTGCAGGAGATCCTTCAGCTCCGAGAGCAGCGCCCGCAGTCCGCCCGCGTAGTAGAAATCCTCCATCAGGTACTTGTCGCCCGAGGGCCGCACATTGGCGAGCAGCGGCGTCTTGGCGGAGAACTCGTTATAGCGCTCGAGCGGCAGCTTGATGCCGGCGCGACCCGCCATGGCGACGAGGTGGATCAGCGCGTTCGTCGACCCGCCCATCGCCATGAGCGTGACGATGGCGTTGTCAAAAGACTTCGCCGTCAGGATGTCGCGCGGCTTGAGGTCTTCCCACACCATCTCGACCGCGCGCTTGCCACACAGCGTCGCCATCTTGGAATGATTCGAGTCTGGCGCGGGGATCGACGAGGCGCCGGGCAGCGCGAGGCCGAGCGCCTCCGTAATAGACATCATGGTCGCCGCCGTGCCCATCGTCATGCAGGTGCCCGGCGAGCGCGCGATGCCGTCCTCGATCTCCTGCCAGTCGCGCTCGGTGATGTTGCCGGCGCGCAGCTCCGCCCAGTATTTCCAGGTGTCGGAGCCCGAGCCGAGCGTGGTCTCGCGCCAGTGGCCGGAGAGCATCGGCCCCGCCGGCATGTAGATCGCCGGCAGGTTCATGCTGATCGCGCCCATCACGATGGCGGGCGTAGTCTTGTCGCAACCGCCCATCAGCACCGCGCCGTCCGCCGGATAGGACCGCAGCAGCTCCTCCGTCTCCATGGCGAGGAAGTTGCGGTACATCATCGTGGTCGGTTTCTGCATCACTTCGGCGAGCGACATGGCCGGCATCTCGACCGGAAACCCGCCCGCCTGCCACACACCGCGCTTCACTTCCTCGACGCGCTGCTTGAAATGCGTGTGGCACGAATTGATGTCCGACCACGTGTTGATGATCGCAATGACCGGCTTGCCCGCGTAGTCGCTGCGGTCGTAGCCCATCTGGGCGGTGCGCGAGCGATGGCCGAACGCGCGCAGGTCGTGCGCACCGTACCAGCGGTAGCTTCGCAACTCTTCCGGCTTCTTCATTCGAACTTGGCGCCGGAGTCCTTGACCACTTTCGCCCAGCGTGCCTGCTCGGTGCGCAGCCAATGCCCGAAGCTCTCCGCGCTGCCGGTGCGCACCTCCGTACCCTGCTTCGCAAAGCGTTCTTTCATGTCCGCCGTGTTGAGGATGCGCGTGAGCTCGGTGTTGAGCTTGGCGACGACCTCGCGCGGCATCCCGTTCGGACCGACAATGCCCTGGAACGATCCCGTCTCGAATCCGGGCAGGCCCTGCTCGGCCACGGTCGGTGTCTCGGCCGCCGAAGCCACGCGTTGCGCGCTCGAGATGGCGAGCGCGCGCATCCGCCCGCCCCGCACCGTAGGCCACGTGGCGAGCATGCCGTTGAAGAGGACGTCCGCCTGTCCGGCGGCGACCGCGGCGACGGCGTCGGAACCGCCCTTGTACGGAATGTAGGTCCAATGCACGCCGGTGCGCTGCGCGAACTCGATGCCCGCGAGATGCGGCGCACCGCCGATGCCCGACATGGCGAAATTGAGCTTGCCCGGATTCGCCCTGGCAAACGCAACGAGCTCCTGCACGTTCTTCACCGGCACCGACGGATGTACGGCCAGCACGTGCGGCGAATACGACACCATGAGCACCGGCGTGAAATCCTTCGCGGGATTGAACGGCAGCTGAGGATAGACGCTCGCGCTGATCACCAGTCCGCCGACGTCGGTGAGGAGCAGCGTGTAGCCATCGGCTGCGCTCTTCGCAACGAAGTCGGCGCCCACGTTGCCGTTGGCGCCGGTCTTGTTCTCGATCACGACCGGCTGACTCCACGCTTCGGTGACTTTGGGGCCGAGCTGCCGGGCGAGGATGTCCGACGTGCCGCCGGCGGCATACGGAACGATGAGGCGGATCGGCTTGGAGGGAAAGCTCTGCGCCTGGGCTGCGCCGAAAACCGCGCAGGCCAGCACCGCCAGGAGGGTTTGCATAGTTCTTAGTCTAAACTGCCGGCCTCGCCTCAGGAGGATACGAATGATTTCCCCGCTTCGCTGCGCTCTGGCCGGCGCGGCGCTCGTCGCGAGCTTTGCCGCGCAGGCGCAGTCCTTTCCGTCGAAGCCGATCCACGTGATCATCCCCTTCGTCGCCGGCGGCTCGTCCGACATCGTCGGGCGCGCCATCGCGTCGAAGTTCCAGGACGTGCTCGGCCAGCCCGCCGTGGTGGAGAACAAGCCGGGCGCGAATGGCGCGATTGCCGCGGAATACGTCGCGAAGAGCGCGCCGGATGGCCATACGGTCCTCGTCGGCTCGATCGGCGTGTTCTCGATCAACAGCGCGCTCTTCAAGGACCTGCGCTACGACCCGGTGAAAGACTTCGCGCCGATCACGCTCGCCGTCACCACGCCCAACGTGCTCATCACGAAGCCGACCCTGCCGGCGAACTCGCTGAAGGAGCTGGTGGAGGCGGACAAGAAGGGCAAGCTCGCCTACTGCTCGAGCGGCACCGGATCGTCCGACCACCTGACCGCCGAGCTCCTGAAGCAGGTGGCGGGCGGGAACGCAGTTCACGTGCCGTATCGCGGCGGCGCCGCGTGCCAGGCCGACATCATGGGTAACCAGGTCGACTATTCGTTCCAGAACCTCGGTGCGGTCACCAACTACATCAAGGGTGGGCGCATGAAGGCGCTCGCCGTCACGGCGAAGACGCGCCATCCGCAGCTGCCGGATGTGCCGACCATCCTCGAGGCGGGATTCCCCGACGTGGTGGTCACCTCGTGGCAGGCCGCCGCCGCGCCGGCGAAGACGCCGCGCGAGGTGGTGGCGAAGCTGAACGACGCGATGGTGAAGGCGCTGCGCTCGCCGGACGTGAGCGAGCGGATGGCTCAGATCGGCTTCGACGTGGTGGCGTCGAGCCCGGACGAATTCGGCAAGTTCATGCGCGACGAAGTGGGCCGCTGGACGCGCGTGGTGCAAAAGGGAGGCATCAAGCCAGACTGATGGAAACGATCTTCAAACAAGAACCGCTCACCCGCGCCATCGAGGCGATCGTCGCGGCCGGCGGCAGCAATGCGACGGAGGCGCGCCTCGTCGCGGAAAACCTCGTCACCGCGAACCTGCTCGGCCACGACTCGCACGGCATCGGCATGATCCCGCGCTACATCGACGCCGTGCTCGAGGGCGGGCTCGCGCCGAACCAGCATCCCAAGGCGACGGTCGACACCGGCGCGCTCCTCGCGCTCGACGGCTGCAAGGGCTACGGCCAGGTGATCGGCCGCGACGCCATGCAGATGGCGATCGAGCGCGCGCAGAAGCACGGCACGTGCGTGATGACGCTCGGCAACTCGCACCACCTCGGCCGCATCGGTGCGTGGGCCGAGATGGCGGTAGCGGCAGGCTTCGTCTCGATCCATTTCGTCAACGTCATCTCGCATGCGCGCGTCGCCCCGTACGGCGGCCGCGATGCCCGCTTCGGCACCAATCCGTGCTGCATAGGCGTGCCGCTGCCCGGCGAGCCGCCGTTCGTGCTCGACTACGCGACCAGCGCGGTCGCGCAGGGCAAGATGCGCGTGGCGCACAACAAGGGCGAGAAAGTGCCGCCCGGCCGGCTGATCGACACCGACGGCAATCCCACCAACGACCCGCGCTATGCCGTGGTGCCGCCTTACGGGGCGATGCTGCCCTTCGGCGAGTACAAGGGCTACGGCATGGCGATCGCGTGCGAGCTGCTCGGCGGCGCCTTCACCGGCGGCGGCACGTGGCACTACGAGGAAAGCTCGAAGCAGCGCGTGATGAACGGCATGCTGGCCATCGTGATCGACGCCAAGCGCCTCGGCACCGCCAGCGCCTTCGAGCGCGAGGCGCGTCTGTTCCTCGACTGGCTGCGCAAGGCGCGTCCGGCGCCCGGCTTCGACCGGGTGCGCATCGCCGGCGAGCCGGAGCGCGAGATGCGCGCCAAGCGCACGCGGGACGGCATTCCGGTCGACGAGACGACCTGGGAAGAGATCCAGCGCGCCGCCGACAAAGTGAAGCTGCCGCGCGCACAGGTGCAGAAGCTGGCGAAAGGCTAGGGTGGAGCACGAGGCGAGGGACGCGGTAGGCTGGTTCCTCGCCTGGGGCCGCGCCACGCGGTTCGCCTTCTCCGTGGTGGCGGCGGTGCTCTCGCCCAAGCTGTACACGCCGCGCGCCCGCACCGCCACCACGCGGCAGATCTACTTCACCGCGTGGCAGGTCCTGCCCGGATTCGCGCTGTTCGCCGCGGCGCTCGGCATCGTGGTGGTGGAGATCACGCTGCACGCCGCGCGCCAGTTCGGCCTCGAGCAGTACGCGCTCGAGCTCATCTTCCGCGCGCTGGTGCTCGAGCTGATGCCGCTTCTCACCGCGCTTTTCGTCGCGCTGCGCTCGGGCTCCGCGATCAGCACCGAGATCGCGATGGCACGCATCGGCGGCGACTTCCACGATCTCGCCACGGCGGGCATCGAGCCCTTCGAGCGCGACTTCGTGCCGCGCGTGGCCGCGGCGGCGGTCTCGGTGTTCGCGCTCACCACGCTGGCGTGCATTTTCCTGCTCGGGCTCTCCTATGTGGTGACGTATGGGCTCACGCCGTGGGGATTCGAGCCGTTCACGCGGACCGTGGCGCGAGTGTTCACACCGCTCGCCCTCGGCGGACTAGTCGTGAAATGCGTCGCGTTTGGCGCAGCAGTCGGAGTGATACCCATCTCGGCCGGGCTCGATGCGACGCGCGAAGCGAGCAGCGCTCCGGCGGCGGTGATGGGCGGGATGGTGCGGCTTTTCTTCGCGCTCGGGCTGATCGAGATCGCCGCCCTGGCGCTGAAGTACGTCTAAGTACCTTTAAGCGTGTAACCCCTTTGCCGCATGCATTCCTGCATGCGCTCGCCCTGTTCCATCTGGCGACGGGCGTCGAGCGGCTGCGCCGGGTCGGTGGTGATGACTGCACCCGAGGATGTAACGGTGGTCTGCGAGCGAGGCAGCGTTGGGGCCGTTTGCGCGGCGGCGGCGCAGGCGCGCGCGTCGGCGTCGGCCACCTCCTGCGTGGCGCCGGGCTTGTCCCACTGGGTGGTTCCGCAGCCGGCGACGAGCAGCAACGCGAGCCATCGTCTCATGTCAGTCGCCTTTTCAGTCCGTGCAACCAATCGGCTCCCGGGAAGGCGCGCCGCGCAGGCCGGCGGCTTCCGATGAGCGATTGTGCCGCAGCGACTGTCACACCCGCAACGAAGGCGACGCCGAGGCTGCCGAAGGGATGTCGGCGCCGGACGCTGCGCCGCTCGCGCGCCGGCGAGACGTTGGCCGCCGGGCGCGCCGTCAGCGGCTCCGGCATTACGCGCACCGGCAAGGGATAGTGGCGATGCTGCACCTCGTCGGGCCTGCTCTCCGGAGCGGCCGCGGCAGCCGCTGCGCCAGGCCGGGGCTCGCCGCGGCGCGAGCCGCGCTCGTGCGCGTACACCCACGTGAATTCCGCGCCGAAAAGGAAGATCTGCGCCGAGTAGTAAACCCACACCATCAGCACGACCAGCGAGCCGGCGGCGCCGAAGCTCGAGGCGACACTGCTCTTGCCGAGGTAGAGGCCGATCGCGAACTTGCCGACGGCGAAGAGCAGCGAGGTGACCGCGGCGCCGATCCAGACGTCGTGCCACGCGACGTGCGCGCGCGGGATGAAGCGATAGATGAGAGCGAACATGACGGTGATGAGGCCGAAGCTGATCAGGATGTCGAGGACGTGCATGACCGCTTCCCATCCGGCCGGCGTCCACCATTTGCCGAGGGCGGCTAGGGCTGCGCTGACCACCAGCGACACCATGAGGAGGAACGCGATGCCGAGCACCATGCCGAAAGAAAGCAGGCGCGTGCGCAGCAGATTCCAGAGGCCGCTCGACTGCGCGCGCGCCGGCGCACGCCAGATCCGGTCGAGCGCGTTCTGCAGCTCGTTGAAGACAGTGGTCGCGCCGAGGAGGAGCACGACGATGCCGGTGATGGTGGAGACGATGCCGGCGCCGGGGCGGTCGGCCGCCTGCAGCATGCCTTCGACCGCTTTCGCGCCCTCGTCGCCGAGCAGTCCGCGCAGTTGGCCGAAGATCTCGCCGCGCGCCGCGTCGGCGCCGAACACGATTCCAGCCACCGCGATCGCGATCAGAAGGAGCGGCGCGATCGAGAACAGGGTGTAGTAGGAGATCGCCGCGCCCATGCTGGGGCAGTAGTCGGCGGACCAGGAAGAAGCGCTCTCCTTGAGGAGGGTGAACCACTGCTTGGAAGATGGGCGCATGACGCCGGGGCACTTGCAATTCACGGGCCCGGCCGCGAAGGGCCCACCCGTATAATCAAAACAAACACTTAAATACGATGGAGCGCGATCTAACCCCGAGCGTCGTCCCCAAGAACCTGCAGTTCCGCGTCGGCCTGCTCCTCGGCCTGGTGGTGATGCTCGGCGCGGGTTTTCTGGTCTACGCGCTCTATGCGCGCGGCGTCTTCGAGGATACGCAGCGCCTGACGCTCGTCACCGACAACGCCGAAGGCGTGGCGATCGGCATGGACCTCAACTTCTCCGGCTTCCCCATTGGGCGAGTGCGGCGCGTGTCGCTCGACGAGCAGGGCCGGGCGCGCATCCTGATCGAGATTCCGCGCAAGGAGGCGCACTGGCTGCGCGCGACCTCGGTATTCACGCTCGAGAAGGGACTGATCGGCGGCGCCACGATCCGCGCGCACACCGGGGACCTGAAGGATCCGGCGCTGTCCGACGACGCCGAGCGGCCGGTCCTGCGCGGCGACACGAGCGCAGAGATCCCGAAACTCGTGGCGTCCATGCGCAGCATCCTGGACAACATCGAGAGCCTCACCGCCGCCGGCGGCAACCTGCAGGCGAGCATCGCCAGCGCCCGCGCCGTGGCGGACCGCGCGGCCGGCAAGCAGGGCGCGCTCGGCGCGCTGCTCGGCAACGAGCAGGACGTGCAGAAGCTCGTCAAGGTGCTGGACGAGACGAACGCGCTCCTCGCCTCGCTCAACGGCGTCGTCGGCAAGACCGACCAGCGTCTCTTCGCGCCCGGCGGCATCATGGAATCCACCGAGCGGGCGCTCGCGCAGGCGAACACCATGCTCGGCGAAGTCCGCGAGACGCTGAAGCGCGCCGACGGCATCCTCGCCGACGCCGAGAGCATCAGCGGCAACGCCAAGGCGGCGACCAAGGACCTCGGACAGCTGCGCGCCGAGGTCGACGCGAACCTGCGCAAGATTTCGGCACTGATCGACGAGATCAATAGCAAATGGCCCTTCGAGCGCAAATCCGAAATTCGCTTGCCATAGCGCTGGTCGCCGCCGGTTGTTCGAGCGCGCCGCACTCGCCGCAGTGGCAGAGCAATGCAGCCGCTTCGCTGCAGGTCTTTCAACAGCGCTATCTGGCAGGCGACGCCAAGGGTGCGGAAGATGCCTTCGCGTTCGCGCGCTCCGAGCTGGCGGCGACCGGTCGCGCCGACCTCGTCGCGCGCGCGGAGCTCATCCGCTGCGCGGCGCAGGTGGCAAGCCTAGTCTTCGAGCCGTGCCCCGGCTTCGAAGCCTTGCGTGCCGACGCAAGCGCGGAAGAGCGTAACTATGCCGACTACCTTGCGGGACGCGTCCCACGCGCCGCGTCGAGCGAGCCGTTCTCGCAGCTGGTGGCGTATGGCGTGCAGATGCGCGCCACGACCATCGCGCCGCAGGGCATCGCCGCCGCGGTGGATATCTCCTCTGCGCAGGGCTGGCGCCGGCCGCTGCTCGCCTGGCTCGGCGTGCAGCTGAAGCGCGCCGAAGCCGCCGGCGACAGCGAAACGGCGGCGCGCCTCAAGCGTCGGATGGAACTCGTCTCCGGCTAGAATCGGCCTCCCTGAGGAGGCAGCTGAATGGCGAAGAAGTCGCGGCCGCCGGAGCCGAAGCAGGTTCGTCCGGACGACATCGATCCGCATCACCGCTGGGACCGGCCGCTGCAGGCGCCGGGCCGCACCCAGGTCGATTTCGAGGAACGCGTCAACTTCCGCCGGCTGCACGACTACCGCCTCGCGCGCGTGCGGGCGTCGCTCGCGCATTCGGGCCTGGGCGCGCTGCTGTGCTTCGACCAGCACAACATCCGCTACACCACGAGCACGGTGATCGGCGAATGGGCGCGCGACAAGCTCACGCGCTACTCGCTCCTCACTGGCACCGGCGACCCGTACATCTGGGACTTCGGCAGCGCCGCGAAGCACCACAAGCTCTACGCGCCGTGGTTGCACACCGATCACTGCCGCGCGGGACTGCTCGGTCTGCGCGGCGCGACGGGCGGCGACCTTACGCTTTTCAAAGAAGCGGCGAAGGAGATCCACGCCATCCTGAAGGCGGAGGGCGTGGCCGACCAGCCGCTCGGCCTGGACGTCGTGGAACCGCCGATGTTGTTCGAGCTGCAGAAGCTGGGCATCGAAGTGCGCGACGGCCAGCAGGTGATGCTCGAAGCGCGCGAGGTGAAGAACATCGATGAGCTCACGCTGCTCAACATGGCCGCCGCCATGGTCGACGGTGTCTACCAGGACATCGCGGAGGCGCTGAAGCCCGGGGTGCAGGAATCGCAGATCGTCGCCCTCGCGACGAAGCGCCTGTACGAAATGGGCTCCGACTGCGTCGAAGCGATCAACTCCATTTCCGGCGAACGCTGCAGCCCGCACCCGCACAACTTCACGGATCGTCTGATCCGCCCGGGCGACCAGGCGTTCTTCGACATCATCCAGTCGTTCATGGGCTATCGCACCTGCTACTACCGCACGTTCAACGTCGGCAAAGCGACGCCCGCGCAGCGCACCGCGTACAAGAGAGCGCGCGAATGGATGGACAAGGCGATCGAGCTTCTGCGTCCCGGCATGACCAGCGACAAGATCGCGCGGGCGTTGCCAGAAGCGAAGGACATCGGCTTCGAGAGCGAGATGGCCGCGTTCGGCCTCAACTTCTGCCACGGTCTCGGCCTCGGACTGCACGAGCGGCCGCTCATCTCGCGCCTTACCTCGCTGCGCGAGCCGATCGAGCTGAAGGCCGGCATGGTGTTCGCCGTGGAAACGTATTGCCCGGCGACCGACGGCGTCTCGGCCGCGCGCATCGAGGAAGAAGTCATCCTGACCCCGAAGGGCGCGAAGATCATCTCGCTCTTCCCTGCAGAGGAACTGCCGATTGCCAACCCCTACTAACCAGAAGCTCGGCTGGATCGGCGCCGGCCGCATGGGCTACGCCATGGCCGAGCGCCTCGCGAAGGGCGGCTGCGACATCGCCGTCTGGAACCGCACGCGCGACAAGGCGCTGCCGCTGGAAAAATCCGGCGCGAAAGTCGTCAACCGGCTGGAGGAGCTGTCGACGAAGGACATTCTCTTCGTCATGGTCTCCACCTTCGATGATGTGAAGGAAGTCCTGAACCAGGCGCTGGCCAAGGGCAAGCCGAAGATGGTCGTCGAGTGCTCGTCCATCTCCCTCGAAGGCTCGGCGGAGCTACGCCAGATGCTGAAGGGCAGGGGCATCGAGTATCTCGCCGCGCCCGTCAGCGGCAACGCGAAGGTCATCAAGGCCGGCAAGCTCACGTTCGTGGTCTCGGGTCCGAAATCGGCCTACGAGACGGCGAAGCCCTATCTCGACATGATGGGCGTGGGCTCGAGCTATGTCGGCGAAGGCGAGCTCGCGCGCATCGCGAAAATTTGCCACAACGTGATGCTCGGCGTGGTGATCCAGAACCTCTGCGAGATCACCATCCTCGCCGAGAAGGCGGGCATGCCGCGCCATGCCTTCCTCGACTTCCTCAACAAGAGCGTGATGGGCTCGATGTTCACGCGCTACAAGACGCCGGCGCTGGTCAATCTCGACTTCCATGTCACGTTCACGCCCAAGCTGCTGCGCAAGGACCTCGACCTCGGCCTGGACGCGGGCAAGGAGTTCGAAGTGCCCATGCCGCTCACGTCGCTGACGCGCGATCTGCTGCAGCAGATGATCGGGCGCGGCATGACGGAGCAGGACTTCTCCACGCTGTTGCTCATGCAGGCGCAGGCCTCCGGCATGGAGCTCAAGCCGGAAAACGTCAAGGTCGGCGACGGGTTGAGCTGATGTTTACCGCCACCGCGAACGTCGTCCTCCCCACCACCATCATCGGCTCGCTGCCGCGGCCGGCGTGGTACACGCAAAATCTCGCCGGGCGCGATTTTCGCGAGGCGATGGTCGACCGCGCCTATCGCGAGCAGTACCTCGACGCGGTGTCGTGCTACATGCGCGACCAGGAGGTCGCGGGGCTCGACATCGTTACGGATGGCGACTGCCGCTTCGATGCGGACGTCGCCGGGCACAACTGGTTCTCGTACGCGCCGCTGCACATGGACGGCTTCAGCGGCATGCGGCCGTATCGCGTGAAAGGCGGCCTCGCCGGCATTCCGAACAAGCCGGGGCACATCCTGCACGACGTGCTCGAGACGCGACTGATGCCGGACCTCACCGGGCCAGTCGGACGCGGCAACCTTCACTACAGCGCGATCTGGAAAGCGGCGCAGCGGCAGACGACGAGGCCGGTGAAGTTCGGCACCATCACGGCCGAGCTCATCGCCATGGCGGTGCGCGACCTGCACTACAAGGACATGCGCCAGAGCATCCTGGCGATCGCCGAGGCGCTGAACCAGGAGCTGAACGAGCTCGCCGACGCCGGCTGCAAGGTGATCCAGATGGAAGAGCCGCAGATCCATCTGCTCGCGGCGAAGGGCATCTCCGACAAGGTCCTGAACCCGGATTTCATGGTGGAGGTGTTCAACACCACGGTGCGCGGGCTGCGCGGCAAGACCGAAGTCTGGTGCCACACTTGCTGGGGCAACCCCGCGGCGCAGCGCCTTTTCGCGAAGACGCCCAGCTATGAGCCGGCGCTCGATGCCCTCAACCGGGTGGACGCCGATGTGATCACGTTCGAGACCTGCAGCTCCGGCGGCATGGATCTCGCGGCCATCGGCCAGAAAATTAAGGATAAGAAAGTTTGCATCGGCGTGGTCGACCACCACACGCTGCAGGTGGAGACGCCCGATCAGGTCGCCAGCCTCGTGCGCAAGGCGCTGGAGCACGTTCCCGCCGAGCGCCTGGTGCTCTCTTCCGACTGCGGCATGGGCCGCGAGGGCATGAGCCGGCGCCATGCGTTCTACAAGATGGTGTCGATTGTGCTCGGCACAAATCTCGTGCGCCGCGAGCGCGGCCTGCCGGAAGCGCCGTGCCTGGCCGCCGACCTGCGCTATTCCATGATCGGCACGGAGTAAGATTCAGGCGCCAAACCTTGGAGGAGGAGGCGCAATGAGCATCAACCGTCGCAAGTTCGTTCAGGCAGCGGCCGCTGGGACTGCAGCCCTCGGCTTTCCCGCCATCGTGCGCAGCCAGCCGGAGCCGATCCGCATCGGCCTTCTGACCATCAAGACCGGCGCGCTCGCATCCGGCGGCATCGACATGGAGCGCGGCCTGACCATTTACCTGAAAGAAAAGAACTACACCCTGGGCGGCCGCAAGGTCACCCTCACCGTCGCCGACACGGGCGCCGTGCCGGCCCAAGCGCGCACCAAGATGCAGGAGCTGGTCGAGCGCGAGCGCGTGCAGGCGGTCGTCGGGCCGCTCGCGGCTTTCGAGGCGCTCGCGATGGACGACTACATCCGTACGGCGCAGATCCCGACGTTGCCGATCGCCGGCGCGGAAGACATGACCCAGCGCAAGGCGAACCCGTGGTTCGTCCGCGCCACCTCGACCTCGGCGCAATGCTCTTATCCGATCGCCGACTACTGCGCGAAGACGCTGAAGTACAAGCGCATCGCGACCATCGCGGACGACTTCGCCTACGGGCACGAGTCGATCGGCGGTTTCCAGAAGGTGTTCGAGGACGCGGGCGGCACCGTCGTGCAGAAGCTGTTCTCGCCGCTGAATGCGCCGGACTACGGCTCGTACATCGCGCAGATCAAGCCCGATGTCGACGCCGTGTTCCTCGGCTTCGCCGGCTCGAACGGCTTCCGTTTCTTCAAGCAGTACAACGAGTACGGCATGAAGAAGCCGATTACCGGCGGCATGGTGGCGTTCGACGAGGTCGCGGTGCGCAACATGGGCGACTACGCGGTGGGCGCGATCTCGTCCTGCTGGTATACCGCGCAAAGCGACAACCCGATCAATAAGCGCTTCGTCGCCGCGTATCGCGCCGATAACGGCTACGACCCGGGCCAGTACGCCTCGGGCACGTACCTGTATGGCGAGGTGCTGGGCGCGGCGATCGAGGCGCTCAACGGCCGCGTCGAGGACAAGCAGGCGTTCATCAAGGCGCTGCGCGGCGTTCGCGTCGAAACCCTGCGCGGGCCGATCAAGTTCGACGACTACGGCAATGTGGTCGGCAACGTCGATATCCGCAAGGTCGAGAAGAAGGACGGGCGCCTGGTCAACACGCCGATCTACACCTACCACGACGTGAGTCAGTTCTGGACCTACGATCCGAAGGAATTCCTCAAGCACCCGGTATGGTCGCGCGACTATCCCCCCCTGAAAGGAACGTGATGAGCGGCAAGCAGCGCATCAGCTATTTCCCGCTGGACAAAATGGACGCGGACATGCAGCGCGAGATGGAGCGCTGCCGGCGCGAGGGCACGCCGCGTCCGGAGAGCTCGGCGATCCGCGCGCACGTCAAGGCGTGCTTCTGGTTCTTCGCCAACTCCTGGCGCGATCTCTTCAAGAACGGCGTGCTCGATCACCCGATCAAGGAGCTGTGCCGGCTCTACATTTCCCGCTCGGTGCAGTGCGACTACTGCGGCAACCAGCGCTCGGTGAAGGCGGCAGGCGCCGGCATGATCGAGGACGACGTCAAGGATCTCCTTAATTTCGAGAAGTCGACGCGCTATTCGGAGCGCCAGAAGGCGGCGCTCGCCTACGCGGAAGCGATCGCCTGGCATCTCAACACCGACGACGCGTTCTGGGAGCGCATGCACCGGCACTTCAGCGAGCCGGAGCTGGTCGAGCTCGGCTGCATGATCGGCCTCACGCTCGGGCAGCAAAGCTGGCTCAGGCTCCTCAACATCGACCACCATCAGGTGCTCGCCGGCACGACGGCGTCCATGGCGCCGGGATATGAAACGCCCGAGGCGCTCAAAGCCTCGAAGTCGTCGGAGCAGTATTGGGCCCGCTCGAGGTCAACGCGCGGCTAGCGCCGCGCGTTTGCAGGCATAACAACCCAGGAGGATGTGAATGAGACGCTGGACGCTTCTTTTGCTCGCCGCTTTCGCCCTGCAGGCGTCGGCGCAGGGCTATCCCAACAAGCCGGTGCAGGTGATTCTCGCCTTCACGCCGGGCAGCGCCGTCGACATCGTCGGGCGCATCGTCACCGCGAAGCTCTCCGAGATGTGGGGGCAGCCGGTGGTCAACGAAAACCGTTCCGGCGCCGGCGGCTCGATCGGCAGCGCGGTGGTCGCGCGTGCCGCTCCCGATGGCTACACGTTGCTCATCACCTCCAACGCGCACACGGTGAATCCGGCGATCTACGCGCACCTGCCGTACGACACGCTGAAGGACTTCACCGACATCGTGCCGTTCACCGAGCAGCCGAACGTCCTCGTGGTCAACGTCGACTCGCCGTACAAGACGATGGCCGACCTGCTCGCCGCCATCAAGGCGAAGCCGGGCGCGATTAACATCGGCCACGCCGGCATCGGCAGCGGTACGCACTTGAGCACCGAGAAATGGATCGCGGCGGCACACATCAAGGTGACCGAAGTACCGTTCAAGGGGACGCCGGAAGTCATCGCGGCGATCCTCAGCCATAACGTCGACGGCTACTGGGCGCCGATCTCGGCGGGACTGTCGCAGATCAAGAGCGGCAAGCTGCGCCCGCTCGCCGTCACCACCGCGAAACGCAACCCCGTGCTGCCGGACGTGCCGAGCATGCCGGAAGCGGGCGTGAAGGGCGGCGAATCAGCCCTCTGGGTGGCGATGTGGGGCCCGGCGGGCATGAGCGCCGAGCTCGTCAACAAGATCAACGCCGACACGCGCAAGGCGCTCGCCGATCCGGGCGTGAAGCAGAAGCTGCAGAACCTCGGCAACGACACCATGGACATGTCGCCGCAGGAGTTCTCGAAGCTCGTGCATGCCGAGATGCAGGACTACGCGCGCGTGCTGAAGGCGGCCGGCGTCAAGCCGCAGTAGCCAGGCGTTTGAGCGGCACGCCGCTCAGGCGCTGCAGTTCCTCGAAGGACAGTCCTTCCACCATGTCGACGACGTGAAGCCCATCGGGCTTCACGTCGATGACGGCCAGATCGGTGTAGATGCGGTTCACGCAGCGCGCGCCCGTGAGCGGGTAGGTGCAGCGCTGGACGATCTTGCTCTCACCTTTCTTCGTCAGGTGCTCCATCATGACGAAGACCTTCTTCGCGCCCATCGCGAGGTCCATCGCGCCGCCGACGGCGGGGATCGCGTCGGCCCCGCCCGTGTGCCAGTTCGCGAGGTCGCCGGCCACCGACACCTGGAAGGCGCCGAGCACCGCGAAGTCGAGGTGCCGGCCGCGGATCATGGCGAACGAATCGGCGTGGTGAAAGAAGGCGCCGCCCGCGAGCAGCGTCACCGGCTCCTTGCCGGCGTTGATGAGGTCCTCGTCCTCCTCTCCGGCCGCGGGCTTCGGCCCGATGCCGAGCACGCCGTTCTCGCTGTGCAGGATGATCTCGCGCCCTTTGGGCAGGTGGTCCGCCACCAGCGTCGGCAGGCCGATGCCGAGGTTGACGTAGGAGCCCTCCGGGATGTCGCGCGCCACGCGCGCCGCCATCTGGTTGCGATCGAGCTTTTTCATCAGGCTGCCTTTTTCAGCGTTGAGCCGACTTTCACTATTCGCTTAACGAAGATGCCGGGCGTAATGACGGTTTCGGGATCCAGCGCGCCGAGCTCCACGGTCTCGCGTACCTGAACTACGGTGCACTTCGCCGCCGCCGCCATGATTGGCGCGAAATTGCGCGCCGTCTTGCGGTAGGCGAGATTGCCCCAGCGGTCCGCGCGGTCGGCCTTGATGATCGCGTAGTCGGCGTGGATCGGATATTCGAGCACGTAGTCACGCTCGCCGATGCGGCGCGTCTCCTTGCCCTTCGCGAGGTCGGTGCCAAACGCGGTCGGCGTGTAGAAGGCTCCGATGCCCGCGCCCGCTGCGCGGATGCGCTCGGCGAGCGTGCCCTGCGGCACGAGCTCGAGCTCGAGCTCGCCGGCCCGGTAGGCCTTGTCGAAGTGCCACGAGTCCGACTGGCGCGGGAACGAGCAGAGGATCTTCTTCACCCGCTTCGCCGCGATGAGGGCGGCGAGCCCGGTATCGCCGTTGCCGGCGTTGTTATTGACGATGGTGAGATCGCGCGCGCCTTGCGCGATCAGCGCGTCGATGAGGGCGACCGGCATGCCGGCACCGCCGAAGCCGCCGATCAGGATCGTGGCTCCGTTCGGCACGTCGGCCAGCGCGGCCTCGGGGCTGGCGAAGAATTTATCGATCATGGGGGCGGAAATTATGGCATCCGCCCAATCCTCAGGCGTCACTTTCAATCCGCTCCGTAAGTAATTGAATCATAGGTGCAGATTTTCGTTGAATTGACCTCCAAAACCACGCGTAAGTCCTTGTCGCGCCAAATTTTTCGCGCTTGACCCCGGCACCGGCGTTCAGGTAAGGTGGCAAAACGTAGAAAAAAGTGGCACAAAAGGCCATCAAAGAGGGATTTCAGTGGAGGCTACGTTTCACGGAGCGGCGGTCATCACGCTCGACGCCAAGGGGCGCGTCGCGGTGCCCACGCGCCATCGCGCGGCGCTCGGCAAGCCGCTGGTCCTCACCGCTCATCCGGACGGCTGCGTGCTGATGTACCCGCTCGCCGACTGGGAGCCGGTGCGCGCGCGGGTCTCCGCCTTTCCCAGCTTCGACCCGAAGGCCAGCTGGTGGAAGCGCCTGCTTCTCGGCTTCGAAGAGCACGTCGAGCCCGACGGCTCGGGCCGCATCCTGCTTTCGCCGGCG